>JAUVIV010000151.1 GCA_030592575.1 bacterium | reverse complement strand
TAGGACAGCAAGTATATCTCGCTCCTCTTTTGTTAAATGTTTGTATTTCCTGTGCATTTTGCTCTGACCTCCTTTCTTCTCTTGTCATTATATCAGAGCGTTGCACTTTGTCATTGAACTTGTGACTCCATTTAAAAAAGTCAAGAAAAGATTTTTATCTTTGTGAACTTTGTGCCCTTTGTGGTTCAAAAAAAAGACTTTTAACACGAACACCTTTGAATACTATACAAACAAAAATTTTCTTTTCTCTGCGTCCTTTGCGTCTTTACGGTAATTATTTTGTTTTGCAAAAATCCATGTCCCAAAAAACTCGTGTTCTGTTAGCTTTTGTTCGTGTAGTGTTTGTGAATATTCGTGATAAGTTCGTGTTTATTGTTTAATCTATGGTTCAAGTTTTTTCTCTGCGTTCTTTGCGTCTCTGCGGTGAAAATTCTTTCCAATCAGTGTAAATATGTGTACAAACATCCTTTAATCTTGAATCTTCAATCCAAACAACTCATTTAAATGTCTCGTAACACACTATCTCTTTAAGAGATTTCCGAATCTTGGGACCACCACCGGTAGCAGGATAACCTATTGGTAACAGAGCAACTACTTTATATTCATCAGGGATATTAAGTATTCGTCTGACTTCAGATTGTGAAAATGCTCCTATCCAACAACTCCCGAGTCCAAGTTCAACTGCCTGCAATGTCATATGGTCAACTGCAATAGCAAGGTCAACTGCATACGCTGGAACATCACAACCCATAAGATGCTCAGGTTGAAGTCCTACTGCTGCAATTATAACAGGAGCTTCACTAATAAATCCTTGCTCTTTTGCTGCTTTTGCAATTGCTTGCTTTCGCTTTTCATCCTTGATTACAACAAACTTCCATAACTGTCGGTTAGCTGCAGAAGGAGCAATACGAGCTGCCTCAAGTATTTCATTTAAGCTCTCTTCCGGAATTTCTCTTGGCTCATAAGCCCTTACGCTTCTCCTGTCAAGCATTGCACAATTTACACCCATTTTTCCTCCTCAACTTAGTATTAGCAAAAATTAACCACAAAGATTCTAAAAAAATCTGTAACTTCTATGGTTTCTATATATCTTAATTTTTAACACTGTCTTACTATTATTTATAACTATTCTCCTGTCAATACTTTTTTCATTGACAAGCTACATTTAAAGATTAGGTTAAAAAAAGGAGGTTACAATGAAAGTTAAATATCTTGCACATGCAAGTTTTTTATTAGAAACAAATGACGGAGTTCGAATAATTATAGATCCTTATGAACCAGGTGGTTTTGAAGGTAAAGTCAGATATAAGCCAATAAATAACCCCTGTGATATAGTTTTGATATCACACGAGCATTCAGACCATAATTATACGCAGGATATTCCCGGAAGTCCAACTATTGTGAAAGAAACTACTACTGTATCCGGAATAGATTTCAAAGGAGTATTTACCTATCACGATGAGACAAAGGGTTCAGAACGAGGAAACAATAATGTTTTTGTATTTACGGCTGATGGAACTACTTTCTGTCATCTTGGAGATCTTGGGCATTTGCTTACACCGGAACATAAAAGCCAGATTGGTAAAATAGATGTTCTTTTTGTACCGGTTGGAGGAGCTTATACCATAGGAGCAGAAGAAGGAACTCAAATCGTAAACTTCCTTGAGCCAAAGCTTGTTATTCCTATGCATTATAAAACTTCAAGTATTGATTTTCCAATTGTTAAAATTGATGAATTTATAAACAATAAACCAAGGGTAAAAAAACTCGAAATTTCTACTACTGAAATTATACTTCCTTCAGAGCAAGAAATTTGGGTTTTCAAGCCAGAACTATTATGAACCTACTTTATGCAATGGCACCACCTCAAGGTGGAGAACAAAGCGGAGGCGGAGGAATGCTTGCTACCTTTCTGCCTATTATTCTTATATTTGTAATATTTTACATTTTTATGATAATGCCTCAACGAAAACAGCAGAAAAAACTCCGAGAATTGATTTCAAATTTAAAAAAAGGAGACAAAGTAGTAACTGCTACCGGAATACACGGAACGATACTTAAATTGGAAAAAGATACTGCAACTCTTCAAATATCTCAGCGAGCAGAACTTGTTATAGACAAGTCAACGATTAACCGAGTTGTTTCTTAAGTTAAGTTTTTTTGAGTTTTTTCTGAATCAAGAAGATTTTAAGAATATTGTAAAAAGATTATTGATTGAAAAGTAAAATTAAGGGATGGGAAATAATATATTAAAATCTGCTGAAAGAAAATTAACTTTATTAGGTTATGCAATAAATACACAACGCTCTTATCTACATTATTTGAATTTATTTTCTAATCATTTCAAAAGTGAAGATGTAGGAACAATTACACAGGAAAGAATTGAATCTTATCTTTATGATATGGTCAAAACAAAGAATTTCTCTTACTCTGCTCAATCACAATTTATAAATGCTATCAAATTCTACTATGAGAAAGTTTTGGGAAAACCAAAAATAGTTTATGATTTACCAAGACCCAAAAGACCAAAAACTCTACCAAAAGTAATGAGCAAAAACGAAGTTTACAAACTTCTATCCATTATATCTAATATAAAGCATAAAGCAATTTTGCATATTATATATTCTGGTGGATTACGATTAGGAGAACTATTGAATTTAAAAATTGTGGACATTGATAGTGATAGAATGTTAATTCATATAAGAGGAGGTAAAGGAAAAAAGGATAGAACTACAATTTTAGGAAAAACCTGTTTATTGGTTTTAAGAGATTATTATCAAAGCTATAAACCGAATGTTTGGCTTTTTGAAAGTATAAAAGAGGGAAAGCAATATTCTGCAAAATCAGTGCAGAATATTTTTAAGGCAAATCTGAAAAAAGCAGGAATAAGTAAACCGTTTACAGTTCATTCACTAAGACATTCTTTTGCAACTCATCTTTTGGAACAAGGTATTAATCTCAGATATATTCAAGAATTGCTTGGTCACAGTAGCTCAAAAACAACTGAAATTTACACGCACGTATCCACAAAAAATCTTCAAAACATTATTACTCCAGCTGACATCATTTTTTCAGATAAGGAAAAAATAAACGAATGATTTATTCGTATATCAACCCAATATGGCATACTAAACGCAATATGTCGTTTAGACAGACGTTATGCTTTATATTAAGAGACGACATTGCATCAATGAAACTAAACTAAAAATAGGCCCATGGATACAGAGCAAAATAATCCGATTTTTCAGGTAATAGATGATACTTTTAATAAATCAACAAAAC
>JAUVIV010000040.1 GCA_030592575.1 bacterium | reverse complement strand
GTTATAGGAGAGACACATCTTATGTGGTATGGCTGGATTCTATGGGCAGTTGGAATAGCATTGTTTTTGGTAACAAATTTTCTTGCGATTGGTGCTATTTCAAAGCTTGCTTTTGAGCAATTACGTGGAGATGAGTTCTATGAAGTTACGGATGCTCTAAGATACTCTTGTAAACAATGGAAAGCTATAATTTTATCTCCTGTAACACTCGCGATTTTCATAGGTGCTCTTATATTGGTTGGTTTTGTGTGCGGACTTATCGGAAGAATACCTTATGTTGGACAATTGCTTGCGGGTATATTCTTTGTGCCTGTTGCTTTTGGTGCGCTTTTTGTAGTTTACCTTGCGATTGTTTTTGTATTGTCTTTCTTCTTAAGCCCAACTGTCGGAGCTACCACAGAATCTGATACATTTGATACTCTTTTTGAACTATTCAGTTGTTTAAATGACCAAACTTGGAGAATTGTATTGTGGGAAGTATTTGTTGGGTTTTGTAGTTTTGTCGGAATATGGATATTAGGATGGCTTATGAAAACAGCTCTCGTACTTTTTCATTGGTCTGCAGGTCTTTGGGCTGGAACGCGAATGGTAGCAGGAGTTCCTCACTCTTGGTGGGAGACAATGTGGGCAAACGGAATGTGTTATTTATCTCCTTGCCCAGCAATTCAGTGGCTTGAGGGTATAGTTGGTCGTATAGCCCCGGTCTTAATTTATTCCCAATCTTGGATGCCAGGAAACTGGGCAGAAAGGGTTGGTGGATTTTTGGTTGGTATTGGACTTTATTCCATAGCATTTTTTGTTATTGCTTATGGAATCAGCATCTGGGGTTCTGGACAAACTCTTATATATACTGTACTTGTCAAAATAAAAGACGAGAAAAATCTTTTGGAGAAAAAAGAAGAAGAGTTTGAGGAAGAAGCAGTAGAAGAAATAACGGAAAAAGAAGAGAAAAAATCAAAAGAAAAGAAAAAAGAATAAATTTTTCAAAAACCTGGGGTTCTTAATATGGAACAATGCCCCAGGTTTTTAATAACATTGAGTGGTTTTTTGGAGAATGTCTGATTTAAAAAGTAAATAAAAATGAAGTGGAGCAAAGCTTTGATCCCTACTCTTAAAGAGAAGCCTAAAAACGTAGAGAATGTTTCGCATTCGCTCTCAATAAGAGCCGGACTGGTAAGACCGTTGGTTAGTGGCGTTTATTCGTATCTTCCGTTTGGGTGGAAAGTTCTTTCAAACATAATAAATATAATTAAGGAAGAGATGAATAAAATAGGCGGACAAGAACTTTTTCTCCCTGCTCTAACTCCAAGCGAGTTTTGGAAGGAAACAGGGCGATGGGATGAATACGGGAAAGAGATGTTTAAGCTTAAGGACAGAAAAAATAGAGATATGTGTCTTGCACCAACTCATGAAGAAGTAATAACAGAAATCGCTCGCAAAGAGATAACTTCTTACAAAGACCTTCCTCAAATCTGGTATCAAATCCAGACAAAATTTAGGGATGAAATTAGACCAAGGGGGGGGCTTTTCAGATTAAGACAGTTTATTATGAAGGATTCTTACTCTTTTGACACGGATGATGAGATGTTTAAAAGTAATTATGCCTTACATCGAGAAGCTTATAGCAATATATTTAAACGTTGTGGACTTGACTTTATTATTGTAAAAGCGTCAAGTGGGCTTATGGGAGGTAGTCTATCAGAGGAATTTATGACTTTTTCTGAAGACGGAGAAGATACGGTTGTTGTTTGCGAAAAATGTGGCTACAAAGCAAATCACGAGGTGGCAGTTTCTCGAAATAATGGTGTGAATTTCTCGGATGAACCTCTTGAAAAAATCCATACTCCAATAGAAGGAAGCATAGAAAAGGTTTCTGGCTTTTTAAAGGTGCCCAAAACAAAATTAATGAAAAGTCTTCTTTATCTAATTGATGAAGAGCCTATATTTTTACTTCTTGATGGAGAACACGAACTTAGTGATGAAAAACTCGGAAATTTAGGAAATGCAAGAGCAGCTACTCCCGATGAAATCAAAACCATTGTGGGAGCATCTTCCGGGTATATAAGTCCCATAGGTTTAAAAACAAAAATCAGAACATTTGCCGATACTGCTCTTGGGTCTAAAAAAGGACTTATCACCGGTGCTAATGAGGATATGTATCATTTTAAAGGTGTGAATATTGAAAGAGATTTAAAAGTGGATAAATATGTGGATTTAAAACTCGTAAATGATGGAGATAAATGTGAGAGTTGTGGTGCTTCTCTCAATATCAAACATTCTATTGAAATAGGACACATCTTCAACCTTGGAGTTAAATATTCAACTTTAATGAAAGCTTTTTTCTTAGATAATACTGGAGAAAAAAAACCAATTGTTATGGGAAGTTACGGCACATCTCCTGAAAGAATAATGATGAGTGTAATTGAAACTCATCAGGATAAAGATGGAATAATCTGGCCATCAGAAATAGCCCCTTATAAAGTACTTGTAATTCCATTAAATATAGAAAAACCAGAAGTGAAAAACACGGCAGAAACAATATGGTCTGCTCTTAGAGAAAAAACCGAAGTACTTATGGACGATAGAGATGAAAGCGTTGGAGTTAAGTTTAAAGACGCTTCCCTCATAGGAATACCATTACAAATCATAGTCGGAGAACGTTCACTTAAAAACGGCAATGTAGAAATAAAAAGCAGAGACGGGGCAATTTCTAAAAATGTGAAAAAAGAAGAAGTGGTGGAGGAAGCGTTAAAACTTATGAACTCAGAGTTCATAAATTAGTAATATTTATAAAAAATGACTATAGTAGAAGCTATCACGCAAATGGCTCGGGATCGTGGGCTACCAAAAGAGTTTATAGTTGAGCTTATCCAAGAAACTCTTGATGCAATAGCAAGAAACGATTTTGGCGAAGAATCGCAAGTAGATGTTGCTTTAAATAGTAGTGGTGCTATTGGAGTATTCCTCACAAAAAAGATAGTAAACAAAGTAGTTAATCCTGCATACGAAATAACTATTAAAGATGCTCAGAAATTAGACGAGAAATGTAAATTGAAAGACGAAATAAATATTGAATTCCCATTTGACAAACTTACCAGAAATTCAATTTTATTAGCTAAAAGTTTGATACAACAGAAAATACGAACTAAAGAGAAAGAAAAAGTTCAAGAAAAATATCTTACAAGAATTGGCAAAATAGAAACAGGTGTGGTGCAAAAAATAGACAGGCATGAGATTATCATAAAATTAAAAAATGCTGAGGGTATTATTCCTTTTAGAGAGCGAATACCAGACGAAAAATATTATCAAGGAGATAATATCAAGGCATATATTCTTGGGGTAACACCCAGTGGAAGAGTGCTTTTCTCTCGAACGCATCCTGATTTTTTAAGGAAATTGTTCATTCAAGAAGTTCCTGAAATTCAAGAGGGTATTGTTGAAATAAGATTAGTTGCAAGAATTCCAGGTATCCGTGCTAAAATAGCTGTAACATCAACCAATCCTAAAATAGATCCTGTAGGTGCTTGTGTTGGTACAAAAGGCTCAAGGATCCGAGCGGTTGTGAGGGAATTAAATAACGAAAGAATAGATGTGGTTCAATATTCACAAGAACTTCTTGTCCTTGCGTCACGAGCTCTTTCCGGGGTTAACATCTTGCATGAAGATATCAATCTTGATGAAAAGAAAATCAGTGTTGTAGTTAAAAACGAAGACTTGCCAAAGGCAATAGGAAAAAATGGGCAAAATGCAATGCTTGCATCTAAGCTTTTAGCTCTTAAAATAGATATAATTTCTGAGGAAGAATTTAAAAATAAAGGCGTTGCGTTGATTGCAGAAATCCCGGAATCTATTAAAAAAATACTTATTGCGAATGAATTTCTTACAACAATGGATATAATAAATAAAGGAATACCGGAGCTTATCAAGCTTCCGGGAATAGCTAAAAAAAGAGCAACCCAAATATTTAATATAGCTAAAAAAATAATAGAATAATGAAACGTATACACGAAGTAGCAAAAGAGTTAGGTCTTTCAAGTACAGCGTTGCAATCGCTTTTGAAGAAATTAGGATTTGATGCCAAAGGTCCTATGGCTCCTATTTCACCAAAAATGATAGATGCGTGCAAGGAACAACTTAAGAAAAATATAAAAGATATGAAGCTTCAGGAGCTTGAGAAAAGGAAAATAAGAGCTAAATTCAAAGCTCCTCGCGAAAAAAATGAAAAACAAGAAAGAGAAAAAGCAAGAGCAAAAGTAAGGCTTCGCGAAACAATGACTAAAATTGAAATGGGAAAACGCACTAAAAAATATAAAAAGGAAGTGAGAGTTGTGGAGGTAAAACAGGAGAAGAAATTGATTCTTTCTGAATTTACCAGCGTAAGAGAGCTTGCACACTTCCTTCAAACAGATCCCGTTGATCTTATTTCAAAATGTTTAAAGCTTGGATTAATGGTTACTATTAACCACCGTCTTGATTTCGATACTGCGGCTACTATCGCAGCTGAATATGATTATGAGACAAAACTTGCACCAACTTATCACGAAGAAGAAAAGAGTTTAGATTCTACAGAAGGAGAACATCGTTCTCCGGTAGTAACGATTATGGGGCATGTGGATCATGGAAAAACAGCTCTTCTTGATTATATAAGACATACAAATGTGGTTGCACAAGAAGCAGGTAAAATAACTCAACATATCGGAGCTTATAAAGTTAAAGTCGGAGATGATAAGTACATTACTTTTGTAGATACTCCTGGTCATCATTCTTTTGCGGCGATGCGTACACGTGGTGCTAAAGTAACGGATATAGTTGTATTGGTTGTTTCCGCAGACGAAGGCATGAAAAACCAAACAATTGAATCCTTAAATCATGCACGAGATGCGAATGTTCCTATTATCATTGCAATTAATAAAATCGATCTTCCAACTTCTAATGTAGGGGAAACGGAATTGCAACTTCTGAAACATAATGTAGTTGTAGAAAAACACGGAGGGAATGTTCTTTCCTATCCAATATCTGCAAAAACCGGGCAAGGAATATCCGAACTATTAGAGGGTATTCTTATGCAAGCGGAAATACTTGAACTGCGTTCAGTCTATGATACTTTTGCAAAAGGTGTAATTATAGAATCAAAGTTAGATAAGGGAAAAGGTCCTGTTGCATCTGTTATTGTTAAGCAAGGGACATTAAAGCTTGGGGATCCACTTGTAGCCGGAAATGTTTCAGGTAAAGTGCGTGCTCTTCATAATGAATGGGGAAAAAAGAAATCTAAAGCTTATCCGTCAGATCCTATTCAAATTGTAGGGTTTGATAGTCCACCAGAAGTAGGGGATATTTTTAGAGTGATTAAGGATACAGCTCTTGCTCGCGAAATATCAAAAAAACGAAGAGAATCAACTCGCGGAGAACTTGATAGATTTAGGCGTTCACCTACTCTGGAAACTATTCAACAACAACTCGAAACCGGTGAAATAACACTACTTAAGCTTGTTATAAAAGGTGATGTCGCTGGTTCTATAGAGGCGCTTGCTGATTCTGTTGAGCATTTGGCAAAAGGAGAAATAAGAGTTAAAGTTATTCATTGTTCGGTAGGAGAAGTTAATGAGTCAGATGTTTTGCTTGCCGCTGCTTCTTCCGGTACTATAATAATAGCTTATCATATCGGTGCAAATCCAACCGCATCTAATCTTGCTCGTGAAAAAGGTGTAGAAATCAGAACTTATAATATAATTTACGAGGCAATAGATGAGATAAAACTTGCATTAAAAGGACTTCTTCCGCCAAAGTATGAGGAAAATGAAATTGGTAGGGCGGAAATTAAGCAAATATTCAAAATATCAAATGTTGGATTTATTAATGGATGCCAAGTTTTGCAAGGAAAAATAATTAACGGAGCGAGAGCGAGAGTAAAAAGAGATGGCGAAATAGTACATGACGGAATTATTGACTCCTTGAAACGAATTAAAAATCCGGTTAAAGAGGTTTCCGAAGGGCTTGAGTGTGGAATCGGGTTCAAGGAAAATATAAAACTTGCAAAAGAAGACATAATTGAAGTTTATGAAGTAATAGAAATTCAGGTAGACTAAACACTCTTAATACTATTGAATATAATAGCTATCGGGCTTGGTTTTTTTGCTCCATTTGGAAATTTATCTACTGTATGCCCAACGGGACAAGAGCTTCGTATAATTTGTGAATTCCATGCATTACCTAAATTAGAAATAGTTGAGCATTTAAAATTGCTTGACTTCCACGAAGATGATTTCAGAGTAAATATTTTTCAGCTAACCGGAGGAATAAAAATCAAAACATATAAAAACCTTTATCTGAACTTTGGAGTTGGGGGATACATTATTAAAAAATCTTCAGATACTGGAACTGAATTCAATCATAATATGTGCTCATATATTGGGGTTCATATTCCTATTAAATGTGGTAACTCCGGGATTCTAACCCCAGAAATTTCTTATTATTCTGTTCCGAAAGGTATTTCACTTACCTTGAATATAGGAGTAAATTTGTGAAACACGCTTATTATTTATCATCTATAATTTGTTATTTGTTGCTTTTACTCGGGTGTAGCCACGATCCTTTGCTTCAACGTGCCGGCACTAATTACTTTCCGTTTGCAGAAGAAAATACTTGGGTTTACTTTCAATCTGATTCAGAGGATACGATTACCCTTAAGGTTATGGGAACTGAACCACTTTTCCAAAAAGAAGCTTGGGTTCTTGAACGGAATGGTTATCCGGAGTATTGGTGGGAATCTACACGAAGAATTGATAAGTTTTATTGTGAGACTATCTTTGTGAATGGAGAAGAAGATACAATTATAACTTGCTGGATTCCTTGGTTGCACTTTCCTTTTGTTCTTGACGATATGAAGGATTATACATTTGAAGAAAAAAAATGTATATTAGAAGATACCATTCTAACTATTATACAAGTTAAGTATGCAGTTATTGCTTTAAAATCCGATGATTACCAAATTAGGGTTAAGCTAATTAAAAGCCGTAGCTCTAATAATTTTGGTACTTATTGTGATACTACAATTTATTATGAGTGGTATCGTCAAGATGTAGGAATGACAGAACGAACATTCAATAATACTCAGGAAAATCTCATAGAGTATTCTATCCCATAATTCTTCAACTATTAAAATTTTTAGAATCATAAGTTCTTGACAAATCATCTCTTTGATTATATTATTACAGTGATATGAAAGAAGAGATTGGAAAATTCATTGAGCATTTAAACGCTGAAGGATTTTCCTCGCATACAACAAGAAATTACCAGATAGACCTTAAAGAATTTGCCGAATTTCTCAAAGAAAAACCAGCATCTCAAATCAGCAAGAGAGATATCAGAGATTGGCTCGGCAGTCTTATGCGATGGGACTACGATCGTAGTTCAATTTCACGAAAACTTTCGGCGCTTCGCTCGTTTTTTAAATTTTTATTAAATAAAAAAATTATTCAACAAAACCCTTGCCTTGATTTGCATGCTCCAAAGCTTAAGCATAAAATTCCATCATTCCTAACGGAACGAGATACGGAAAAACTATTTGATCTCAAAGGACTTTCTTTAAGAGATCGAACGATTCTTGAAGTTCTTTATGGGACAGGAATAAGAGCATCTGAATTAACGGCACTTAATTTAGAAGATATAAACTTTATAAATGAGACAATAAAAGTTCTTGGGAAACGAAGTCGTGAGCGCATAATGCCTTTGCCCAAAAAAGCTTTGGTGAGTTTACGAAAATATTTTGATGAGCGAGGAGCTCACGAAGGGCCTGTCTTTTTAAATAAATATAAAAAAAGACTTTCGGAACGAAGCTTATATCGCATTGTTAATCGTCATATCCGAATGGTAGCAGACCTTACAAGAATGAGCCCGCACACACTTCGTCATACATTTGCCACTCATCTTTTGGATCATGGATGTGATCTTCGTACAGTTCAAGAGTTGCTTGGACATCGCTCAATTTCATCTACTCAAATCTATACTCATATAACTCCGGAAAGATTAAAAGAAATATACACTCGAGCTCATCCAAGAGCTTAAAAGAAATTGAAAGCAGGTTTTTGGGGGTTGATGAAAGACTGTATAGAAGGAGTTTATTTCCTGCAAATATGGAGTGCAGTAGTTTGCTACTGCGAAATAGGTGCAAAAGATGCAAAAGCAAGCTTTTGCACTCCAAAAAGGAAAGATATTGAATAACTTGTGTAGGAGCAGATTCTATCTGCGATAATATAAATCGCAATTAAAAATTGCTCCAAAAAAAAAGAAAATGTAATTGAACTCTTGGTTAAAGCCAGGTAGAGAAAAAGGGGAGGAGAATATGTGGAAGACAGGAATTACAAAGATTGAACCAAATCACATTGTTGTAAAAGGCTATGCGGTGGAAGATCTAATGGGTAGGGTTCCGTTCTCGCATACTATTTTTCTTTTGCTCAAAGGGAAATTACCCAGTGAAGCTGAAGGTAAAATGATTGACGCGATTCTTACATCCTCAGTTGACCATGGCACTACACCTCCTACTGCTCTTGCTTCACGGATAATTGCATCGGCAGGAGTTCCACTCCCAACAGCAGTAGCGGGTGGTCTTCTTGCGGTTGGAGATGTTCATGGTGGAGCAATTGAGCAATGTGCTCAAATCTTACAAGAATGGGCAAAAAAGGGCAAATCTCAAGAAATAGCTCCAAAATTACTTTTTGAGTTGAAAGCACAAGGGAAAAGAATGCCGGGAATTGGACATCGTATTCATACAAAAGACCCAAGAACCAAGAGATTATTTGAACTTGCCGAAGAATTTAAAATTAAAGGTTGCCATATAGATCTCTTACTTGCAATAGAAAAAGAGATAAACAAAAACAAGCAAAAACTGCTCCCAATAAATGTTGATGGAGCAATTGGAGCTGTTATCTCGGATCTCGGATTTGATTTTCGTGTTGGAAAAGCATTTTTCCTACTTTCAAGAGCAGCAGGATTAGTTGCTCAGGTTTATGAAGAAATGACTCGCGAGCGTCCGATGCGAAGAATTTGCGAAACAAAAGTTGAATATGATGGACCCTGGGAGAAAAAACTATAATCAATACAGCAAAAAAGGAAAGTTTTGACTGTATCAACACTGATTAAATCAAACTCAAGTTTATTTCTTAAATCTTTGAAGGATTTTCAGATAAAATATTATTGACAAGTAAGTAACTAAGGATACGATTGTTGAAACAAATTATAGGCTTAAGAAAATTGACAAAAAAATAAAAGGAGGACAAGATGAATAAAGATATATCTATTATTGGTTTCAGGAAGAGTACAGAAAAAACTTCTACATACTTCAAAAAGATTGCAAGCGGAGGGTTGCTTCTGCTTTTGATGCTTTCTCCGATGACTCTTTCAGGTGATACAAAAATAGGGTATATAGATTCGAATAAAATTCTTGAAGAATATAGAGGGAAGAATGAGCTTAAACAAAAACTTGAGAAGGAACTTGCTAAATGGCAGGAAGAAGCTATGGCAAAAAAGCAAAAGATTGAGAGTTCAATAAAAGAATTTGATTCACAAAGTCTTATGCTTTCAGAAAAAGTTCGACTAAGGAAACGACAAGATATAGAAAAGCTACAATTAGAATATGAGGCATTCATTCAAAAAATATGGGGGCAAGAAGGATTAGCAAAACAAAAGAATGTCGATATAATGAAACCCTTTATTGATAAAGTAAATTTAATTTTAAAAGAACTTGGAGAAAAAGAAGATTATACGATAGTATTTGACGTAGCATCAACGGGAGTTGTATATACAAAAGAAGGATTAGACCTTACAGAAAAAGTGATTTCAGAACTAAACATAGATTTTGCTCCAATAACCAGTATGAAAGAAGATGAAAAAACTCTTTTCTGGGTATTTGCATTTGAAGAATTAACTCGTGAAGCAAGAGAATATAAACACGGAACACAAATTAGCGGATATATAAAAGCTGGGTTTGTTAAGACGGATAAATTCAAGGCAATAAAAAGTAATAAGTTGAGCGATGCTATGAATGAGGCAAATATTGGCAAAAAAGAAGAAGATTTTACAGTAGCAGATTATGCTAAGATAGGTAAATTTGCAGGAGTGAAGCTTGTGGTAACCGGTGAAGTAACACGAGTAGGCGACAAAGTAAATATTACCTGTCAGGTCATTGATGTTGAAACAACTAAAGTAATAGCAAAGGAAATAGAAAGTAGTTCGGGTGGAGAGAGAGAAGATTTAGTAGATATGGCAGATAGAATTGCAAGTAAATTGCTTCCAAGAATAACTGAATAATCCGTATTATGACTGAAACAAGAATATTGCTTGGGAATGAGGCAATAGGACGAGGTATAGTTGAAGCCGGGTGTCATATAGTTACTTCTTATCCCGGTACGCCGAGTTCTGAGATAATTCCGGCAATCGTAAAATTCAAAAAACAGTTACAACTGAACACATACATAGAATGGTCAGCTAACGAAAAAATTGCTTTTGATCAAGCTTTGGCAGCAAGTTGGGCAGGTAAACGAAGTGTTGTCTGTATGAAACAAGTTGGTTTAAATGTGGCTGCAGACTCGCTTATGAGTTCAGCTTATACAGGTGTTGTGGGTGGGTTTGTTGTCGTAAGTTGTGATGACCCGGGTCCTCATTCATCCCAAACAGAACAGGATTCTCGTTTCTATGCTATGTTTGCGAAAGTACCTTGCTACGATCCTTCAACGCCACAAGAAGCTAAAGAAATGGTGAAAGCTGCATTTAATCTCTCGGAAAAATACAAAATTCCGGTTATTCTGAGATCTACAATCAGAGTCTCTCATGCTAAACAAAGTGTGGTGTTTTCTCCCATTCAAAAAATTGATAGAAAAGCAGACTTTCAGAAAGACCTTCATCGTTGGGCTGCTACGCCACGATACAGATTGGATTTACATCGCGAATTGAACAAAAAGTTATGTGAAATACAGGAATACTTTGAAGATAATAAATGGAATTATGAATCTGTGCAGAAGGAAACTAAATTGGGTATTATTACTTGTAGTGCAAGTTTTGTTGCGTTGATGGATATTATGAAACAATTTGCTCTGGATATTGATGTTCTGAAAATAGGCACTCCATTCCCACTTCCACACGCAAAAGTTACAAACTTTATTAACGCACATGAGAAAGTATTGCTAATTGAAGAAACTGATACTGTTATTGAATCTCAGATTATTGATAAGAGCAAATTACTGGGAAGGTTCACAAACCATGTTCCAATTGAAGGTGAATTGCTTCCTGAAACAATTTGTAATATACTTCAAAAAACATTAAAAGAACTTGGAATAACAGATATTAAAATAACATCGGACAAGAAACTCAATCTACTGATAAAAGAACTTGATCTTCCGATTCGTAAACCTACTCTTTGCCCTGGTTGTCCGGAAAGAGCTGCTTTTTTCGCCATAAGAAAAACATTTCCAAAAGCTATCTATACAAGTGACATAGGTTGTTATACTCTGGGGATTAATCTTAATGCTGTAGATACAGTATTGGATATGGGAGCGGGAATTACTATGGCAAGTGGATTCTATCATGCTTATAATCAAGACAACAACGATATTCCTATAATTGCGACTATGGGAGATTCCACATTTTATCATTCAGGAACATCTTCTCTCCTTAGTGCTGTTTACAATAATGCCAGCTTTATTCTGGTGGTGCTTGACAATGAAATCACGGCAATGACAGGTATGCAATCTACGCCCGGAATAGGAATAACCGCAGATGGAACAGAAGGCAGGAAAGTTCCACTGCAAGAATTGATAGTAGGTTGTGGTGTTGAATGGGTGAAAACAATTGATCCATACGATGTAGAAGGCATTATAAAAATACTTAAAGAAGCAAGAGAATACACTCAAAAGGAGAAACAAATTGCAGTAATTATTGCAAGACATCCTTGTCTTATCCGATATCCTGAAGCAATTATAAAAAATCCTGTGGATATTACGGATGATTGTACCGGATGTCAATACTGCATTAAATTTTTCGAATGCCCTGCACTTGTTTTAAATGCAGAGGAAACAAAAGTTGAAATAGACCGAAAGCTTTGCTCTGATTGCGGTATATGTATGCAAGTGTGTCCAACAGGAGCAATTGTTTCTCAGAAGAAATAAGCTATGCAAACACAAATTATTTTAGCAGGAGTTGGTGGACAAGGAATATTGTTTGCTTCAAAGTTGTTTTCCGAATTGGGATTAAAATTAGGACTCAATGTCATTAGTTCAGAAACTCATGGGATGAGCCAACGTGGTGGTTCCGTGATTGCCCATCTAAAACTCGGAGATTTTTATGGGCCTCTTATAATGGAAAATAGTGCAGATATTTTATATTCATTTGAAAAGAACGAAACTTATAAGACGTTGAAGTTTCTTCAAAAAAGCGGTGTATGCTTTGCAAACACAGTAGGAAAAAGTACTTTTGACAAAAAGATATTGAGTCATCTGAAAGAGAAAGGAATTATATTTAAGACGTTTGATGCAAATAGCGAAGCACTGAAAATAGGGTCAGCACTTACTACCAACATCGTTCTCATAGGATATTCCGTAGGTACAGGACTGATTCCATTTGAATGTAAAGATATTAAAGAAACGTTGGAGTCTATTAGCAAAAAGAAATTTATTCCTATCAATATGACTGCTTTTGATAGAGGATTCCAGCTTGGGTGTGCGAACAAATTGAATTCCAAAGAGTAGTATTTTCCTAAATAACAAGAGTATCCCAATTTTTAATAAAAAACCCACAGAAAGTACAGTGTTCCGTGGGTTCTGTTAGAAAACAGTAGCAAGTTAACGTATCTGAATAATCTTATTTGATATTTGTTTGCTCTCTGTTTTGAGAGTTACAAAATAAATACCCTTGCCAAATTTACTCATATCAACCGATAGATTATGAAGTCCGGTTCTTTGTTCTTCGTCAACGATTGTTTTGAGTAACTTACCTGCTGTATCGTAGATCTTCAAAGATACTTTACCTTTAACCATATCAGGAATCGTATAACTAATATTTGTGAAGTAACTGTATATAGTCGGGTGGCATACGAGCAATAGAGTGTCTTTCGCAAAATTTGTTTCTTCCGTACCGACATAATTAACTATAAATTTGATTGGTTCAAGGTATGGATTTTCGTCCGGGTCGTCAGATGCAATACTTAAGTGTCCATAATAGGTATTATTTGCTAATTCTGCGTAATCAGTTACCACGGTTACAACTTCGGAACTTCCTGGCATTACGGTAAAGTTAGTAGGACTAATTGATTTAACCCAAGATTCTTCGGAAGAAATGTTAGTTACAACAAGATCTTGACCACCTATATTGCTAACGGTCATTGTTTTAACCGTATCAATAAGCATTGTCCCAAGAGGGCGTGGTAGTGCGTCATTAGATTCAAGGATAGTAGTTAGCGATTTTTCTTCTCCAGTAGCTTCGAAATGTAATGTATCAGGAGCAACGTCAATATCTTGATCTTCAACACCACCATATTCCACGATTGTTCTTATCATAAGATCTCCGTGAAGCCAAAAAGGACTACTTAGCCAAGGATCTCCAATTTTTTTTGTTTTATTTCTACTTGAATTATCCAAGGATGCATCTGCTCCCAACCATTCCATCGGGTAACATTGTTCAATTAGAAAAATTCCTACCCAAAAATCGTTACTATCGCTGATAGGTGTTGTAAAATTAATTGTATCCCATTTTGCTTCTTTGGAAGGTATAAAAGCTTGTTTAGCTCTTTCTGTACCTATATTGCCGTTATTATCATCCCAAATAAATAGAGTACAAGTTCTGGGGTCACCTCGAGTTGTATAAGAATAGATTTTTGCTGATATAATCTGGCAATTACTTGTGGGTGTGAACCTCACAGCCCAATAATCAACCGAGCAACCACCTCAGCTTCCGGGTTTATTTGCATACCCCATACTATAGCCAGTATCGTAATAAATTTCCTCTCCTGCAAAAGAAAGAGTAGCTCCAAAAAGTAAAATTGGTAAAAACCATTTTATTTTAAACATAATCCTCACCTCCTTTTATAGACTATTACCTTAAAAATAAAAATTGTCAAGTTTTTTTGCGATTTTATGTTTTGGATTTAACTATAATCTCTTTAGTTTTTATGAGGTTTTATGAACAAAAGATTATAAAAATATAGTGAACTTCGAATTGTCCTGAACTTGTTTTAATAGAATAGAGAATTATAGCTATAGAATCATTCTTGCAGATTATACGTTGAAGAAGAACAGCTACAATATATTGGTTTTGTCAAAAAGTTCAAAAAAAGAGTTGACAAATAAATAAAAAAGGAATATTATAATAATAAAATAGGAGGTAATTATGAGAAGAATATTGGGGTTTGTTGGTGTTTTGGTTTTTTTATTTCCTGCTATAATCTATTCAAATCTTCTTACAAATGGGGATTTTGAACAGCCATTGACTACAGGATGGTTACAGGAGCATTCAGGTACTGTAACAATTGATAGAGCTATAGGGTATGATACAGATGGCAATTATGAGGCATGTGCGAACAAAGACCACGTCTCTGGATTTGAAGATGGTTATGCTCGGCTTTACCAAGTAGTTGATGTTTCTATTACGAATGTCACCTTTTCTTGTGATGCTAAATGTGAAGGATATGAGAGTACAAACTATTCCAAGAATTGGGCTGCCGGTGCAATTATCATTAGCTATCTGAATGCATCTAATTCTACCTTAGGAGAAACAAGAATATATTCTTGTAGTCCTGACTGTCCGTGGGTCAATTCTGCTACCGTCCATTTAATTACTGCTTCCAACGCTAACTGGAACAATTATTCTTTTAATATCAATGATGAATTGACAAACCTTTCGGGAGTTGATCCATTAAATGTTGCAAAAATCAAGATATCTCTGTATAGTGCTGTAACGCATGATTACTGACCTGGTTGCGTTGTGCGGGCGAAGGTCTTCGCCGATGATATTTCTCTTATTGTTGTAAGCACTGTACCTACAGTTGGTGTTTCACCAGATACTCTTGAGTTTGAAATAAGTAATGGTTCTAAAAAGTTTTTTGCTGTTTCTCCTGAATCGCAAGAGTCTTTTCCTGTAGTGCAGTCCTTGATAATGAGTGTTCCTATGAAAGTGGGCGAAGCAAAAATGAATGAAGAAAGAGAAGGTGATGTGCTTTTGCTCAGTAAAGGAGATGATACTCTTTATTATGATGATGGAACTAGAACGCAATCTTGGTATGGGGCTAATTATTTTGGGGTTAAATTTAACCCATCAAAAGAGTATGTTGTAAAAACAGCTTTGGTTAATCTTTATATGACTTCAAGCAATAATTG
Organism: bacterium; assembly: GCA_030592575.1. Classification (GTDB taxonomy): domain Bacteria; phylum Hydrothermota; class UBA3073; order JACQXS01; family JACQXS01; genus JAGMCN01. The sequence continues at coordinate 5,250 of JAUVIV010000040.1, read as the reverse complement.
TAATGTTTCTATTTGTCCCGATGTAGGTGGAAGCCCTGGAACTGCGCAAGAAACAATTTCTTTTACTGCTTCAGATAACTGGAACTCAATTAATTTTACTTCTAATCCAACATTTTCAGGACCTTTTTGGATTACTTGTTTTGTTCCTACAGCAAATCCAAGCGGACCTTATTTCGGTGGAGATGCAAGCGGTGGACAATATAGTTATTATTCTCTTGATGGAAGTACTTGGGCGAATATGAGTAATTCCGACCTTATGATTCGTGCTGTTGTGGGACCTTCTGGACCTATTGAGGATACGGTAAGAACAATGGTAATTAAAAACATTGGTGGTGGTACTCTTAATGTAACTGGCATATCTGTTAACCAGTCATGGGTTACCTCGTTGAGTCCTACAACCTTTTCTCTTACTTCCGGGCAAAGCAAAAATGTAGCAGTAACGGCCAGCTCTATCGGATTAAGTAATGGAACTCATTACGCAACTATAACTATTCAATCTAATGATTCAATGGGAGCATATTCACAACCTGTAAAGTTTGTTGTTGATTGGGTAGGTATAGAAGAGACAGAGATTTCTTCAGCGGCATTAACATTTACTGTGAAGAACTTTCCTAATCCATTCGGAGAAAAGGTAATTATTCAATTTGATGTTCCTACTTCAGAGATAGGAAAAGATACTCAATTGGAAATTTTTGACATATCCGGTAGAACGATAAGAGTATTCCCTATTCATTCGACACAGTCAGTTATTACATGGGATGGTAGAGACAATACAAGCAATCGTGTAGCTCATGGAATTTACTTTTATAAATTGAAACTGAAAACATGTGTAAAAACAGGAAAGCTCGTTCTGATGAAATAGTATTAAAACATTAAAGAAGCTAAATGGTTACAAAAAGATTAGTATTTGGAATTTAAAGAAATTCTGGTGTAGCTAACTTGTATTCAACTCTTGTAGGAATATAGTAATAATATATTCAGGTAACTGAGACGAGCTTTAATTTTTTATTCCACTAAATACTTGAATTTTTTGGTAAATTCCTCAGTCGTTAAGTTTGCGGCTACTGCGAGTTTCTTTGTTTGTTCTTTGTTCTGGAAGTCTTTGAGTTCTAATCTAATCATATATTTAAGAGTAACTTCGTATGTTTCTGTCTTCGTGTCGACGTATCTTACTTTTATTTTACCTGTACAAGGATCTATCATCTCGCTGAGGAAAATAGGAGTTAATTTTCTTTCTTGTATATTAATCAATGCACCGGAGCCACCTCGTAATAAGAATTTCACAGCACCAAATCCTAAATCTCTCGCTAATTCACTATCAAAAGGTATAGGAGAGGCGCATCTCACTTCGTATCCAATTTTCTTTGTTACTGGTGCGGAGAGTTTTTGATTCCTATCTTCAAAACGTTTTTTAATCTCGTTTCTTACTATTTTGCCGAGGTTAAGTTCTGATAATTTTATATGGTCAAATTCATCCAGCTCTATATGTCCGAGCTTCTTTAGCTCCTCCGGATTAAAACGTTCTGCTAATCCCTCTGCCAGAATAGCTACACCATCATCTCTACCCATACTTTTTCGCTTAATCATAGCACCTTCAATAACATCGCAAAGCTGTTTCAAGCTAACATATTGTTCTTTGAATTCCTCGCTGATTATGGTCAATGTAGCTCCTGATGCTTTTCCTATACCTATTGCAAGATGTCCGGCTTTTCTTCCCATAGTTATCACGAAATACCATCTTCCTGTAGTTTGTGCATCTTCCATAATATTTTGAACAAGTTCTACTCCGAGATGTCTTGCTGTTTGGTATCCGAAAGTGGACGCATATCCCGGAAGAGGTAAATCGTTGTCGATAGTTTTTGGTACATGAACAACCCGAATTTGCCCGCGCATTTCCTTTTCAACAACGCTTGATGTAAAAGCAGTATCATCTCCACCTATCGTAACAAGGTAATTAACATTAAGTTTTTTTAATGCTGTAACAACATTTTTTAATTTCTTTTTGCTTTTTGTTGGATTTTCTCTTGAAGTCCTAATAATAGAGCCTCCTGAGAGATGAATTCTTGATACATCAGATATTTGCAATGATTTGATATGAGTTGTATCACCGGCTGCTAACCACCTGAATCCATCGTAAATACCGATTACTTCTACTCCATTATTTATTGCTTCAATAGTTACTGCACTGATTACACCGTTTATTCCGGGTGCAGGCCCGCCACCAACTACAATAGCTAATATTTTCTGGTTATTAGATGGCATATCGTTCCTCCTATCTACAAAAGAATATTTGGTAATTTTCTTTTTATATTAACAGTAATGGTACATTCCTTTACTGTCTCTAAAGTATCGTGGATATTAAGTTTATTGAATAACAAGTCAAATTTTGTTTCAAGTGATTCGCTTATCTTTTCTCTATTTTCTTTTGATATATTCCAGATTGCTTCTTTGAATGGACCAAATCCTTTTTTTCTCATTTTATATATGAATTGTTCATCAGTTTGGTCGGGTTTTTTTTCATTTGCGTGTTTATCTTGAAGGTAGGCATAAATCTCATTTCTTAGTTTAGAGGGGAAGAACTTGCTGTCGTATATAATATTTTGAAATCCTGTTGCCAAATGTACTTCAGCTGTTCCGCTATGAGGAAACTTATCAAATGCATTATCGGGAAGAGTAGAAGCACCATGTTGAACTGTTCCCGATAAACCATATTCCTGTTTCGCTACTTTTGAAATATCCGAGAGTACATTGAAATCCAAATTTACTTCAGCGATAGAACCATCTGGCAAAGGTGTGCCTCCATGAGTGGTTCCGGTTTGAACACTTATTTTACTGAGCCCTTTAATATTTTCTCCTCGATTGTCAAGTTCAAGTCTATATCCATTCATATAAGAGCGAAATTCCTCTACCGTACTATTCTCACCACCAATTTCTCCTATTTCACCACCGATTGAAACAGTGATACCATCAGGTTCAAGAGCCCTAATATGAGCAGTAAGTTCAGCGGCAAGTTCAAAGTTAAGTCGCTGTTGTTCGTCTATGTCTTTTTGGGAAAGGTCAACAAGAGTTGATGTATCTATATCTATATTATAAAATCCAGCTTCAATTGCTTTTTTGATAAGAGTTTTCACTGTATTAATCTCCAGAGTAGAATCATTATGATAATTTTTTAATCCAATCTGGAAATGATCTCCTTGAAAGAATATCGGTGCACTGTAATTTTCTTTTATCGCAGCCCCCAAGATAGCTACTATATATTCAACGGGTGTTTGTTGAGTATAGCCAATTTCACTTCGAGCTATCTCAAAAATGAATGCACCTATATTTTCCTTGAGAGCTGAGCGTATTATAGCTCTGGCAACATCGTATGTTAACCCTCTAATATTAATAGCAGGAACGGTAAATCCACTGACTTTCTCTTTACTTATCAATTCATATAATTGTTGGATTGATGCAGGTTTAATCTCAAGTTGGTTAGCAATTTCGTATATTAACCAGCCGGAAACGTCTCTAATATTACTGTCCTTGTTGAACTCAGCATTGTAAACTAATCTATCAATGACTTTTTCTCTTAGTTTATTAATGTCTAATATTTTTATTTCGATATTATTTCCAAAATCGACTATTCCTTTCAATGTATCTTTCAATTCTTTTATGCTTTCATATTTCATTTTATAAACCTCCTTTGATGTTTTTCATTTATATAATACTTATCTTACATCTTGATTGGAGTCCCCTGGAAGTCAAATTGTTCTCGAAGGGTTCGCTCAATAAATCTCTTATCTTGAAGAGTTAATTTTTTCGTTGATTTAACTTTGAATGTAGGTGGTTCTATTCCTATTTGAACCATACTTGTTATTCTTAATCGTGCTCGCATTTTCTCAAGTTCTCGTAATTGTCGTTTTGAAACTTGAAGTTTACGGGCTTCCCATACCTTGAATCCTTTTTTTATGGGTTCATGTAGGTTATTTCCCTTTAATGCACTCATATAAGTAATAGGTATAAATTTTGCAAAGTCAAGAGCATTTTCGTTGAACCCAATTCCAATGTCTGTTTTGTTTGCTACAATTACAACTCCCTTTCCTTTTGTTGTGAGCATACTGAGAATACGTTTGTCCTGATGGGTGAGCCGAGTTGGTGCATCGACAAGAAGCAAGCCAACATCACACTTCGAGATGCTACGTTCTGTTCGCATTAATGAATAAAATTCTGTATCACTATCCATTTTAGTTCTCCTTCGTACTCCGGGAGTATCTACAAGAATGAGCTTTCTTCCCCAGTGATCTAAAGTTACATCTATTGAGTCGATAGTAGTTCCGGGGGTCTCATCTACAATCATTCTTGGTTCTTTTAGAAGAGCATTTATATATGTTGATTTGCCCATATTTGGACGGCCAAGAACCACAAACTTTGGTAAATTTTCTTCTGTCTCTATTTCTGTTTCTTCCTCTACTTCTATACCTTCTATCATTTTATCAGTAAGTTCGTTTATGCCGAGTCCGTGAATAGCCGAGAGGTTCACAACCTCTGTGAATCCTAATTTATGAAATTCAGGAGCTACATATTGTCTTCGCTTTGTATCTACTTTATTTACTACAAGTATTACTCTTTTGTCTAACTTTCTGAGTCGATCTGCGAATTCCTCATCGTAAGGCGTTAAACCGGACTTAGCATCTACAAGAAAAAGAATAAGCCCTGCATCTTTAATGGAAAGTTCAACTTGCTCGTTCACTTTTGCTTTTATCCCATCTTCGTTAGGTAAGTATCCTCCTGTATCTATAAGAGTTGCTTTTACTCCAAAAAGTTCAACTTCTTTTATGTTTCTATCACGAGTTATTCCGGGTTCGCGATGTGTGATTGCGGGTCTTCCTCCAATTAGTCTGTTAAAAAGGGTGGATTTCCCAACATTCTCACGACCAACTATAACAATTATTTTTAACATATTGTCTATATAATTTAAATTTTAAACTCTGTCAATTTTTAAAAGTTTTTTAAGCTGTCTTTATTTAAGTAAAATGAGTTTCTTCGTTTCCTTATAAATTTCTTCCGTTCCATCTTTTGCGAAGAACTTCATAAAATAGATTCCAGCTGAGAATTCTTTACTATCCCATTTGACAGTGTAGTAACCTATTTCCTTCTCGCTGTTTATAAGTGTCTTCACGCATCTACCCGTTATATCGTAAACTCTCAACGAAACTTTACTCTTTGTCGGTAACTGATACTTAATAATTGTGGATTTGAAAAATGGAT
>JAUVIV010000014.1 GCA_030592575.1 bacterium | reverse complement strand
ATTTTAGGCAATGATTTTATGGAAAAAGAGAAGGCTCTGGCATGTCAATTTGTAACCACATCTTAGAGCCAGGACATTTTATCTAATGCAGATTTGATGACTTCCGCACATTTTACTAACTTGTCATACGAATTTTTCTTTTCTGTTGCCGTCCCATCGATCTTCTTAATAGTTTCGTCATACTCGTTTAGTTTTTTAACATACCTCTTTAATTCAATATTTTTCTGATGTTTCTCAATGAGTTCTTTATTTTTTCCTTTAATATCCGAGATGGTTTCCTTTGCCTCTATCTTCTCTTTTTCGATAGCTTTTTTATCTTCCAAGTTCTTTAATTGTTCGTCAAGCGATTTGATAGAGTCGGACAGATCAAACCAATTATCAATTTGATCCGAGATTTGCTGATTATATGCACTTATATTACTGACCGCTTGTTTATACCTATTTCCAAAATCAGGAAGAACTTTAAACAACACCGGTTTGATTTTTTCTTTGATTTCGTTTGAATTCTTACTTTCATTGAATAAGTAATTCTGGGGGATGTAAACAATTTTACCGGAATTTTCATCGTTTGTCTGCCCATTACACCACTCAATTGAATGTTCCAAGTCTATTTTATCCCAGTGATAATCTGCTCCTTCTCCGGGGCCATCCTCCTTCATTTTTTCGGTATATTCTGGATCGACAGAGTGTGCTATATAAGCAAGTAGTGCTGATTTGCCTGATGATCGGCTCTCTATAATAGAACAAAGATTTTTATTAAACTCGATTTCTTCAGGAAAATCAGTTGTATTGGTAAATCGAATCTTTGATAAAATTTTGTAGCCATCTTTCTGATCAGGCTTAACTGGACTTATTTTTACACGTTCGCCGGGTTCGTAAAGGATTTGTTTTAATCCCTCAAAAGTTAAATCTGCTTTAATCCAAGTTATGTATTTTTTGTTTCCGTCGTTCACAACCCATTTACCTAACCAGTTTTCCAATTCATCAAATGAATGGCTATCACAACCACTAATCACTGGTTTAGGAGGCAAATTATCAGATTCTCTATTAGAAACCTTATTGAGAAAAAAATCAACATTACTAGGGTTGCCAAAAAAAACATCACAAATTTTATCTATTTCTTTTGCGTATTCATTGCCTCTTCCATCTTGATGTTCAGGTCTAATAGATCCATAACCTGTTGCCACGCCCACAATCAAATAATCATTACTCGAAAAATCAGATTTCAACTGTTTTGTCAAATCACCAATTTTAATCATTGCCTTTTCATATGTAATTTCTTCCAAATCATCTTTTGTACAATATTTATTTGTCAATTCTTTATCATCAGTTGAGATAAGTTTTAATCTATTGAGAAAACCCTTAAGTTTATCCAAAACATTGGACTCGTTTGAGAACAAAACATGTATCTGAATATGGTCGCCTTCTTTATTCTTTGAATCAATTCTAAATTCAATATTTGGGAAAAAGGTTTTACACGAGTCAGGGAATTTCCTTTTGAAGTTATCTAAAAATGTAAAGTAATTTTCAACAGAAAAATAATCAGTTATACCAAAAGTAAACACATCAGAATCTTCAAGTTTCTTGCAAAACAAATCCCATTGTTGATCTTCGGGCTCTGCTATATATTTATTGTTCAGTTTCGTAAAAGGTGTATGAACGTGCAAATCCCACTTATGCCATTCCGAACCTTTTGGATAATTAGTCATTTCTTCCCTCCACAATTTTTATTTTTTCTTCACTTAAACCATAGAGTTTATAAACTATTTTGTCAATTTATTTTTCTAAATCCTTGACTTTTGACAGGGGTTGCTCTTATTGCGATTAGAGAAAAATAGTTGCTACTCTCATTTGGAAGCGTAGTCCTTGTATATCTCAGTGTTTTCCTCATTAACAATTATTATTATTTGTCTCATTTGTCAATAAAAAAGGACTTGTAGTTCTACTTCCACTTCTATAATTGCAAACCGGCAAGGTAGCCTGTGCTCCATGCAAATTGAAGATTGTAGCCTCCTGAAATTCCGTCAATATCTAATATTTCACCTGCAAAATAAAGTCCTTTTGCTTTCAATGATTCCATTGTTTTGATATTAATTTCATCCATTGCTATTCCTCCTGCGGTTATCATTGATTCCTTGAAAGAACGAGTTTTTTTGATTTTTATGATCCAATGAGTAAGTCTTTCGGCAATACGATACAGCTCCTTTTTAGATATCTGATTGACGCAAGTAGTTTCTTCTACTTTTAACTCGTGTGCCAGCACATAGCGTAGTCTTTTTGTCAAGAATCCAAGTAAAGAGTTTGAAAATATTTTTTGTGGGTGTTTCTGCCAAAGTGTAGTCAGAAGTTGTTTCAAACTTTCGGTATTATAATCGGGAAAGAAATTGATAAAAACTGCATTATTCTCTTTATGCAAACAATTTATTATCAGGCGACTGAGGTCTAATATCATAGGTCCTGAAATACCATAATGAGTAAAAAGTAATTCCCCTGTTCTTGTGGCAATTGTCTTGCCCTGAGTAACAATGATTATTTCCACATTAGATTGAACTCCTTGTAGTTTGTGAAACCAATTACCTGATAATTCCAACGGAACCAATGCCGGTTTGGGTTCAATAATTCGATGCCCCAAATGCTGTGCAAATTCAAATCCTTCGCTACTTGAACCCAATCGTGGATAACTTTTACCGCCAGTGCTGAGGATGATATGTTTTGACTGATAAATGTTTTTATCTGTTGTGATTTCCCAGTTTTTATTTTTTTGTATTAGTTTGATAACATACTCTTCTGTTTTTGTTCTAATTTTAAGTTGTGCAATTTCCTTTGTGAGTGAGTCCAGAATGGTAGTAGCTTGATTAGTAATTGGGAATATGCGTCCTCCTTCTTCAGTCTTTAATCGTACCCCAAGATTTTCAAAAAAAGTAATTGTATCTTTGTAAGAGAACCGATTAAATATATTATACAAGCATTTAGTATTTTCTCCATAATATTTATCCGGTGTGGTATTAATATTCGTTAGATTACATCGTCTATTGCCTGTAACCGTAATTTTACGACCAATGGATGGATTTTTTTCAATAATTAAAAGCCCTTGCGATGATTTTTTCTGTCGTGCATAGGTGATAGCTGCCATTAAACCTGCGGCACCTCCTCCGATGATAATAGTTTGATATTGTTCCATAAGACTGATGAAATGTTAAAGACTGGAGTCAGTGTTTATTGATTATGCAAAAAATTCTACTTTGTATGATATTGCAAACTAATTCTTTGTCAAGAAATTCTAACGAGTCAATCTGGGGTATAACAGCTTCTTTTCTTATTGCATCAAAATTATTTTCTTGGTTTCTTTGTAATCATTGACTGTAAATTTTACGAAATAAATGCCGGTTTTTAGTTTTTGTTTTTCTGGTTTCCAATGTACCCTATAATGTCCGATATCTTTTTCCTCATTTACGAGTGTATAGATAAGATTTCCAGCTATATCATAAATCCTTAATGAAACCTTGCCTTTTGTTGATAGTTGATAGCTGATGCTTGATGACTTAATAAATGGATTTGGAGAAGCTTCTAATTTAAAGGTTTTAGGTGATTCCTGATTCGGTTCTTCCTCAACTCCTACTCCGGTAAGTCTTATTTTTATATAATTTATCGGGTTATTATAGTTTATGATAGCTTGTGGTAACCATCCTACATAAGTATTAGACGATTTTGCGTAAATAAAACATCCAAGCGAACAAGTCGGAGCAATCTTGTAAGGTTCCGTGCCTATTGGGATTGCGAGTTCTACTCCATCAGAGCCAATAGATTTAAGATAGTCAGGTAGAGAATGTACAAGATGGTAATACATATCTTGGAATCCATATTTATCAGAGGTTATCCGATAAAATCCTTCAGAGCCATCTTTGTCCCATTTTTTATTGCCAGAGTCGTCAATGTAAAGTCTCATTTCAGAAATAGATTTGGCTTTACAAGCAATATATAAGGTTGAATTAGAATTCATAAAATATAAATTGCAACTTCCGGGAGAATTTTTTGAATCAAATTCTAAAATATTTGAGCCATCTATTAGAGTTGCATCTTCCCATTCGATACTATCTATTATCCCATCTATTGAAGGAGTAGTTATCGTTAATCCTGATGTAAATTCAGTTATCAAAGGAAACGAAAGAGTAGTAACTTTGATAGTATCATTAGTGGGGTCGTCATCGTTAAATTTAGAGTAAGCCTTTATTTCGTAAATTGCATCTTTTTGACCGGTATTCCATGACTTGAAATTAATGGTTTTAATTGAATCCGCAATAAGAGAAGTTATCGGTTTATTATCCTGATAAATAATAGTACCGGAAGATTCTATTACACATTCAACCGAGAAAATACCTGTTGAATAAACTCCTGTATTTTTAACTTTAATTTCCGGGATTACTATAGTTTCCGGAGAAATAATTTTTCCAAAGTTTGTTAAAATCAAAGATACATCATTATATGAAGAGCTCTCTCCTATACTTACTTCATCTATAAACCATCCGAAATCATTTCCAGCTTCGTCTGAGCCGAAACACCATCTTACTTTCAAAGAATCCCATGGAGGTAAAGGGAAATATTCTTTATGCCATCCTCCTGAATTTCCGGAAAAGCCAAGTTCTCCAGCAATATGACAATCTCCGAAAATGACTATATCATATCCCATTAATGGAGTCATTATTTCCCAATTTATTAAGTCTTGAGATATTTTAACATTGCCTCCATCAGTTTCATATTGAGTGTTATAAGAATGTTTGAAACAGAGTACAGGGTTTTGAAAACCATAATTTTTAATCGAAATCCAAGGAGATTCAAGTTGCAAGTAAGAATTGTGTGGGTATAAACTATCTAACTTAGTTCCAAAACAATTATCTCTATAGGGCTCTACAATTGTTGGTACTCCGAATTCCCAATTTCCTATATATCTTCCGTTTGAATCTGCAAAATTTTCACAATATCCTGTTTCCCATTCTACGACAAGTCTGATAAACCAATTATGTTCAGATTGTTTCCATCCCATAATGTTTGAGTAATACCATGAATGTTCATTTGTATTGCTTGTGTCTCCTCCGATAGCGGGGTTAGTTGACATTCTTAAAACAACCCAAATGGGAGTAGTACTACTGATATCTGCTTCAATCGGAGTAAATGCCCAATCTTTTGTAGATGAGTAGAGTGAATCTGTTTCTGCCCACGTATTTATAGTATCAGGTAAGCCATCATTATCCGGACACAAAGATGCATGAATGAAACCATCTGAGGTGTTCGCAAATACAAGTATCCCAAGTACTTTATACTGTTTGTATGGGTGCTCAAATTTTACTGCGAATTTATCGTTGACGTAGTCTCCTACCATATAAAATCCTTCAGCTGTTCCATTATCATATTTAAGTGTGTCAACTGAAAGAATTAAAATAATAAGCCAAATCATCTTATGAATTTAACCTCAGATGGAGTGAATTTGCTAATTATTCCTGTAGCTTCTCTTAAGAATAAACTACCGTCATAATCAATATCAAAAAACTCTCCGGTTTTTATTCCATCTTTTACTTTTAAGGTTACTCTCTCTCCAAGCAAGAGAAGGAATCCTCGTATTTTGTCTATGATTTCATTTACAAAAAGATTTTTTTCAAAGTTTTCTATGAATTCAAATAAAAATTTCTGAATAGATATGGATTTTCCAAGTTCTATGTATAGGCTTGTAGCATCTTTAAGCTCTGACGAAAATTCTTTTTGATTTATATTAATTCCTACTCCAATTATTAATTTACCAAGTTTACTTTCTGTAATTATTCCACCTATTTTTTTATCTTTTAGCATAATATCGTTTGGCCATCTTATGCCAGGAGTTAAAGAAGTAAGTTTTCTGATGGTTTGAACAGCACTAAATGTAGCTCTTAACGAAGGAATTGAAGCTTCAGGAAGAATAAGACTACACCACAGTCCACCTGATGGGGAAAACCATTCCCTTCCCCATCTTCCCTTACCTTGAGTTTGTATTTTACTACTAACAACAAAATAATCAGGAACCGTGTTACTTTTAATAAGCTTTCTTGCCGTATCGTTTGTAGAAGCCAGAGTTCTATAGTGATAAAACTCTTTAAAAAAATTGAATCTATTTAGCTCTTCTTTTTTTATAGCCACCCATTCCTGAGCTACCATCAAATATTGAACCACCATTTACTATAAGATTCTTTTGAAAAGTATTTCCTATAACAATTCCATTTTCCTCTACTATTATTTCATTAATGGCTTTAATATTTCCGGTAACATGTCCTTTTACTATAATATCAGTAGCAACAATACTATCGCATTCAACTATAGCTGTCTCATCAATTAAAACCATGCCAGTTGCTATTAATACTCCTTTGAATCTTCCCCTTATAGTAAAGTCACCATCTGTATCTATTATTCCTTCAAAATCTGCATCTTCATCAAGTACCGGGAAATCATAATCTTCCTCTTCTACGTATTCTTCTTCCATGTCTTCAGCATATTCGTACTCTGCTTCTTTTGTACAACCTAATATGAATGCTAATGATAAAAAGAAAATAAGAAAACCTTTATGCATTATACCTCCTTTTGAATTTTAAGGAAACTTTTACTATCTCCTTCTACTTCTTCTACTTCTTCTGCTACTACTGCTTGTACTTGTAGTAGTTGCCTTTTTCTTAACAACTTGTTTTTTTCCACCAATAATTTTAATTTCTCCCATTGACATAAGTGCGGAAACCATAGCTCCTTCTTCAACTACCAGGTCTCTACATTGCAAAGTGCCAGCTATTGCTGCTGTTGGCTTAAGAGTTACCAATGAAATAGCGAGAATAGTTCCTACGATTCTTCCTTCTACTATAAGATCAGTAGTTTCTAATGTGCCATTCACTACTCCGTCGTCAGTTACTTCAACTAAGTCATCTGCCGATATCGTTCCTTCAAATATTCCTTCAACAATAATATCTCTGCCCCTAAGTGTCCCCTTGAAAATAGCTTCTCTTGGAATGATAGTTTGTGAAGAGACTATTGAGCACCATACTAATGATATAAGAACGCCACTAAACAACTTTTTAAACATTTTCCACCTCCTCTAAAAATAATAAATACTCTGTTGTAATAATAAGCTATATACAGTAGAGTTTTATCAATGTTTATTGCTTTGTCAAGGTTTTTTTTCTTAAAAAATGAAGTTTTTTGATTGACAAGAAAGGGAGTATAGGTATTATGGAAATATGTTATTTTTCTTATGTTTAAGTTTTTTAGGTGATCTATATCTGGGTGAGTTTATGGAGCTTGGTGTCGGAGCAAGAGCTCTTGGAATGGGTAATGCGTTTGTTGGGCTTGCGGATGATATAACAGCGATTTATTGGAATCCAGCAGGACTCGCTCAGCTTAAAAATAGTGAAGTCTTTTTTATGCATTCAGCGGATTTTGATACTTTTGTAACAACCAATACAGCTATAGCTATTTATCCCTCTCCTAAATATACTTTAGGTGTAGCTCTTTACTGGACTGGAGGTTCTGACATACCTCTTACGGATTCGACGGAATTTGGGGTAATTGATACAGCTTGGGTTAATGCGTCAGATTATGTGGCTTATTTATCTTATGCTCGTTCATTTTCTGCTGCAAGTGTTGGGATAAATCTAAAAGGAATATATAGAAATTGGAGTGTGGCAAGTGCATACGGATTTGAAACGGATTTGGGAATTCTTTCAACGTTTAAAGGAGTGAAGTTTGGAATAAACCTTGTAAATCAGTTAGGAACTCCAATTTATTGGTCGGACACTCTTGGAATTAAAGACAAGGTTCCTTTGCTTATAAAATCAGGGGTCTCAATAGGAAAACAATTTCCTATTGGTAAAGTTAATGTTTCTATGGGATTTGACACATCTCCTGCAGAAAGGGTAGCTCAATTTACGGAAATACATACAGATACTTATTTTGGAGCTGAATACTGGTGGCAAGAAAGATTTGCTCTCCGAATGGGATGTGATAAAGGTAATTTCAGTGCAGGATGTGGTTTAGTTTACAAATCAATAAAACTTGACTATGCTCTCAAATTCCATCAAGATCTCGGACTTCTTAAACGTCTCTCAGGTTCCCTGTCATTCTGAACAATCCTGAACTTGATTCAGAGGGAGAATTGTTATTAGCTTTTTAAAACCCCGAAACTTTTTCAAGTTCAATAATGACTTGCTCACGGTCTGTCTTTATATATACTGGAGTTATGTTTTTGCTTTCCTAATGGAGCAAATGTTCCTTCTCTTTTTTCTTTCCCCAAAAAAATGCCATAGAGGATACCCAATAAAATAAGAGGTATAAGCAGATATTTTGGAAAGTTCCTTTGTGTCATTTTAAAAGGTTTTATCGCTTACCTAATTCCCGATGGTTGAGTATGAAAATTCCTACTATACTACATAATACTATATAAAATAATGAATGGAAAAGTCCACTTGATAAAAAAGCTCTGCCTTCTTGCAACGATATTAAACAAGCATCTGGTTGTGGAAGGATATATTCCCTTATAAATGTAATAACTGCCTTGAACTTTTCATTAGGCACCAAAGATAGTGTCCCTGATAGTATTGCAATAAGTATTATCATCGATACATTTCCACTATTCTTTATAAAAGTAGAGAAAGTTGAGCTAATCAAAGTCCATAAAATATGAGCTATTATTCCTGCAAGGGGTAAAAGAAACCATATTTTAATATCTATTTCTGTTCCACCTTTCAAAGACATTATTGTTAATGTTGAAATTGCCATAATGATTATAATTGCAGATCCGAAAATGATTACTCCAAGGGCTTTACTCAAAAAGTATTGTGTACAAGAAATTGGCTTGGTCAAAATAGTTTGAATTTTTCCATCTGAAATATCTGAATCAATAATTCCAGTAGTAAGTAGCATAGAAAAACCAAAAATAATAATTGAATATATACCCCACAAAACATATTCAATGCAATATCGTCCTATTAAAATTGCTATACCTATAGCGATAATACCGATAGGAATTGCCCAACGGGTTCTAATTAATTCTTTTAGAGTGTTTTTAACAATAGGTTTAGAAATCATAATTTATCCCGACCAATAATTCTGACAAATAAATCTTCAAGTGATTCTTTGAGTTCACTCACTTTGTATGTTTCTATAAGTTTTGCTTGCTTCATAAATGCAACTCGGGTGCATACTTTTTCTACTTCTGAAAGTTGGTGAGAATTTAGAAATACTGTTTTTCCTTGCTGTTGTATTTCAAGTATTATGTTTCGCACATCCACAATACCTATTGGGTCTAATCCCAAAGTTGGTTCGTCTAAGAAAAGAATATCAGGATTATTTAATAATGCCTGTCCCAAACTAAGACGCTGAAGCATTCCTCGAGAATAAGTTGAAATCTTCTTTTTTTTATCATTCTCAAGTCCAATTTTCTTTAGCATTTCAGGAACTATTTTATCTCGTTGTTCCTTATTTATTCCATAAAGTTCAGCATGGAAAGAAAGTAATTCTTCTCCGGTAAGATACTTATGAAAAGTCGGTTTTTCTGGCACATAACCAATTTTTGACCTCACTTTCATATCGTCAACTTTTCTGCCGAAGAGTTTTGTTTCTCCTGCATCAGGGGTGAGGAATCCTAACATTAAGAGAAGAGTAGTGGTTTTGCCTGCCCCATTGGGACCAAGGAATCCAAAGACTTCTCCTTGCATCACTTCAAAACTGATATTGTCTACCGCAATAACACTCTTGCTTCCCCATTTTTTATAAGTCTTCCTTAAGCTATTAACTTTTATAATTTGATTCATTGATACTCTACTTAATGTAGTTATAATTGAACATTATAAAAAACAGGAGGCGAAGTTTATAACCTCACCTCCTGTGAATTTACTATATTAGTTATTACTCTTAGTGAGTAAGTCTGAAATCTTTCTTTGTAGTTTTGCCACTCAAAACTTCTATTTCTGTCGTGTATGTTTCGTAACCAATAACATTAATTGCAATTGCATATTTACCTGTCGGTAAGATGATTGTATATTTACCGTCTTTACAGGTTATGGTGCTCAGTTTAGCTTTTGGGAACATTATTTTTGCTTCAATAGGTTCGCCGGTTACTCTATCTGTAATTGTACCTTCAATTGCTCCTGCGATAACTGCAGATTTTGTTGGGAAGGTAATTGGACTACTTACACCAAGAGTTATATCCCATTGTTTTACGTTTTCACCCCATCCGTAATTCCATCTATGGATTACCGGATCTCCTGTACCCCATGTTCCATATTCAACAGCGGCTAAGAATTTAATTCCTTGTAACCATTCATAATTAATACCTGTAACAATCCTTTTGGGATTCTTGGTAATTTCAATGGCATCGCTGTAAGCATTAATATCAGTTTCTCCTTCAATAAATATTCCATGTGGTAAAGTAATGCCTACGCCGAAAGGAATTCTGCGGTCCCATGGTATTGGATTATCTTTACTTTCTATATCGCCTATTCCGTAGAGATAACCAAGGTTTAAATGTATATTAAGTCCCTTGAATAATTCTTGACTAAATAGCAATTTTACTCCTCCGCCTTTTGTTCTTGCTTTATTTGAAAAAGGAGGAGCGAAATTATCCCATTTAGGTAAATCGTATGCGCCTGTAGGTATTCTCACAAAAGCTTGTCCTCCAATTCCTTTTGTAAACCCAAATTTCATTCCAATATCCATATCTCCAATTCCGGCACAAGCAACGGAACCTCCGCCAGTATGATATCTGACAAGAGGGGGGTCAATATAAACTTCGAAATTATGAACAGGTACCCATCTAACTCCATATTTTATTGCTATCTCTAATTGTTTGAACATATCGCCTTCGGTTTGTTCTATTGCGTAACCCTTAGCGTAAAAATATTTCTCTAATGTTCCCTTTTCATCCATTGATGCGGGTAGTACATATTTTCCCTCTACATTAAAGAATGGAACACTTATAAAAAAAACTCCCAATATTGCAAATAATTTTTTCATTCTTCCTCCTTTTTTGTTCTTTTACTGTATCTTTGATTACTTGTCAAGTTTTTTTTGATACTTTCCGTTACTACTTTAGTTAATTTTGGAAATTCATGTGTTTTGTTCAATGTTGTACAGAGATATTTAAGTGCTTGCGGTATATATTGTTTGAATTGTAATTTGTGTCGCATAAGTGATAGAAACGAGAATGCGCCTAATGCTTGCGTATTTCGCTGAAGTCCTGCATAGAGAAAAGTTTTATGAAACTTGTGAGGATTAATATTTATTTTATAGTATTTATTTAAAGAATCAAGATAATAGTCAATGAGTTTGTTTTGTAATTCATCTTCAATTGATATATAAGCATCTTTTAGCAATGAAGCTAAATCGTATGCTAAAAGTCCCTGATAGGCACTTTGGAAGTCAATAATTCTTATTTTTTTATCTTTAATAAGGATATTTTGGGATTGAAAATCGCGATGCATAAAATAAAGGGGTTCAGAGACTAATTTCATTGCCAATTTATGAAATTCATCCTCTATGTCTGATTTGTTAATTTTTAATCCGCAATACATTTCAAGAAAATATTCTGTGAAATATTTAGTTTCAAAGCGAAATGTATTATAATCAAATATTTTTTCCTTCAAACATTTACATTGGTTTATTTTTTTGCCTCCTGTAATCTGCATCAAAATAAGTGTATCTATGACTTGCTTATAGATAGTAGTGATTTGCGAATCGTCCTTACAAGTGTTTTTAAGATGTTTCTCAAGAGTAAGGTCGCCAAGATCTTCTTCAAGTATGAGTTTCTTTTTTCTATCAACGTGGTAAATTTCAGGAACTCCTATTCCTACCCCTTTTAAAAAATCAGCAATTTCAATATATTGGGCAAAATCTGAGTCATGAGGATTGTTTTGTATAAGTACTGCAGAGTTTTTGTTCTCTTTGATACGATAGAATTTACGATTAGAACCACCGGTCAATATCTCCTGAATTTGAGCTTCATGTGAGAATCCTGAAAACTTAAGTATTTCTTGAATTTGCTTAATATTCATATTGTATAGCAAAAGGGAAGCCCGAAGTTCAAGTGCAATTTCTTTTCATCTGTCATTCTGAGTGAAACGAAGAATCTCTTCAGTTTGAGATACTTCACTCTGTTCAGTATGACATCCTGTTATTTATTACTTAAAATCTTATTATCTTTAAACTTTCCTTAAACTTATTAGTGCGAAGAATTGCAAAATAAATGCCACTCCTCTTTATATCTGGCATAAATGTATGCCCACCTTTTGTTAATACTCCTTTGTAAATTGTTTGCTGTAACCTACCACATATATTATAAAGCTTTATATCTACTTCTATAGCATTTGGAGTGAAAAGATAAACTCCTTTACCTATTACCCTAAATTCAATTCCAAATTTTCTGTCATTCTGAACCGAAGGCGAAGAATCTTCTTCTACATCATATGATCCGCAGCCACTCTGATTTCCTACATCATCCAATACCCAAATTTTACTCGATACGTGAGTTCCAAATATTAGTTCTACGCACCCGTCATTATCAATATCTGCAATTGTTATATCATGAACATCTATGGCTAATTGCTTTTTTCACAAAACTATCCCATCCTTACCATTAAGACAGGTAAGCGAATTAGTACCATTGGGAACAAGAACTTCAAGTGTCCCGTCCATATCTAAATCTGCAACCGATACGTTTCTACAAATATAATCTCCTGTATTATAACTCCATTTTACTATACTGTTCGTTCCATTCAGACAATAAAGTGTACTGTCGTAACAACTTCCGACCACCACTTCCATTGTATCATCCTTATCCATATCTGCTATTGCAGGAGAAAACCACGCCTTATTTTTTGTTGAATAACTCCACTTCACTGTGCCATTTACTCCATTCAGACAATAAAATGTATTGTCACTTCCGATCACAATTTCCAATGTATCATTTCCATCAATATCTGCTATTGCAGGAGACGAATATACATCATCTTTTGTTATATAACTCCATTCTATCATACCATTCACTCCGTTCAGGCAATAAAGTGTACTGTCCCGACTTCCGACTACAATTTCCAGTGTGTTATCTCCATCAACATCTGCTATTGCTGGAGAAGATTGCACTTGACCCCTCGTGGTGTAACTCCATTTCATTAAACCAGTTATTCCATTTAGACAGTAAATCGTACTGTCCCGACTCCCGACTATAATTTCCAGTGTGTCATCATTATCTACATCTGCTATTGCAGGAGAAGACACATTACTTCCTGTTAGAAAGCTCCATTTTACCAAACCGGTTGTTCCATTCAAACAGTAAATTTTATTGTTAGAACCACCGACCACTACTTCCATTGTATTATCTCCATCAATATTTGCTATTGCAGGAGATGTCCAGACACTACCATCTCCTACTGGGAAACCCTTCTTCCATTTCATTACTCCGGTTATTCCATTAAAACAGCAGACTCCACAATCTTCGGCTATCACTTCCATCGTATCGTCGTTATCTACATCTGCTACTGTCGCACCAAAGGATTCTACAGCACCTCCTGTTACATAAGACCATTTAACATAAGGTGCAGTTGACATAGCTCCTCTCATAGCTTGAAAATGCGTATTCTCTAAATTTCCACCATACATAGTCCATGTTGTATCGGCATAAGTTATTGGAATTGCTTGAAAAATAAATAATACTAATATAATCATTTTTTCCTCCTTTTATCAATCTCCTATTTTGCAGATATTCTACGATATTAATATAATCTAAATGAATTTAAAGTCAAGAGGAAAACCTCACAAAAAATTTCACCATAGAGACGTAAAAAACACAGAGAAAAAAGTAGAATGAGATTTTTCGCAGAGTTTACCCTGAATATTACTTTGAGATTCTTCGTTTCACTCAGAATGACAGGTGAAGGGCTCAGAATGATACTTGAGATTATTCACTTTGTTTAGAATGACAAAGTGATGGTTTATAACGATACTTTAACGACCTTTGTGTTTTTGCGATGGGGAAAATTATCAAGAAGATTCATAATCAGATTCTGTACAGTACCTTATTCTTTGCTATTTCACCTTTATTGACTATTACATTGTCCCATATTACACAATTTTCAAGCTGGGTGCCTTCCTCAATTGTGCAATTCTTCCCGATGCTTACAAATCCAGTCAGATTAGCGAAGGGTGAAACAGTAGAGTTCTCGCCAATATAGATATTTTTTGATAAGGGTGTATTGCAATATGCTCCTACATTTCTTTCGGATAAGGCATTTATTTGTTCTACAAGTATATCGTGATGAGCACCAAGATAATTTTCCAATAGTCCAATATCTTTCCAGTAATGAGTTTTAGAGATATATCCTTTAAGACTTCCTGCTCGTGATTTAATAAGTTCAATATACGCATCTATAATAGACATCGGTTTTTTGTATGACAAAAAGTTGAAAATTTCAGGACTCATAATTGCAACTCCTGTGAAAGCTAATTTGGTAAGAGCGGGATTTGAATCTGTTTCTACCTTAAGTGTATTACTTATGTCCAGTATTTTGCAACCGGCAGAAATGGTTACGTTATTAAATATTTTATAATCGTGCAAAATGAGAGTAACAATAGAATGTTCCTTGCGATGAAAATCAATTGCAGATTTAATGTCAAGATTAGTTAGTATATCGCTATTATGGACAATAAATAATTCCTCGTCTTGCAAGAAATCTCGCATATTACCTATTCCTCCGCCAACTCCCAGTATCTTTGGCTCATATAAAATGTTTGTTTTCACTCCGAATTTTGAACCATCTCCAATATGATGAGTGATTTTTTCTGCAAGCCAATGTGTGTTTATGCATATTTCATTGACGCCAAATTTTTTCAAGTGAAATATTATATTATCCAGAAGTGGATGCCCTAATATTGGAAATAATGGTTTAGGTAAGATGTTTGTGAGTGGTTTTAGACGGTTACCGTAACCGGCACAAAGTATTACTGCTTTCATATTTTTATTAATAAAGCAAATATTGTTTACGGATAGAGTTGAAGGATTTAAGTTCTTTTTCCCATTGCAATGGTAGTTCCTGAATTGCTCCTATATTTTGCTCAATATATTTCCGTAACCATGAATTTCCGACTAATGAATCAAATGGAAGTTTCTTTTCCTCATATTCATAAGGTGGTTTACGCCACTCGAAAAATTTTGGATACATATTTTTTATAACTTTGATTATATATATTCCTGTTAAGAAAGGCAAAAACTCATCTCTTTGAGTTATGTGAAGTTGTGCTCCTTTGCAAAGCTTATTTTTGAATTTACTGGCAGAAGGTATGAAATGTATTGGACGGAAAACAATACCGGGTAAGTTTTCTTTATTTAGTTCCTGACAAAGTTTCAGGTTGTCAAGCCATGGTGCACCAAAGAATTCAAAAGGTCGTGTAGTTCCTCTGCCTTCAGAAATATTTGTTCCTTCTAAAAGACACATTCCCGGATATACAATAGCGGTTTCAAGTGTAGCCATATTAGGTGATGGCATTACCCAGGGGATTCTTGTTTCATTAAACCACATTTTGCGATTCCATCCTTGCATCTTTATTACTTCAATTTCTGCTCCTATCTTAAATTGTGAGTTGAGCATTATTGCGAGTTCACCTATGGTCATACTATGTCTAACGGGAATAGGGTATAGTCCGACAAATGAACTGAAATCAGTTTCTAATACAGGCCCCTCAAGTATTATTCCATTTATTGGGTTAGGTCGATCTAATATAATTACTCGTTTCTTATTTTGAGCACAGGCTTGAATGGTAAGAGCCATTGTCCAGATGAATGTGTAATATCGGCTTCCTACATCTTGTAAATCAATTACCATTGTATCAATTTTTTGGAGCATTTCATCGGTAGGTTTAAGTGTTTCTCCGTATAAACTATATACTGGCAAACCACTACGAGAATCATTAAAAGATTTGACATCTTCCATATATTCTTTTGTTCCATCCAATCCGTGTTCCGGAGTGAATAATACTTTCACGTCACAATTTTTAAGGAACAAATCTTGTGTATATCTGAGTTTTGAATCGACGGAAGCAGGATGGATCAGAAGTCCGATTTTCTTACCCTTAAATTTTTTGAATTTGTTTTCAACGCAAACATCAATGCCGGTTTTTACTTTCATTTTATTTTTTGATTTTTTTTTTGCCACGATAAAAAAATTAATTACTTAATAAATATTGGGATGTGAACTGCTCCAAAACATACTAAGCTTACAATTATTCCTGCAAGGAGGATTCCGAGAATAATAGCTGGGAGTGCAAATTTGAATCTTACGCCCAAAAGAAAAGCGGCTACGCTTCCTGTCCATGCTCCTGTTATTGGCAATGGAATCATAACAAACAGAATTAGTCCGAGAGACTCGTATTTTTCTATAAGTTTAGAACGTTTTAAAGTATGCTTGAACCACCAATCAAAAAATTTGTCAAATAACTTAAATCGACGCAATAACTTAGATGAAGGTCCTAAAAGCAGAAGCAAAGGAATAACCGGAATTGAATTGCCAATTACAGATATAAGATAAGCAATTCCCGGAGATATTCCTTGACTCCAGGCATAAGGAATAGCTCCTCGAAGCTCAGATATAGGAGCCATAGATAGGAGTAATGTTATGATTTCCGAACGCATGAAACTGATTTTATTCTATCGTTTTAGGAAATCAAGAATTTTTTTTGTAAAGAACACGGAAAAATACGGAAAAAATTAAACACGAACAACATACGAACAAAAGACCAACAAAACATGAACTTTTTTTTGACCACAGATGAACGTAGATTACACAAGATAAAATATTTTTTTAACCACAGAGAGCACAGAGAAAAGATAGAGGGAAAGAATCAAATATGAACTTCGCAGGAGCGGGATTTCCGTTTTGCTTGAACAGCATACAAACAAAGACAAATGAATTATACAGAACGTAGGGGGGAATAGAGGTTTGCGAAGTATAGATTGCATTATTGTAGGGGCACGATGCATCGTGCCCCTACCCAATTATATAGAGGTTTTAACGATTAATTATTTGAAGATATTTTTCTTCAAGCTTGTGCATAGTGAGTTCTATAGGGTGATTTTTAAGTACATATTCTCTGCCAAGTTTTCCCATTTTCCGAGCTTTTTCAGGATTCTTTAGTAAGAATTTCAAGCTATTACAAAGTCCTTCTATATCGTGCTCATTGGAAAGGAGAGCCGAATAATTGTCCCGTAGATTAAATCCTTCAGTTATTAATTGGGAGAGTGTTATATTTGGTATATCTGCATGGGTAGTTGAAACGATTGGTATTTCTAATGCCTGAGCTTCTATTATAGTGGTTGGAGCACCTCCTTCCGTTTCTCCATCAGGAGCTGTGTGTGATGGGTGCAAAAATATGGTGGCTTTTCTTAGTTCTTCAATGTATTTGTCGTAGTGTAAGGAGCCTAAAAGTTTTGTGTATGAATCCATTTTGTTTCTGGATATAAAGTCCTTTACCTGTGGCAAGAGAGAACCGTTTCCTATGAGAGTGAAAGTGAAATTTGTGAATTCCTTTCTCAATAAATTCACGGATTTTAGTGCATCCATAATTCCTTTTTTATGGGCAAAGTGTCCGGCAAATGTGATATTAGGTATTAAGGGTTTTTCTCTGTGATTAGAATAGGGGAGAGGGGGTAGTTTCGAGAAGTCTATGCCTATTTTTTGGATAGCAATTTTTTGAGGCGGGCAACCAAGTCGAATAAGAGATTTTTTCATAAATGCTCCTTCTACAAGAAAGAGGTCTGCGAGTTTAAATAACTTGGAGTATCTTTTTACCCATATTTTTCTACGGCTTGGCAAAGAGATATCATATCCATAAAATGTAACTACAAGAGGAATATTTGTTATTTTTCTTAAAGGTAGTACGAAACAAGCCCATGTCCCATAATGTGCGTGAATGACAGAAGGTTTTGTCTTGAGTATGATTTTTCTTAAATGCAAGAGTATTGCGAGTCTGTATGGCAATAAAAAGCTTATTCCCGGTCTTGGCAATGAAATTCCAAGCTTATAAATATTATTTTTTGGAGAATGACAGAGGTGTTTTAAGGTAAGTGCTGTTATGATTGGTTTGAAATTTTGATGGTTACATAGAGTATTATACAAAAAAGTTCCGGGGGCTTCAAAAAAACGGTAACTAAAATGAAGAACTTTCATCGGGTGAGTGTTTTAATAGTTTTAAACAAAGAAGATTTTTTATAATAAAAGGGATAATGTTTTTCTTTTGCACCCCATTCTTGTTTGAATTTAGCGAGTCCTGGAGTGGGAGAACCGCGAAGGTCATAATGTTTATAGTTATTTTCGCATCCCCATTTTATCATATCCCATATAAGTGCATCATTTGGGCGATATTGTAATGCATGGGTATAAGAGCTACCATCCCAATAGGTGATAGTATCTTTGTACACGAAATTTATTATATTGGCAAGAGGTTGATTAGATTGAGTTGCAATTGTCCATTTTAAGAATTTTTTCATTGTATGGAAAATATTGAGATAAAAATTAAAAGGGAATTTTGGATTTTTTTGATTATGTTTTTGGGCAGTGTCTTCAAACATTTTGTAACATTCCCTGACCTGTGATTCAGTTTCAACAAGAGAGATTTTCACATCTTTTCGTTGAGCCTGACGGACCAATTGTCTTTTGGTTGAAGTTATAGACTGATTCCATAAAGCTTGATAGTCTTTTGATAGTGGTAATATGTGAGTTGTAGAGTCAATTTTTTTAAATCCAAGTGATTCTAAATCATTGGCTTGCCCATAAAAGTCGGAGAATGATAGCATACCCCAATTTCTGTGTGAGAGCTTGGCAAAGGATGAGAGCAGTTTTTTAATTTCATCAGCAGGAAATGAATTTGTGTTAGAGTTTAATAATATTGTGCTATAGTCGCCATACGGCATAGAATAATAGTTTTTAAATCCAAATTTTTGAATTTCTATAAAAGGGATTGTGGATTGAAATTCGTTAACTTCTCTTACAAGGAAAAGTGGACAAGCGTTTTTGTATGATAAATTCCAGACATTAGCCCATTCGAGCGTATTAAATATTGAAGCGTTATTTGAGTTAAGTAAGGAATTCCATTTTACAAGGTCTATGTCTTTGAGCTGAAGTAATTTTGTTTGGTTAGAGGATTTTTCTATCATTTTATAAATTATATTAATTTTTTGGAAAGTGTCAAGCTACAAAAAGATATTTGATGATTCTATTCATAAGAATTTTGTAGAGCCTGTAACTAGATCGTAGAATGATTGAATCATCTAATAATAGATGTTTTTTGTGTTGTTGTTGAAGGGGGATTGTTATTGTGTTGTTGTAATGGTGAAATGTAATTTGAGGACTTGACCTTAAGTATTCCATTTAGGATACGCAGTGTAATATAGAGAACTAAGATATAATTTTGTTAGATACTATGTCTAAACTCATATGGTGATAAGCTTCTTCAATAAATTCATAACATTTTTGGAATGTAAATTTGCAGTATTTTTCAATCTCCACGTCTACACTCTCAAATTTGGGAGAATCAATATTGAATGCGATTTTTCTTTTTAGAATCTTTATTAACATGTTCTTCGTCTTGTTTTTCTTGGGAGTGTGAATAAATAGAGATAACTCTGCACCATTTATTTCTTCACTATCTTTAGTAACAATTTGCCTATGGGTAATAGTGTTCCTAATTCTTCTCAAATAACAGAACCACACATTATCATGTTTTATAGTTACGTTCTTGCAAGAGTCCAAGTTGTCAAACAATTTAGTAATTTCGAAATCTTTGTATTTTCGTTGGAGTTCACTCTTTACGTTCCCATAGGACACAAGCTTCTGTTTCTTACTCGTACTTTTCTTTTCTCCGTCATCACTAAGTCCGAGTTTATAAAAAGCGTTAATCTCATGTAGCAAAGATTCAAAAGCACTCCATAGGCTAAAAATGCACGCACTGAATTCAAAAAGTATGGTATCTTTAAGAGGACTTGTCAAGCCATATACCGACTGTACACCGTCTATAGGTTGTTGATCAAGAAAGTCTTTATATCTCAACGAAAGAGACTCAAGATGATAAAGAACGCTTTGCATCTTGAAAACAGTATTGTTATGATTACTGGCTATCCTCCAGTTAGCTCCTTTGCGTATACATTCCTGTCTAAATTTCTTGAATTTGAATTCGTAGAATTTCATCTCTATGAATTGATTCGAATTTCCTGATTTATTCTCCATAAATCCCATCAATCAAGGCAAAGAAATTACTTAAATCCAGTCTTTTGTTAAATCGTTAATTTCAGACATCAGGTTTATTGTAGTGTCTAAAATATTTACAATCTTTAAAAAGGTTTGAATCTCACCATAAGAAAGTGCTCTGTTATGTTTTTTGCGTTCTTTTAACCATTTATCTAAAACCTGATAACCACCAATTTGAAATTCCCAAATCTTCGGGGAAATATTGCCAAAGTATTGTTTGTCATTTATGAAGATTTTACCTTCATTACTCTCAACATATTTAACCTTTTCAACTGCTCCATCTTTCTCAGTTTCTATTTTAACAGGATAATTGGCAATATTTTTTGTATAAGTCTTTTTCATTAAATGATGCTCAATTAGTTCTAATCCTAAATCTGATAATTGCTTAAAAGTTTTCTCGTTATCTACAAAAGAGACTCTGGGGAAATCAAGTTTTAATAGTGCAACATATTTCTTTCTATAAGTTGGTGAATGAAATATTGCATAAATGTAACCAAGTATTTGTTCAGGAGTATAGACCGTTGTGTATTTCCCTTTTATGAATCTTTGGAATCCTAACTTAAAGTTAGCTTCTTTCTCTCCTTCCACTTTCTTAAATAGTCCACTACGATAAAGATAAAGTGGAGCAACGAAAGCTGTTCCACGAGAACTGCCAAATATTTTTCTGTCTATTACTTTATCTATTACTAAAAAATGAGTATATGGGGCGTTCAAAACAACCTGTCGCATAAAGCATAATCCAAGATTGGGTTGTAAAAAATGTTTCATTGTATTATATCTGGGATAAGCAATAAAACTACGTGATTTATCAAAAAAATATGTATATCTTTTGTCTAACGGACGATATTGAATTTTTTCTATATATTTATCCGATAATTCCAACTTTTTTAAATCCCTTTTTGCTTTTTCAATAGTCCAATCTCTACCATCTGGAGGTAATTTATATTTTTCTCTGAGCTTTTCTATCTCCAAATCTTGGAAATCTTTTACCACCTCTTTTAAAGGTTCAATATTGAAATGTATTGTTATATTATCTCTTTTTGTTTCAATTCCACTGTTATAATGTTGGAATATTTCAAGAATTGAGTAACTGCTTGTCTTATATAGTTTTTCAAGGGATTTATCTCTTTTTGTAAAATCAAAGTCAGGTTCTTCAGAGGGTAACTTCTTCCATTCAAGAGTCTTTATGTCATTTGAAAAGAGGAATTTATATTTTGGGTCTTGCTTGCCATAAATATCATAATAAAATACTTCGCAATCCTTTGGTTCTTTATTTTTCTTTATGA
Source organism: bacterium (assembly GCA_030592575.1). GTDB lineage: Bacteria > Hydrothermota > UBA3073 > JACQXS01 > JACQXS01 > JAGMCN01. The sequence goes on along the minus strand of JAUVIV010000014.1, from coordinate 16,602 downwards.
AGAATGAGATGGAAACACCTACTCTTATATCAAACACATTTTCATCTTTGCTTTCATCAGGACAGGTTTCTTTTTTATTTGAGTTGCCATGCAAATTCAAAATATAGATTTCATCAAAGCTGTTTTTCAGAGTTTCTCGCATTTTCCTATGCGTAATCCCTTCAATAAAAGAATTGTTGGTAATAATTCCAATTACTCCTTCGTTCACTTCCTCCATTTTCCAGTGTGCATATCGGATAAATTTGATATAATCATCATCTAAATTGATTTTCCTTTCATTCAATCCTTTTTTATATGCTTTGATAAGTTCTTTTATCCATTTTTTGTTATTTCTTGATTTGTTGTTATAGGGTGGATTTCCAAGAATCACTAAAATTGGTTCTCTAATCTTGACTTTGTTTGCTTCTGCCCCTTCTTTAGACAAAGAAGGCATTAAGAGATTTATCTTATGTTCTGCATTATCAAGGGTATCTGTTAAAAATACATTAAGACGGTCAGAGTCTTTTAGCTTGTAACCTTTATCTTTTAAAAATTGGGATAATTTTAAATGTGCAACTGCATAAGGAGCAACGAGATACTCAAATCCGTAAATATGTTCAAGTAAATGTTCCGCTACAGCTTTTTCAATACTTCCTGTATTCTTCATTGAAGTCAATTCTTCAAAAACAATTTCAAAAACATAAACCAAAAAAGTCCCTGTTCCACAAGCAAAGTCTAAAACCGTTACAGAATGGTCTGCAAATCCATTTTGCTTGCCAAATTTTTCTTTAAGTATTATATTGAGAGAACGAACAATGAAACTGACTACTGCAGGAGGAGTGTAATAAACACCTTTTGCTTTTCGTTTTTCCTTATCGTAATGCTTCAAGAAATCTTCATAAAAGTAAATATAAGGGTCTTTTATGCTCTCTTCTTTCTTTTTTGCTGAGAAAGAAAGAGTCGTATAAAGTAAATGTAGGTCAATGTTGTTAATTACATTAATAATTTCCTCAAATATCCATTTTATATGGGAAGGTAAATCGTATTGATTAACAAACCTGAAAAACTCTTTCAAAAGAGCAAAAGAGCCTGGTATATTTTCGTGAGCACTTTCTTTAGTGATTGGTTTTTCGTTACTTAAGTAGGAGAGGAATAAACTATAAACAACGGTCTGAGCATAAGCATCGGCGAATTCATCAATACTTAAATCTTCAATAAGCGTATCCTTGAAACTTTTATAAAGTCCCCAGAACTCGTCTTTTGTGGGTTTCTCCTTTTCTTTTTCTAACAATTCATTGATATATTCTCTTAATATTTGCGCTCGATAGGCTAATTGAGCAGATAACTCTTTTGGTGTTCCAATTTTTTCAGGTGCTTCAAGAAAAAATTTATTAAAGATTGATTCAACGCTATTAATGGCTTTAGGTTTTAAATTACTTTGCTTATCGGAAAGGTCAGTTAAGTAAAAGAAGGTCTCTCTTTCTAATATTTCTCCGTTTCTTAACCAGATAAATTCATTATAATTTGTGAGGATAATATTTGAATTCATTTTCTTATATCTTTTTAACTGGTCTGTTTTTAGAATATTATCCAGATTCTCTCCAAGCTTCTTAACTTCTATATATCCCATAATACCACCACTTTTTACGACCTTGAAATCCGGTGCTCCAAATCCTTTTTCTCTTTTCGGTTCGTGTATTATGGTAATTCCTGATGGTTTTAAACTGTTAAGTAAGTTTTCTAAAGGCGTTCTAAAAGTAAACTCTGTATAATCGGGGTTAGAAGAAGTAAACTTTTTAATCTTATCAAAATAGCTTTTCCACATAATCAAATTTTCCTAATTTAAATCTAAAATCCTCCTCTTGTCTGATATAATATAATAGAATCTCAGCAGGTCAACTTATTTTTTCGGATGATTTTATTGATGAAATCATTATGTGAGATTAGCCGTTACAGTTATTAGAAATTTTCTCTTGACATATTTGTTTCTTGTACTACTATAGTTCTCGGAGTTATAAAAAATGATATTTAAGAATTTTTGGAGTAAATTTGTTGGTCATAATATAGGGATTGACCTTGGAACTGCCAGTACACTAATCTATGTAGAAGGGCAAGGTATTGTTCTGAATGAACCTACAGTGGTTTCTATTGATACGAGAACGAAAAAAACTATAGCAGTAGGTGAAGAAGCGAAGAAGATGTTAGGTAGAACTCCTGAGGCAATAAAAGCTATAAGACCAATAAAAGACGGAGTTATTGGAAATTTTGAAGTAACTGAAGAATTGCTGAAATATTTCATTAAAAAAGTTCAAGCAAGAGGATTATTTGCAAGACCAAGAATAGTTGTGGCTGTTCCAAGTGGTATTACAGATGTGGAGCGTCGTGCGGTAAGTGATTCTGTTTCTCATTCCGGAGCGAGTGATGTATGGCTTATTGCGGAACCGATGGCTGCTGCAATAGGAGTCGGGTTGCCGATTGAATCGCCTTCAGGAAATATGGTAATTGATATAGGAGGTGGGACAACGGAAATTGCTGTAATAGCTCTTTCTGATATTGTGTGTAATATAAGTATACGGATAGCAGGAGATGAAATGAATATTGCTATTGTTGAGTATTTGAAAAAGAACTACAAATTATTGATAGGAGAGACTACGGGTGAGGAAATAAAGATACAAATAGGGAGCGCAGAACTTTTAAAAAGCGAAAAATCAATGGAAGTAAATGGGCGAGATTCTGTAGGAGGGCTTCCTAAATCCATTAAAATAAATTCCAAAGAAATAAGAGATGCATTAAAAGGTACTATGAATGAGATAATAATGGCAGTGAAGCGTGCTCTTGAAAAAACTCCACCTGAGTTATCGTCGGATATTATAGATAGAGGAATAACATTAGCAGGAGGAGGAGCTCTTCTTCGGTCACTTGATTCTCTGATATCTAAAGAAACAGGACTCAAAGTAGAAACTGCAGAAATTCCAAGAGAATGTGTAATTCGTGGAACTGCAAGAGTTCTTGAAAAATTTGAGCAATATCAGGGTGTTCTTGATCGTGGAATATAATGGAATTTAAATGTGGAAAATAATTGATAAATGTTTTTTAGGACTTATTATTGTATGTGTGATTTTTATTGGACTTGGAAATACTGAATTTGGTAAAAAGACACAAATTCAGGTTGCAAGTGTTTTTTCTCCTCTTGGAAGTTGGACTTCTTTTGTTTTTAACGAATTCAAACTCAGGCACGAAAATAAAGTTCTTAGAACTAAACTTTCGGAACTTGCATTAAAAAATCAGATTCTCTCTAATTTACAATATGAGAATGAAAAGCTTTTTAAGTTACTTGAGTTTAAAGATAGGACAGAATATGAATTAGTTGCATCACAAATAGTAAGCAGAGACCCTAATCCTATTTCTGGTGTTTGTTTGATTGATAAGGGATTATCAGATGGAGTAGATAAAAATTCTCCTGTTATAACTTGTGATGGAGTGTATGGAAAAACAATTAAAGTTACAAAGGAAAATGCTATGGTGCAAGCTATATCTGATTTTAATTTTAGGGTAGCTTGTATGAATTTGCGAAATGGAATTCAAGGAATTGTACGATGGGAAAGCGGTAAAGGATGTATATTAGGACAAGTAAGGGTTAATTCGGATATACAGGTTGGAGATTCTATAGTAACAAGTGGTATCGGAAGTATATTCCCAAAAGGAGTAATTGTTGGTAAAGTACGTAAAATAAATGTAGATAAAACAAAGCTTTTTTATGAAATAGCTATTGAACCTGCTTGTAAGTTGGAAGAAGTTGAGTATGTGTTTATTGTGAAGAAAAAGGCTGAAGGAGTAGAAGAGAGTACAATTTATAAAACTCAGGGATGGGAAATTTATAGAAATGTAAAGGAAGAAATAATAGAAGAAAAGAAAATTGCTAAAGTTAATTCAAGAAAGACAAAAAAAGTAATACCTGTCTCCGAAGAGGAATTTCCTATTGAATTTAAGATAAAAGAACCTACTATTCGTGTTCAACCTCAATAGATGGGAATTTTAAAATAAATGATAAAATTATGTGTTATAACGGGGATTTTTTGTGTGATTCAAGTAAGTGTGATTCGGGGCATAGCTATTGCACAAGTTACGCCAAATATTGTTTTAGTGATGGTAGTTTATACTGCTTTATTTCATGAAAAAGCAAGTATATGGTTTGGCTTTATAACCGGTATGTTTATAGATTTGTATAGTGCGGTTCCCGGATATAATGCACTTATGGGAACTGTAATTGGGTATGGAGTTGGTAAATTAAGTAGTAAGGTTTACAAAGAAGTTATTTTTATATGGTTCATTTTGCTTTTTGTCAGCGGATTATTACATGATACTGTGATTTTCGCAAGTTTAAATGATCTTTCTAATTATTTCTTTTGGAGATATATATTTTTGGGAGCGTTGTATACTACAATTTTTGGTGTAATTATGTTTTATATTTTAAGAGCACTTAGTTTTCGTAAGAGTTAATGAAGATGATTTCGGATTACAAATTTGGACAAATTGTGATTGATGGGGCTACATATACACAGGATGTTGTTATATATCCTGATAGAGTTGATGCAAGCTGGTGGAGAGCTCAAGGACACTTATTGCAGGAAAATGATTTAACGGAAGTCCTGAATGAAACACCGGATTGCTTGGTAATAGGAACTGGAGCTGATGGGTTGATGAAAATCGCAGATGAATTAATAGAGAAGCTTACAATTAAGGGCATAAAGATTGTGGCAAAACCTACTGCTGAAGCGTGTAATCAATATAACAAATTGAATCAACCTGTTTCTGGATTATTGAAGGCTGAAAAATATAAGGTGATAGCTGCTTTGCATCTTACTTGTTAATGATAAATTATAAGCAAATAGGATAAAAAAAGTGGATAAAGAAAAAGTAAAACCACAAGTTGTAAAAGGAATGCATGATAGAATGCCTGAGGAAATGAAAAGGCGAGAAAAAGTTATTGGTATTATAAAGGAAGTTTTTGAACGACATGGATTTTTGCCTATTGAAACTCCTGCTATTGAATATTTAGAAGTATTATCTGGCAAAAACAAGTATGGAGAAGAGGAAAAACTTATTTATCGCTTTAAGGACCGTAAAGGTCGAGATGCCGGACTTAGATTTGATTTTACTGTTCCTCTATCAAGGGTAATTGCAATGCATCCCGAACTTACTATGCCGTTTAAAAGATATCAGATTCAACCTGTATGGCGGGGAGATGCACCACAATATGGAAGATTTAGAGAATTTCATCAATGTGATGTGGATATTGTTGGAGCTCAAAGTATGCTTGCAGAAGCTGAAGTTCTGAATATTACTTATGAGGTTTTCAAAACTCTTGGGTTCAAGGAGTTTAAGATAAAGATTAATAATCGGAAAATCTTACAAAGTTTGTGCAAATATAGTGGAATTTCTCCTGAGTTTGAATTTGCTGTATATAGAGCTATGGATAAGCAAGAGCGAATAGGAGTTGATGGAGTAGCTGAAAAACTTGAACTGAATGGAGTTCCTCAAAATATTAGTGGGAAATTGCTAAATCTTTTAGAGGATTGTAAGACTTTAAAAGATTTAGAGCAAGTAATTCCAAACGATGAAGGAATACAAGAACTTACTTTACTTTTCGATTACTTGAAGGATTTTAATGTTAATCGTAAGTTATTTTCATTTGACCCATGGCTTGCAAGAGGACTTGATTATTATACAGGTCCAATATTTGAAGTTGTAGTGTCTCGTCCAAAGATTGGAAGTCTTGCAGGAGGAGGAAGATTTGATGATCTTATTGGAGTGTTCCTTGAAAAATCTATACCTGCGGTGGGAATTACGATTGGATTTGAGCGAATGATGATTGCACTTAAAGAACTTGACCTGATGCCAAAATATAAGCCATCTATTCGTGTGCTTGTAGCACAATTTGATGAAGCTCATACTTCTGCATCTATATCGGTTGCAAAAAAACTTAGAGATTTAGGTGTTCCAACTGATATTTATACTGATTTCGTTAAGTTATCCAAGCAATTCAAATATGCAGATAAACAGAAAATACCTTATGTTATTGTTGTGGGCCCTGATGAAGTGAGTGCTAATAAAGTAACTATCAAAAATATGCGTACTCGCTCACAACAAAAAATGGGGATGGATAAATTAACAACATGGGCACAAAAAATTAAGTAATACGAAAGTTATTCACAAATTTGAAGATAGGGTAGGGGCGTTTAATTAAACGCTCCTACTGTGTAAATCTGCTTTATCTGTGAATATTTGTGTGCAATTTTTAAAATCATTACCCAAGAAAAGAATCTGTTCCTGAATCAAGTTCAGGATTAAAATCTTTAATCTATATTGTGTGTATCAAGTGTCTATGAGTACGACTGAATAAACTGCGATTCCTTTTCCTTTACCGATAAGTCCTACACCTTCCTGAGTTTTGGCTTTTATAGAGATTAAATTTGAATTAATATTAAGTGTTTTGGCAATTTTTTCTCGCATTTCTTGATTATAAGAAGAAAGATTAGGAGCTTCACATACTATCACTGAATCTATATTTATGATTTGAATGGGGGCGATTTGTGAATTGTCCTTGCAAATGCACATTATTTCCTTGATTAATTCAAGACTGGAAATTCCTTTGTATTTTGGGTCAGTGTCCGGGAAACAACAACCTATATCTCTTTTCCCACAAGCACCAAGAATAGCATCGCCTATGGCATGTAATAAAGCATCACCATCGGAATGTGCTAAAAGACCTTTAGAATATGGAATTTCAATTCCACCGAGAATTAACTTCCTGTCTTTTACGAGGCGATGAAAATCATATCCAATTCCTATTCTCATTTTATTCTTGTCTCTATTTTAAAAAACGTATTCTAATTATTTTAAAACTCTCTCGTAGAGTTATTGCTTGATAAATATTTCCCTCCAAATCCAATACAAATTCTCTTGTCATTTCAAAAAACGAGGGCGAGGGCATTTCACAAATTCTATATATAGGTGGAGATATCCCTAATAACTTCCCACTTTTATTATACTTAAAAATTACTTGGTGATTTTCTTGTTTTCCAATGAGGTAACTATTCCCATCTTTGTCCATTCCTATAAATCCTATACCTTTACCATTGGGTACCTTGAAATTAATTTCTTTTGATAAAAGTTTATTTTGTAAAACTATTTCTACTGTATCTTTTTCAATTATTGCTTCTTTCCTCTCTCTTACTATTCCTATATCTTTTTGTATTCGTTTTAAAAATATATCTTTAGGTCCTTCCATTACCCATAGCTCTGTTATTGCTGCCCATGATTGTTGTATTCCACTACTTCCGAGGCGTCCGTAAACGATATCTAATTTACATCCAGAATCAGGAAATTCACAAGTTATATAAAATAATGAAGAACCAAAATAAAACAGTATCCTGCCTATTTCATCTGTAGAGAGGTATGGATCACTTAACCAGCCACTTCCTGTTTTCGATCTCATCTCTTTCCGTAATTCTACCCATTCTTTCATAAACCTACGCTTCCAAAGTAATTCACCGGTTTTCTTATCATAAGCCCAAATTCTCTCTTGGGCATCTACAAGATATATTACTTTTTTGTTACTTACGGTAAAGTCTAACCCCATATATTTGACAGAGATGAGGTCAACATACACTCCGTTGCTATCGTATCTATTAATCCGTCTATTACATACATCAAGAATATATATGTAGCCTTCTTCATCCACAGTAAATGAAATAGGACTGCAGCCCATATCAGGTGGTCTTCCACTGCCAGTATCATAGCCACATTCTCCTGGCGCGGAACCCCATTTTGCATCTACAACCACCTCTGATATACCACGTTCCTCTAAATTTTCTTCTATAGCCAAAACCTCATTTCTTGTGAGTACACCAATAAGTATAATCGCAATTGTAATTTGTGGTAATCTCGTGAAATCCTGTGGTCTCATTTTAAAGTAATGTTTCAGCAAATAATAGATCTTTCGGGGTTGTAATTTTTATATTTGATGAAAGTCCTGCTGATATTTTTACGGATATTCCAATTTTTTCAACGAGTGAAGCATCATCTGTACCATAAAAACCACAAGAATAAGCTTCTTCGTATGCTTTTTTGATAATGCTATACTTAAAAACTTGAGGAGTTTGAATCTCATAAATATTATTTCTTTGAAGAGTATGATGAACAAAACCATTCTCTACTTCTTTAATTGTATTAGTTGCAGGCATAGCAGGAATTACAGCTTCGTATTTGTTACAATCTTTAATTAAATGAGTTATAAAACTTCCTGTTATAAACGGTCTTACAGCATCATGAATGAGAACAATACTATCGCTAATTGTGAGTTGTGGATGTATATCGGATATAGCATCAAGCCCCATTTTTATTGAATCTTGCCTTTTATTACCACCTTTTATAACTGCTTTGACTTTTTTGAATCCAAACTTTTCTACAACTTCAGATTTGCAATATTTAATCCAGTCAGGAAGAGTAACAATTATTATGTTTTCTATTTCTTGAATTTCACTAAATACTTTTAAAGTGAGGGCTATAATTGGTGTTTCTTTTAACTTAATATATGGCTTAGAAATCTTGTTCTGCATTCTCTTGCCTTCGCCAGCTCCTACTATTATTACATCAGCCATTATGTATGAAATAATTTTATAGCTCTGAGTTTCCAAACAAGCCAAAAAGCTTCCCAGACAATAGTTTTTGACATTTTTGAAATTCCTTTTATTCGGTCTGTGAATACGATAAGCATTTCCTGGACATTGAAATTTTTGTGATATGCCCAGAAAACAGTTTCAATTTGGAATCCATATCCATCCGAGCAAATTCTATCAAGAGGAATTCCTTCAAGAACTTTTCTGCTATAACACTTAAATCCTGATGTTAAATCACGAGTAGGAGTTCCGGTTATTATTCTGGCATAAAAATTTGCAGAATAGGAAAGAATAAGTCTTGCAAGTGGCCAATTCACAACAGATATTTGGTCTAAGTATCTTGAGCCCACCACAAGGTCACAAGTTTTTATTTTTTCAAGAAATTTTGGTATATCTTTAGGATTGTGTGAAAAATCAGCGTCCATCTCGAAAGTGTAATCGTATCCTTTTTTGAGCGAATATCTAAACCCTGCTCTGTAAGCGCTTCCTAATCCGAGTTTTCCTTCACGGTGGATAATATGTACTTTTGGGTTTTTCTTTGATAATTTTTCCACGTATTTGCCAGTGCCGTCAGCGGAGTTATCATCTATTATAAGTATATCTACATTAGGTGCGTTGTGAAATGTAGCCTCAATAATTTTCTCTATGTTTTCTATCTCGTTATAAGTAGGAATAATAATAAGTGTTTTCATTGATTATTTTCTCCCTTTGTAAAATTTAAACCAGAACCCAATTGTACCAAGAAAAAATAGAAGTGCAAGGAAAGATATGATTGCTCCTAATTTAAAATGTAAAGAATCATAATTAAATTCTATACAGTGCTTTCCTTCATCCAATTGAACTGCTCTCAAAGTGTAATTAGCAACATACAGTTTTTCTTTTTTCCCATCAACTAAAACTTTCCAATCCGGATGCCAGTTGCCTGAGAACACAAGAAATCCCGGAGACTCAAGAGTTGCAGTACATACAATTTCATTAGGTGTGTACTTATCAATAGTAACTTTTTCTGTATTCTGTATTATAAGTCCTGTATCTGGTGCTTCAATTCCTGCTTGTTCTTCAATTAAGACCGTAGTTTCGGGATGGAAATCAGGATTTTTTAATTCTTCAATAATCTTTTCCTGAGGCAATGTTTTGAAATTATGCACAATGAATGCCCTTGGTAAAGTAGTTTCATTTTTGTATATTCCATACCCACGATTGCTTCTATGAACAAGTTTAAGCCCTTTATGTGCTTCTTCCCAACTTATGTTCCATTTTCTTGAAAAATCATTTTTAAAATTAGTTATCATTTGTTGAGTCTTAGGTGGATATTTTGACAAGTCTTCCGGAATCCACATAGAAATAATATACTTTGTATTTAAAATATCAAGTATATTTCTATGTCGCATTAAATTTAAGGGAGTGAACATAACACTTTCGCCGGCACCGATAAGTTTTTGATATCTACTTCCCGGATTTGAAACATATCCGCCTAAATTCTGAATATTATAAATTGATAAATATCCATCCTGCGAGTGTTCGTAATTAAGAGGAAGTATGCGGTATAGTTCTCCGTCGTTTCTTAAAAAATTCACAATTTCATCAGGAGCATAATATTGTTGTGGGTGTGGTGCGGTTTTTAAGAATTTCTTCTCAATGCTCCATTGGTCAAATATAAGAATCGGTATCGCTATTAGAATCCAAATACCTACTTTTAACCGTTTCATAGCTAAAAGTAAAATTAATATAGAGTTTATAGCTATTAGCAAGAGTGCTTTTCCTAATCCACCAAGAAAGTTAGGATAATTTTGAGTGAGGTTTTGTAATTTTTGTTGGGCAAGTTGATGTCCGTATTTACTGAGGAAGATTGGACTCCAATGTGCTTTTAATGAGGATAACACGGATGTTTTTCCGACTGAGCAAATAATAGCAAATATTGCAACAATGCCAAATATTATTCCCAGTGTTATTTTTAAGTTTTTACGCTTTAGTTTTGAATCTTCAAGTGCTTGAGCTCCAAACGATGCAAGAATTGCTATCCCGAAACTTGTGAGATAGAAAATCATTGTAGGGCATCTGAATTTTTTTAGACCCGGAAGTATCCAATATGGAATATGATAAAGTGGGGTATGTCCACCAAATGCAAAGAGTATGGTAACTATGATTAGTCCGGTAAAGAATCTTACATATTTTTCTTTTCTACTAAAAATAATTGCGAGTAGAGCAAGTAATAAAGGCAATATGCCAAGATATTGAGTGTCAAGTTTGAAATAATTTTCTCCCCAATAGTTATTTTGTAATCCTGAAAAATGAGGTGTGAGTAAATCCAGGAGTTCATTTGGAGCTAATGACCATGAAGTGGCAAATTCATACCCTCTACCAGCACCTCTTGCTCCCCATTCCATAGTTCCGAATATAGGAATATAGTGTATTGATACTAAACCACCAGCGAGGAGCAATGCACAAAGTGAATATCCTATAATTACGAGAGTCTTCTTTATTCCATTTTCTTTGCGTTGCCATATAAGGTGATAGAGCAAATAAAATGCAAGTAATACACTGGCGTAATAAATAAGCTGAAAATGAGCATTGATAGCAGCAATTCCTCCTATGGCTCCGGCAAGTAAAAAGTAAACAAGCTTATGTCTTGTAAGTCCTTTATGCAAGAGAAGAAGAATAAATGGGAAGAAAGCAGTTGCTAATATTTTTCCATCGTGTCCCGGATAGGTCATTGAAAGAACAGACCCGCATCCCATATAAATAATTGCTCCAATAAATGAAGAATATACAGAAATTTTTAATTCTTTCAGATATAAATATATTCCTAATCCGGCGAAGAATGTAGCAAATACAAAGAGATATGTCCATCCGATATGTACAGGTAAAGTCAGGTAAAGCAGAGTATGAAATGAGTAGAGATTACCCATTGGTACTCCTCCAAAAGCACCGGGGTCCCACATAGGTACTTGAGAATATAATTTAATACATTCAGTTATCCAGCTTCTCAAAGAATAACCGGCAATTAGCCAGTCTGACCCATACATCATTTTGCTTCCTGAAAGTAGAGATGCAAAATAGATTAAAGGAAGAATAAATAAAATAGCTATAAATATTTTATTTAATGTAGCATCAGAAATAGTTTTAATGCTAACTTGAGATGATTTTTTTATTTTTTGTGATTTTTTCATAATTAGCAAAACCTCTTATAAATTTTTTCGTACTTTTTTCCCATTTTTAAAAGACTGAAATCACTTAATGCTTTATCTCTATTATATTTTCCCATTTGCTCTCTTAGTTTTTTATCATCTGCTAATATTTTAATTTTCTCAACGAAATCATTTACATTATCCATTTCACATAAGAATCCACCTTTTCCATTATCAATAAGTTCGGGGAGAGAAGAGTAATTCGTAACAACGGCAGGTTTACCACAAGCCATTGCTTCAAGGGCAGAGTATCCAAAACCCTCTAACCGAGAAGGCATAATAAGCATATCGCATAAGTTATACATTTCAATTATTTTAGATAAACTTACTCTTCCTAAAGGAATCATTCTGTGGTCTGAAAATATTTTTTTCTTTGTTCTAAGTCCTGTAGTATAAAACAATATAAACCGGTTGTCTAATTTTTTCATAATTAAAGGTAATAAATCTGCACCTTTTCTTTTCGTCAGATTCCCTACAAAAAGTAATTTTATTTTGTTTGGATAAGGGTTATGGCTTATATGCGAAGGCTTAAATCTTTCTGAATCGATCCCACAATGGATAGTTTGTAAGTTAGTTATTCCAAATAGTTTTCTTGTTGCATCTTCTGTGCTTTTGCTTATCGTAATCACAAAATCTGCAACTTTCAAAGATTTTTTGGTTTGGGCAAAAACGATGCTGTAATAAATTTTTTGTGCGAGGGACAGATATTTTTGTTTCCATGGTTCAGAGATTATATGAAGCACAGAAAGGATTAAAGGTTTAGATTTTTCTTTGAATATAAACCCATTTCCAGCAGTTGAATGAATAATATCATAGTGCTCGTAATCTTTCGGTGAGAAGGTAATAGGAAATATTCCTAAATTGGTATGGTGATTTATAATTTTGTTTTCTACAGATAGTTTATTCATAGATTCATTTAATCTTGCGTAATATATATCACTTCCTGAACCAGCCTTAACCGTAGCGTATAATACTTTCATATATATTTCTTTATGTTTCTTGCAAAAATAGCAAAAAATACAAGTTCTACTATTGTTGCCCAGATTCTGATAATTAATGATGTCATTATTCCCATACTTGTTGGCATATAGAAACTTAATAAATAGGCAAGAGTTCCCTCTCTAACTCCTAATCCTCCAGGTGTGACAAAACTCATAAATCCAATTAACCAAGATAGTGGGTGTATTCCGCATAAAGGAAGGAAAAAAGAATAATCTATTGGATAAAAAGATTTGATTAAGAAAAATATTCCAATACATTGAGAAATCCAAAAAATAATGCATAGAAATAGGAGTTTTAAGATTTGGCTATACTTTGGGATATATGTTATGATTTTTCTCTTAAATGTTCTCAATCCAAAATTCGCTATTTTCATAAATATAGGTGGGTATAAAGCAATAAAGAATAAAGGAATTAATGCAAACAACAGATAAAAATTTGAGGAAAAATTATTTTTCAAAACAAAAGGTAATATACTAATAGCTAAAAGCAAGCCGCTTAAGATACTGATTACTGTTTCTAATACTATACAAATTCCTCCTTTTTCTTCAGGAATTCCTCCTTCTTTTTTTGTGAGCCATACTTGACTTGCCATTCCCCATACTTTTCCAGGAATGTATTTTGGTAAGCAAGAAAGAGCTTTTACCCGAAGAGATTCTATAAATCCAAGATTTTCTTTAATATAGGATAAGTTTACTTTCCAAATAAGACCACTCAAAATGAAAGTACAAACCTGAGAAAGATAAGCAATAACAAGAAATGTCCAATTGAACTTCAGTTTTTGGAAAGGAACTTTTTGCCAATTTTCATACATATATTTTCCCATAAAAAAGAAAATAACTATTAGAATGACTATACAAAAAATTAGCTTAATTCTTTTTTCTTTCATTTTTGCAATAGGATTTCTTTGAAGTAGATAGATAGTCGAAATATATGCTTGAAATAAGTGTAATATCTTGGCATAAAAAGTTTATTAATTTGCAGGTAGTTAGAACATTATGAGTTTTTTTGTGATTTTTATCTTATTTTTGCTTTCTCCTATGAATTCAAGTGTGTAAATATATATACCGGCTGACACTTTTTTTCCGAACTCATTAGTTGTATCCCAAAAATCAGTATGAGAACCTTGAGAATAGTGTTTGCTTGTAATAAGACTTTTTATTTTCTTACCTGCCAAATTGTATATTGTTAAATTGACTCTACCTGCTTCAGGTAAACTGAAATTGAAATTAGTTTTTCCTCTAGATGGATTTTTGCAATTACGCACATCAAAAAATCCATATACATCTGGCTCAAGGCTTACACTGGCTGGAAGTGTATCATAATAGAATTTTATACTGTCAAACGAGAATAAAGAAGTTGATTTATAATCCGTTGAAATAATACATCTATACTGTAAATAGCTTGTTTCAGATAGGGTAATATCGGTTCCACCATTGGAGAGCATAACCCATGGGTTCCAGAAACTTGTATCTTTTGTTCCTCTTGCCCATACTTCAATATCTATTCCTGTGGGGAAATTTCCCCACCATTTTACAGAATCTACTCTTGTTGTATCCTGAACATCAAAAATATTTGATAAATATCTCTCTTCGTTAGATCTATTCCATAGGTTTCCTAAATCTTCAAAAACAGCATCATCACATGCGTTAGGAAAAGCAAACCTATCTGTAGATGAAAATACGGAATTGTTCCAATAGAGATAACTTTGCCCATTTCTTGCTGCAAATAGCACATCTTTATCTCCATCATTATCAAAGTCAGCAACCTCTACTCCATGACTTACAGAACCAGTAGGTAAGCTTATATGAGAGGTATAATTTGGGCCCAAGAGAATATATCCGGAATCTATTCCACACTGAGTAGATGCAATATCTAATTCACCATCTCCATTAATGTCTTCTATGGAGCAATTCCCTGCATGATTTCCAGCAATTAAAGTAGAAACATTAAATCCGATAGCCGACCCCCAGTAGATAATATCTGTTGTGCCCAAGTGATTAATATAGATATCTAAATAACCATCTTTATTAAGGTCAGCTATAGAATGATCCCAATTATGTGATGAAGCAAGAATGTACGAAGAAGTGAAATTAGGCCCAAAATATATGCATAAAGGACCTACGTTAGTGGAAGAAGAAGCGGATATATCAAGATAACCATCATAATTCAAGTCAGTTACAGTAATACGGGTAGCTACTTCTCCACCAAATATAATAGAATCAGTAGGTATCTTCCCATAAAAAGGTCCTGGTCCATAATAAATATAAATTTTATGTTGGGCACCTATTACAAGGTCAATATATCCATCGTTATTTATATCTGTAGGATAAGGATGCTGAACCTCTGGTGCATTAATAAGGATAGAATCATTTGGAGTAAATGAGTATCCGGAAAAACTGCCATGAAAAATGTGGATTTTGCTAGGTGAAAAACTACCGACTATTATATCTTCATATCCATCAGCATTAATATCTACAAAACTAATACCTTGTGGATTAGAACTTAATCCTGAAAGTGTAGTTTTATTTGAAATATTGAATCCTGTGATACCATTCCAATATATATCTATTTCAGATTGACCTTGAGAGGTCAATCCTACATCTAACCATCCGTTGTCATCTAAGTCCCAGTCTTTTTCTATTATTCGGAATCCTCCTGAAGCAGGTGAGTAAATCACTGAACCCAGATTCCATTTTCTTAACTTTGAATTATTCCAATAAACAGTAGTATCTCCATCAATATAGTAATACTCCCATCCATCAGTGAAATCAGTATGATTTTTTTCAACCCAAATCTCGGGATATAAATTTGTACTTATAATTATAAAAAATAAAATAGTAAAATATCTCATAATTTCTTCAAAAGTACATTACTCAGAAAATTTAAATCTGTCAAGTATCAAATACAATTTTTTACATTTTGCTACAAAATCATCGTTGATTTTCACCAGGTATGCTATAAATTTTTATTCCACAAATTTTAAAGATAATAGTTTGAGTTGAAGAATTAAGAAATCTAAACTCATTACGGAGAACAAAATTCAATACAGGACAATTAAATTCGAATATTTATAAACAAACGGAATAATAGAAAAGTTTACCCGAATCTTGAAGGAAAAATTCTTGACAAATATTGCTTCAATAGTATTGTAGGAATGAACAGAAGACTCAAAGTAATTAGATTAAAGAATATCTACTCAGTATTTTTAAAAAAGAAATTACATTATTATTATCTAATTCAAGTAATCTATTTATTATGAACTCTGTAGTTGAATATTTTTCATACCACATTTTAGATAGGAGGGTAAATGTGTAAGACAAAAGGATGGCTTCGGTTTTATGACAGACCAGTTAGTATTAAACGTCATTTATGGCGAATAATAAATCATTTAGAATTTTTGTATAGTATAATTCAGCGTAAGCCCCAAAAAATACTTGAAATAGGAATAGGAACAGCTTCGCATTCTTTTTTTGTAAGTCACTTTGTTCCGTTTGTAATAGGAACAGATAATGATTTGCAGATAATAAAAAATGCTCAAATAAGTGGTAAATATTTTGGCAAAGGTGTAAAGTTTGTTGTAGCCGATGCTTTTAATTTGCCATTTAAAGATACCTCTTTTGATTTATGTTTTTCACAGGGTTTTTTTGAGCATTTTAATGATGAAGAGATAAACAATTTAATTAATGAGCAAATAAAAGTTGCAAATTCAATAATTTTAAGCATTCCTTCGTTATATTATGGACGGTTAGATT
>JAUVIV010000082.1 GCA_030592575.1 bacterium | reverse complement strand
GAAAAAGAAATCATAGAGATTGAAGATTGGCTTAATAATAGACCAAGGAAGTGCTTGAATTATCAAACACCATTGGAAGTCTTGGAAAAAGAAAGGAGCGTTGCACTTGCTGGTTGAATTCAGTTATTAAATTTAATACTTTTGATATAGATAATACATTTGGTAAGTCTCTTACAGCTAAAATAAAAAAAACAGTAGAAACAAAACTTCCTTTTGAATATTCTTTCCCATTTTACAAGAACGATGAAAATGGAGATTGGAAATTACCGTCAATTCCCGACATAATAATCGGTGGAAAAACATACAATTTGGAATTTTGGTACAGTAAAAGTGAAGAAAATTTATCTGTTATGTTTGAAATAAATTGTTTAGAAGAACATTGGGAAGAAGAAATAATTAACTTCTCTTACAATGAAATAAACGAAATGGCATTTAGAAATACTCCGATTATTAAAACTATGTATTATGTTCCTCTTAAAATAATAACAGCATTTCATGCTGGTTCAGGTTACAATTCTCAAAGATTAGAAAAAGAAATGCCTGCGGGAGAACTTAATTTTGAGATTTATCAAAAAGGCAAAGATATTGACGCAAATATTTACTTTGATAAAAAATAGATGTAGGTTTAGTGCCTAAACACTTTTTACCCATATCTTATTGCAGGAAATTAAGCAGTGAAAGCTGAATTGCTCTTGCTCCCATTTGAAGAATGGATTGAAAAGCCATCTGGTTTTTTTCATATTCCATAATTTCCTTAGCCATATCCAAATCTTCTACTTGCGAGAGATCATCCCTAAGCTTAGTATCTCTAAGGTCTAATTGAGAAATAGTAGAATTTATTCTTGAGTGTTTTGCTCCTATAATTTCAATTCCAGCACGAGAAACTTTTATTGCCTCTTTTACCTTACTCATTGATTGAATTATAGCATTTGTATCATCATTGTATAATGCATCTCTAAAATCTATAAGCACATCAAAAGTTGTCTCACCGCCACTAATATTAAAAAGCTTATTCCCGGAAAGATTTATAGTGATAATTTCAGAATCTCCAATTTTACGCTTAATTTCACCGTTAATCCCTTTTGGATTAGCAGTAACATCATATATTTGTGTTTCATAATCAATAAGATAACTATCAGGTGGGGAAAAAGGCATACTTCCTGTAGATAAGACAGTAATCGTTCCATTTCTATAATCAATTGTATAATCTACCCCCTCAGCATAAGTAGTTCCGCTTATTGCATGCTCAACTACTACTGTTCCTGAAAGCATACGAGCTGGTGGAGATAAACTAAGAGCTGTATCATATTGTGCGGCAGTAAAAGAAAATGCCTGATTATTCACTGTATCATTTGCAGTATAAGGCGCATCACGTGTTTCAAAACCTCCGAATATATACTTACCTTTGAATTGAGCATTCGCATCGTTAAGTACTTCTTCAAGAAGCTGATTTATTTCATCCCCTAATGCCTCTCTGGCATCTGTTCCAATAGTTTCACTTGCTCCTCTAACAGCAATTTCTGATGCCGTTGTAAGCAAGTCTATAATATTATTAACAGGGATTTCTGAGCAATCAAGCCACGATAATGCATCATTGGCATTTTCAATCCATTGTTCATTAAATGTAATATTCTTATGCAGTTTAATAGCCTTTCCAACACCTATTGGGTCATCTGATGGTCGCTGAAGCCTCTTTTGAGTAGCTATACGCTGATTATTCCAGAATATACGTTCAGTCCCCTTTTCAATATGTGAGAGTAAATTACTCGAAAAAAGATTAGTTGATATTCTCATTATAGTTATTTTTTAAATTTATTAGTTTAATTATATCATACTAATTATTGTTCCAAATATTTCATCGGCAGTTTGTATTACTTTTGCTGCTGCCTCAAATGCATGCTGATAATCTATCATATTTACCATTTCTTCATCCAGAGATACTCCTGAAATACTCTGTTGATAATTTTCAAGTTGAGTAAATAATAAATTTTCACTTTCCATCATTTCGGCACTAAATTCAGATGACGACCCTACTTTCGAAACAAGTGAACCATAGAAATCTGAAAATGTAAATTCATTACTACCCGCTGACATCGTAAGTTTATCAGCAAGTTCCGCAATCTGGAGTGCAAGAAACCCATCTCCGGATGAGCCGGAATCTGATGCAGCTACAAGAGAGACATCATTTGTAATTTCTCCCCTTACAGATATATTTCCTGAAGAATTCCCTTGAAAGAAACTTCTGCCTGAGCTTCCATCCAGAGCATAACCGGAGCTATGAAGAGTATTTATCTCATTTACGATACTTGCAGCAAGATTATCTAAATCATCCAAATACTCCGGAATTTCACCATCCCTCACCATGAAAGTACCTTTAAGTTGTCCACTTGCAGGAACAAATTGTTTACCTTGATAAGATATATCGTTAAACTTCATACCATGTCGCGAACTATATTCTGTAGTAAGTTCAATCGTAGTTATCCTATCAACTACAACTTTATAATTCGCATATACGGTAAGCGAACCATCTCCATTTTCGGAAGTCTGAACATCAACAAATTTCGCTATCTCATTTACCAATGCATCTCTCTTATCTCTAAGATCATTCACCGGTTGTCCTGTACATTCAAGTGCAACAATCTTTTCATTTAATTTGGCTATCTGACCTGAATAAGAATTTATTTGCGTTACTATACCATCAACTTCATTATTTAATTCTCCCACTAAACTTTGTAAATGATCTTTCTGTCTATGAAATGTATTTGAAAGAATTGTTGCCTTTTCCACGAGAACAGTTCGCGGTCCACTTTCTTCAGGATCATTAGCTACATCTTGCCAAGCATTGAAAAAATCTGTAATTGCGTTGGAAAGCCCAGAATCAGAAGGTTCATTTATTAAAGATTCTATTTGCTTAAGAATAGCATCTCCTTTTTCCCATTCTCCGACTTGTGAAATTTGATCACGAACCTGCAAATCAATAAGATGATCTCTTATCCTCTCAATTCTACTTACATCTACACCTGTTCCTAAAAATCCTTCAGGAACACGAAGTGGTGAAGTAGACTCAAAT
The DNA here is from genome assembly GCA_030592575.1 of bacterium. Lineage (GTDB taxonomy): Bacteria > Hydrothermota > UBA3073 > JACQXS01 > JACQXS01 > JAGMCN01. The sequence goes on along the minus strand of JAUVIV010000082.1, from coordinate 8,832 downwards.
ATTGCTCTTTGCCTTGAATATCCGGGAGTATTAACATTCGCTACATTATGAGAAGTTACAGAAATTGCATATTGATGTGCAAAAAGAGCTTTTCTACCTATATTCAAAAGTTGAGATGGTCCTATCATATTTGTGTATCTATTTGTAGAGGTGTATCATGATGCATCTCTACATTTATTTCACCTTTACCTCCATAAGTATTCACGGAACCATTGGCAGAACGGAAAACTCTAATTCTATCATCCATAAATAATATAGAGCGATTTATAAGATATTTATTAATTCTGGAAAGCTTTACAATCTTTTGGAATATAGGAGCAAGCTTTGTCTTGATAGCAATTAACTCTTTAGAATATGGAGATACAAGCTTTGCCAACTCAGAGATAGTAAGCTTCTCACATGGAATTTCAAGTTCTTGTGCTATATTTAATAGTATCTGTGTTCGTTCATCTTCAAGATCCAATAGTTTAGAAATAATTTTAGGTGAATTTTCTGATGATGTTCTTAAATTTGAAAAGTTGAGTTTCTCAAGAGAAGAATTTGTCTTCTGCGAAAATTCAAGAAATTCCTGAGCAGCCTTCAATTCACTATTCAAGACAACTACGAGTTTTTTAAGTTCTTTTTCCACTTTATTCATTATCGGCATGATTCATATAATTCTTTAGCTTCAAGTTGCGAAGCGACAAGATTTTTAAATCCAAAATTGGCGTTCTCGCAGATGCTCTTTGAAAGTTGCATTTCCAAGATAGGCATAAGAACATCATTACCAAACCCTTTTTTCTCACTGGGTATTAATTTTTCAAATCCCTTAAAAAGATATGAAAATAAAAGTGCTTCAAACTCCAATCCTATCTTTTCAGGAGTCATATTTTTAGGAAGCGAAAAATTCCTCATCCCAACATCTGTTATTTTTTCCATTTTATTTTTAAATTCGTAATTTCATTTAGAGTTATATTCTTTCTGCAACTCATCTATTAATTCAGTGGTAAAATCTTTTGTTGATATATAAAGATGTATAGATATGGGAGTAGTATAAGTTGCAATGATATTTACTTTTTTTCTTCCACATATCGTAAATGCTTGTGAAAGTGGTTTTCCACTTCCCTTAACACTTACTCCTCTAATTCTAATTTCCATAATATCAGTACTAATTTCAGGGTTTTCACCCTTTATTTTTTTTCTTGCCTTGTTCACAGCGGACATAACTTTATAAACTTCTTCTGCCATTACTATCATAGTTATCGTACTCTGTTCATTAATTTCAGGAGTAGCATTAAAATACTCAACAATTACCCCAGCTTCATTTAATTTATTTAATAGTTCTCCTCCAACACCAGGTTCATTTTTAACATTTCTAAGTATTATATTCGCTATATTAAATCTTGGTAATATTTCTATCATTATCTAATACTCCTTTCTATTTAGTTAATGCTTTGAGTTCTTGTTCTATTTCCCCAATTAATTCCAGATTGAAATTTCTGGTATCTACATACATATTTATAGATATAAGAGTAGTATAAACAATGCTTACATTCACTTTTGATTTAGCACATACTTTCATTGCACAATAAAGAAACTTGGAGCTATTTCTAACACCTGCCCCTCTTATTATAATTCCAGTAAGTCCATTCACGAGCACAGGCTTTCCACATTCAATCTTTTTCCTTGCACTATTTATAGCTGCCATTGAACGTTTAATATCTTCCTGCTTAACTATTATTAATACATCAGTATATTCTCTTCCCGGAACAGTAGTTGCTTGAAAATACTCTACATCCACTCCTAATTCATAAAGAGAAGCTGTAATCTCTTCACCACACCCTGGTTTATTTTCTATTTTTGGTATAAAAATAAACATTGTGTCAAATTTTGCAGATATTTCCATTTTAACTATATTTACTTAAAATCATAGGATTGTCAATTAAAAAAACTTCAACTGATTTAATCATAATTTCACAAAGCTAAATAATAACTATTTCCGACTCAATAGCACCTGATGACTTCAAAGACTTTAAAATAGCAATTATATCTTCCTGATCAACTCCCATTGTATTGATCATATCAATAAAATCCTTAACTGTAGTTTCAGCAGTTACTTCTATTTTCAATTCTCTATAATTGAGAGCTACCGGTTGAATTTTACTACTTATACCACTTGTTACTACACCGGTAATACGATCTATACTTATTTTCTCTTCTCTATCCAAAACTACTTCAAGTGTGTCAATAGCCACAATAAACCCAGCTATTTTGTCTTTATATTCCTCAGGAACTGCAATTCTTACATGTCCACCATCAACAGCACTTGCTATTGTAGTACCAAATTTTTCATTTATTACATCCTGAATCCTCACCGATGAGACAAAATCAGGACGATTAAGAAGAAGAGATAAAGTATCTTTATTTTCAATAGTAGATTTTGTCACTGATTCAACTATTGCCCCATCTAATATATAACCGGTTACAGTTCTATCTCTATCTATAATGAGTGGTCCTTGTGCAATAGCGTAAGTCTTACCATCTAATCCAACAAGAGAAGTAGGAAGTAATATACCTTGTTCTAAACTTTTAGCATCGCCAATTGAAGAAACCTTGATATCTATTTTTGTCCCCTTTCGATGAAGAGAAGGCAAATTAGTTGTTACAATAACCGAAGCTACATTTTTAGCATACATACTTCGTGATTCAGGAACAAATAATTTCATATTCTTGAGTAAATTATGCACTGCTTTTCGTGTATATAATGAATTCCTGGAATCACCTGTTTTCTGTAAACCGGATACTAATCCATATCCAATAAGTGGTTGTTCGCTTAATCCCTCCCATATTGAAATCTCTTTCAATCGCCCCGCTTCAGTAACTTTTGGGATAAATAATAAACAAGAAGCAACGAGCAAAAACGAGCAAGCGAATATAAATTTTTGTGATAAATAAATTTTATGCATTCAGTACCTCCATACTTAATATTCCATACATCATTCTAAAATACCCAATCAAATAACCTCATTAAAAATCCTTTACGATGTCCATTTTCGACCACTCCCTTACCTTTGTATTCAATTTTCGCATTTGCTATATGTGTTGAAAGTATCTGATTACCGGGTTCTATATCTTCTTGCCTTATAGTTCCTTCTACTTTCATAATTTGGTCGTCTTGATTTATGTGGATTTTTTTCTCTCCTTTTATCTTTAAATTACCATTTTCAAGAACCTCTACCACCTCTGCAGTTAAATACCCTTTAAGTTCTCCTTTTCGCCAAGATTTTCCTCTTCCACTGTGTTCATTTTTAAATTTTCCACCCAATGAAAGACTATTCCCTGGCAATAATCCTGAAAGCCCTGATTGTGAAGCACCCACAGCAATGCTTTCTTCTTTATTTGTATTAGTTTGTGCCTGATTTTTGCCATAAGAAGATTCAACAATAACTACTGTAATTAAATCTCCGGATTTATAAGCTATCCGTTCAGTAAACAAAGAACTTTCCGCTATAGAAAACAGTGAGCAAAAAGCAAAAGATAAACAACCGATAACTAATGACTGAATTTTGGATTTCATATTTCCTCCCTTTAAATAATAGCTACACAGTTTGTTCCTACCACTTTTGTATCAATAACTTTCGAAAGTATTTGAATTTTTATGAGATCATTTAACCAACCATCTTCATTCGACACTCCTGTAGTAGAAATAATAACATTATTATAATTATAGACAACTTTTACCTGTTTTTTGGCAGTTACAAGCGGTATAGATTCCATTTTACTTAATGTTATAATATGCCCCTTTCCAATAATTTTCCTTGCTCGTTTCTCGAGTGTACAATCAAGAGTATTGATTCCCTTAAGATTAACATCACATAACTTTATACAAACATTTTGAGAAGTTAAAATTTCATGTTTTTTAATCCTGTTTTTAGCAACAACCATCGGAACAAGAATCCGTACTTTTAATGGAACTGGAATAGACTTCACAACTTTATCTTCGCTCATAATTTTCACCCATATAAGTGTAGCACCAGTGCCTCTGGTAATATGTGTAGGATTAGAAATTTCGGATTTAAGTTCATAATCCCCTTTAGACAACTGAATAGAAAGCGGTATGCGAATTGGAGTAACGGTAAATAATTCAAAATCAAGAGATAATAGCTGGGATTTGGCAGCTTCTACAGCAACATTGGCAATTTCATTTCCGGAAATAGTAATTCGGTAAGAATCTGAATTACCAAAGCTTGTTTCTTCTGCCCCAATAAATCGGGTAACTAAAATCAAAAATAGTAAAATAGACATTTTTATCTAACTATACTTGTCGCCATCGCAAACATTTTGTCTGCAGTACTTATAACTTTTGAGTTTATTTCATAAGCTCTCTGAGCTAATATCATACGCACCATTTCATCCACAACCGAAACATTAGAACGCTCAAGGTATCCCTGAGAAAGCAACCCAATTCCATCAATTCCCGGAAGACCTTCAATAAGATCACCTGAATTTCGAGTGGGCTTGTAAAGATTATCTCCTATAGCTTCAAGCCCCTGAGGATTTAAAAATTTAACAGGCAGAATTTCACCTATTTCATTTGGCTCCACTTCATCAGGAATCATTACAGAAACTAATCCTTCAGGAGATATGATAACATTACTTGCATCTTCCGGAATAGCAATTTCCGGCTCAAGAGGAAATCCTTGCGAAGTAGCTATTCTACCATCCCCTGTAAGTTTAAATGACCCATCTCTTGTGTATGCATAACTTCCATCTGGCATTACAACTTTAAAAAAGCCGTCTCCAACTATCATAATATCAAGAGGAGCTCCCGTTTCTTCAAGCTCTCCTTGTGCAAAATTTCTCGGAGTAGCAGATAATCTTGTTCCGTGTCCAATCTGTAATGGAGCAGGATCTTCTTCACTATTTTCTTTGAGAAAAAAAGTCTCATAAAATAAATCTTCAAAAGTTGCGGATTGAGATTTATAAGCAGGTGTATTTACATTTGCAAGATTATTAGCTATTACAGAAATACATCTTTCTTGAGCTGACATCCCAGTAGCCGCCGAGTGCATTGCTCTTAACATTCTTCCTCCTATTTTACTCTACCAACCACGTTAATAAGACGACTAATAGTCTCGTCTTGCACAGTAATCATACGCTGACACGCTTCATATCTTCTCGATACTTCTGTTAAATTCACAAGTTCCTTAGTCGGTTCAATATTAGACTTTTCAACATATCCTTGCAAAATACGTACTTTATCAAGCTCAATCTCTTTTCCTATAGGTTCAAATAAATTCTCGCCCCATTTCTGAAGTTCTGCAAAATCTTTAATATTAAAATTATCTATCAATTCATTATCAACAAATATACTACCGTCTTTTGATACATTGACTCTTTCTCCTGAAATTAAAATTTCCCCACCTTCTCCAATAATCGGATATCCTTGATGAGTTACAAGAATGCTATTATCATCCAATTCAAAACTACCACATTTAGTATATTTTATTCCATACGGAGTCCGAACAGCAAATAAACCCTTTCCTTGAATCGCAAAATCAAGCGGTGCTTGAGTATGTTCAAGAGGCCCTCCTTTGAAATCTGTAAATTTTACAATAGGAGCTAAACTATTCATTGGCTGTTCACTAAACATTTTACTGCTCTTAAAATTAGATACTCTTTCTATATAATTTATGGTTTCTTTATAGGGAGGAACTCCATCATACTTTTTCACGGCTTCAGGACCAGCATTATAAGCAGCAAGTGCAAGTCTCTCATCTTCACCAAACCTATTTAAAAGCCTACTCAGGTATTTTGTTCCTCCAAAGATATTTGCCTTAGGGTCAAATGGATTCTTTATCCCTAAGTCATTAGATACACTATCCATCAACTGCATAAGCCCCTTTGCCCCTTTCGGAGACACTGCATTAGGATTACCTTTTGATTCCGCCATCATTACAGCATATATCAAATTACTATCTACATTATATTTTTTAGCAGCTTTCTCTATTATTGGACTCCATTCCGTATCTGAAACTTTTTCTAACATTGACTGAAAAACCAACCCCTCTTTTTTAAATCCAAGCGTATTAATATTCGCTACATTATTAGCTATTACCTCAAGCTCACGTGCCCCGGCATACATTCCATCTCTTGCTTTATATATTCCTGATACCATAAGTTCTATAATCTATAGCAAAAATTATGACAATCAAACTTAAGAATTATATACCACTATCTAAATTTATTAACCTACAAGTTTTCCAAGCATTTAAGAACTTTAGGGCTTTACACATTGATTTTATTTATGTTGGAATATTTCGCCATAATACGGGAAGAACTTTCCTACATCAAACAGAAAACTGATAAATCAAGAAATCATTGAACTCATTAATAAATCAAAAGGAACTTACCAACAAAAGTTCAACGACAAATCACAACATCCTGATAATTATTATACAATTTTCATCTTACAAAGAATCAATTAAAATATTTGCTACACTACCATTATAATTACTTACAGCTCTTTTTTTATTTAGTTATTTATAAGTCATTCCACAGATATTTCAAAAAAAAATTAATTTTTTAGATTTATTCCTTGACAAGCTTCAAAAGGACTATTAGATAAAATGTAGTTCTTTGAATATTATATATGGTATGCACTACTCTTTTTGTCTTTTTCGGAGAGTTCGATCCTGGCTCAGGATTAGCGCTAACAGCGTGTATTAGACATGCAAGTCGAACGATTTTACGTAGCTTGCTATGTAAGAGAGTGGCGAATGGGTGAGTAATATACAGACAACTTACTTTTGAGAGGGGAATAGCCTTGAGAAATTGGGGGTAATTCCGCATGGTTCCTTAGAAACATATGTTTTTTAGGATAAATCTCGATTTATCGGGAGCTCAGGAATAGGTCTGTATCCTATCAGGTAGTTGGTGAGGTAATGGCTCACCAAGCCGACGACAGGTAGTTGGCCTGAGAGGGTGACCAGCCACATGGGGACTGAGACACGGCCCCAACTCCTACGGGAGGCAGCAGTCTAGAAATTTGGGCAATGGCCGAAAGGCTGACCCAGCGACGCTGTGTGAGGGATTAAGGCCTTCGGGTTGTAAACCTCTGTCAGGGGGGACGATTTTGACGGTACCTCCAAAGGAAGCTCCGGCCAATTCCGTGCCAGCAGCCGCGGTAACACGGGAGGAGCAAGCGCTATCCGGAATCATTGGGTGTAAAGGGGGTGTAGGCGGATTTTTAAGTCAAGGGTTAAAGGTGTGAGCTCAACTCACAAATGTCTCTTGATACTGGAAGTCTTGAGCACGAGAGAGGAGAGTGGAACTCCTGGTGTAACGGTGGAATGTGTAGATATCAGGAAGAACACTCGTGGCGAAGGCGGCTCTCTGGCTCGTTGCTGACGCTGAGACCCGAAAGCTAGGGGAGCAAACAGGATTAGATACCCTGGTAGTCCTAGCCGTAAACGATGATCACTAGGTGTCTCTTAATTTATTAGGAGGTGCCGTAGCTAACGCGTTAAGTGATCCACCTGGGGACTACGGTCGCAAGACTGAAACTCAAAGGAATTGACGGGGGCCCGCACAAGCGGTGGAGGATGTGGTTTAATTCGATGATACGCGAAAAACCTTACCTGGGCTTGACATTTTGGTAGTACCAACCCGAAAGGGAAGGGACCCGTATGGGAGCCAAAACAGGTGCTGCATGGCTGTCGTCAGCTCGTGCCGTGAGGTGTCGGATTAAGTTCCATAACGAGCGCAACCCCTATCCTTAGTTGCCCCTTCGGGGGGTTCTAAGGAGACTGCTGAGGTCAACTCAGAGGAAGGTGGGGATGACGTCAAGTCAGCATGGCCCTTATGCCCAGGGCTACACACGTCCTACAATGGTCGGTACAATGGGTTGCCAAACCGCGAGGTGGAGCCAATCCCCAAAACCGGCCCCAGTTCGGATTGGAGTCTGCAATTCGACTCCATGAAGTCGGAATCGCTAGTAATCGCAGATAAGTATGCTGCGGTGAATACGTTCCCGGGCCTTGTACACACCGCCTGTCATGCCACGGAAGCTCTGAGTACCCGAAGCTTCTACTTCGGTGGGAGTGAAGGTAAGCGGGGTGACTAGGGTAAAGTCATAACAAGGTAGCCGTACGGGAACGTGCGGCTGGATCACCTCCTTTCTATGGAGTATTTTAGTTCTCGCATTTTGCGAGGTAATTATTTTGATTTTTACATATTTTTGACAAGAAGAGTAGTGCATACCTTATTTTTATTTAATTATTGGTTACTTAGAACAAAAAGAAATGAAATGATTTCTTGTAAAAGTTAATTCTATGTAACCAAATTTTCTAAGTACTATCAATTAACGTTTATCTTCTTTATGGGGCCTGTAGCTCAGGTGGTTAGAGCGCACGGCTGATAACCGTGAGGCGGATGGTTCGAGTCCATCCAGGCCCACCACAAAACATCCGATTAACTTATCTTTTATATCCTCTGATTTATAATCAATTAAAATAAAATATGAAACAGAATGCAAAGCAGTGCGTGCGAGAAACCTCTGATTTCAATTTTCAAGATCATGAAACCTTTTCCATAAATTTGTGTAGAATGGACTTCCTATTCCTGATAAATTGTCAAAGTTAGGAACCCTTTCTCACAAAAAAAATATGGAGTGCAGTAGCTTGCTACTGCGAAATAGGTACGAAAGATGTAAAAGCAAGCTTTTACACTCCAAAAGAAAGATACTGAATAACTTGTGTAGGAACAGATTCTATCTGCGATAATATAAAATCGCAATTTAAAATTGCTCCTACAAAAAAAGAAAATATAAATTAACCCTCGGCTAAAGCCGGG
>JAUVIV010000044.1 GCA_030592575.1 bacterium | reverse complement strand
AATATTTTATTGAAGGTTCTGGCAAGAGTCAAAAAGAAAAAGCTATTTTCCTTATTCACAAATTCCATAATCTTGCCTTTGCTCTTTTACTCAGATATTGTAACCATCACTTAAAGACATTACATATTACGGATATAAAGAAAGGAGACACCACTCCTGTAATACTAAATTGTCATCAAAATACTTAAATAGTTTGCATACGAGGACACCCACAAGAGCATCCTTGATTGATCATTTTATGCAATTTGATAACGAGTTGGTATAAGTAATTCCATTAAAGAAGTTAAGAAAGCTATTATGAAAAAATAGAGACAATCAAACCTTCTTTCTTCTTAACAGTTTTTACTTACTTGCGTTTTTCGAAAGTTATTTGTTTAGCTTTTGCACTAAGGATAATATGGTCACCTTCTTTGACTTCCCCTTTTATAATTTTAATTGAAAGAGGATTTTCTACGAGCCGGCGGATTACCTGCTTCAAAGGTCTTGCTCCATATTCTGCATTATACCCTTCAGTAGCGAGAAAAACCTTTGCAGATTTTGTAATCTTGAATTCTATTTTCTTCTCACTCAAAATTCTAACTAATTTTCCTAACTCAATATCCACTATTTCTAATAAATGTTCTTTAGTTAAAGAATGAAATACAACTATCTCATCAACTCGATTTAAGAACTCAGGCTTGAAACATTTCTTAATTTCGCTCATCAATTTTTGCTTCATATTATTGTAATCTGACTTTTTAGTTTCTATGTTAAACCCGATACATTTCTTTTGTATTTCTTGTATTCCAACATTTGAGGTCATTATTATTATGGTGTGCTTGAAGTTAATGACTCTGCCTTGTGCATCGGTAAGTCTTCCGTCATCCATAATTTGCAATAGTATATTATAAACATCGGGATGTGCTTTTTCAATTTCATCAAATAATATTACCCGAAAAGGTCTTCGTCTCACAGGTTCGGTAAGTTGTCCTCCTTCTTCGTAACCCACATATCCGGGAGGTGCTCCTATCAATCTTGAGACTGTATGTCGTTCCTGATATTCCGACATATCTATTCGGAGTAGAGCAGATTCGGAGTCAAATAAAAATTCGGCAAGTGCTTTTGCCAATTCGGTTTTTCCAACTCCGGTAGGACCTAAGAAAATAAAGGAACCAATTGGTCTTTGTTCATCTCTGAGTCCTGCTCTGGACACCCTAATAGCATTGGCTATTGCACTGACTGCTTTCTCCTGATTGACTATACGATTGTGGATACTTTCTTCTATCTTTAAAAGTTTTTCGCTTTCTTCCATAAGCATACGGGTAATAGGAATTCCTGTCCATTTTGATACAATATGTGCAATATCTTCTGCATCCACTATATCATTTATTCCGCGTTTATGTAGCCATTCTTTCCGAGTCTTTACATATTTCTTGCTCAATTTATCTGCTTTATCTCGCAATCGTGCAGCTTCCTCGTAATTTTGGGCTTTTACAGCTTCCTGCCCTTTTTTATTGAGTTCCTTAAGTTTTTCTTCCATTTCTTTTATAGGTTTTGGAGCGGAATAAATATCCAATCGTAGTTTTGAAGCTGCTTCATCAAGTAAATCTATTGCTTTATCGGGAAGAAATCTATCGGATATATATTTATGAGAAAGTACCGCACAAGCAAGAAGAGCCACATCCGATATTTTCACTTTGTGATGTTCCTCATATTTTGGTCTTACTCCAGCAAGAATCTTAATCGTATCTTGCACGGAAGGTTCATTTACATAAACGGGTTGAAATCTTCTTGCTAAAGCTTGGTCTTTTTCTATATATTTTCTGTACTCATCAAGAGTAGTTGCTCCTACGCATTGTAATTCGCCTTTTCCAAGAGCGGGTTTAAGCATATTCCCTGCATCCATAGCTCCTTCTGCAGCTCCGGTTCCAACAATTGTATGAAGTTCATCAATAAATAGGATTATTTTCTTTTTTGCCTTGTGAATTTCTTCCATTACACCTTTCATTCGACTTTCAAAATCTCCACGAAACTTTGTGCCTGCAACAAGACTTCCGACATTAAGCTCAATCACACTTTTGTCTTTAAGCATTTCAGGAACATCATTAGCAGCTATTTTTCGTGCCAATCCTTCAACTACTGCGGTTTTACCAACACCAGCTTCACCTATAAGAGCAGGATTGTTTTTGGTACGACGACAAAGAATTTGCATAACTCTTGTTATCTCATCTTCTCTTCCTACTACGGGGTCAAGTTTCCCTTCTCGTGCAAGTTGAGTTAAATCTCTTGAATAACGTTCCAATATGCGGTATTTCTCTTCTCCCATAGGTTCGTTTAATCTTGAAGAACCTCTTACCGCCTCAAGTGCTTGATATAAATTTTCTTTTGAAACTCCTGCTTTTTTTAAGATTGGCTCCCCTATTTCAACTATTCCAATGAAAAGATGTTCACATCCAATATACTCATCGTGAAGTCTTCTCGCTTCTCCTGAGGCAACATCAAAAACTCTTTTCACCTGTGAACCAATATAAGCTTGCATTAAGGAATTTCCGTAAGTTTTTGGAAGTTGGTCAAGTTTGTCTGAGATTTCATTTTTAATAACATTGTGGTCTATACCAAGTTTTTCAAGTATTTGAGATACTACGCCTTCCGGCTGATCAAGCAAGCCAAAAAGTAAGTGTAGAATTTTAAATTCCGTATGATTTAATTCAGATAATTTTTCTTGTGCAATTGCAACTGCTTCTTGTGCTTTTTGTGAAAGTTTATTAAACATTTATCCTCCCTATTTTTGATGCTTAAAACTTTAGATAGACTTTAAAAATACTTCTTTGTAAATCCAATATTTAGATGCTAACTTTCTCACATAGATTCATTCCGATTTCAAAAGCTTGTTGTAAAAGTGTTTTGTTTTTTAAGACATCTCCTTTTTTACTGAGTTTATTTGCTAATATTTCGTCTATAACTTCTATGTTCAAATCACGAAATAAACATTTCATAACTTCAGCAGATTGCCTCACAATATCCAATACAGATAAATCGCTTATACAAATAATTATACCTTTTTTCTTATCTCGAATACGACGCGAGAATGTTGTTTTTCCATCGGGTATGTGAGATACGATAATTTGGCTGGAGTCTATTCTATCAATAAGAATTTTTACCTGTGCTGTAACGGTTTTGCAATACACTGGAGAGCCAAATACTATAACGTTTGCTTCTTTTATTTTCTGAAAGACTATATTGAAATCATCCTGTTGCACGCATTGTCCGGTAGTTTTGCATTTACCACATACCTTACAAGGTAGTAGTTTGAAGTCATCTAAGTATATTTTTTCTATTGTAGAGATGATTTGCGAACCGCTCATATCAATTCCGTTAAGAACTTCGGAAACAAGTATGTCTGTATTTCCTTTTTTGCGAGGACTACCGATTATACCCAGTACTTTCATAAAATGCTTAAATATCTCTTTGAGATTTTTCACGGAGTTTATCCTGAACTCTTTGAGATTCTTCACTTCGTTCAGAATGACAAATGAAGGGCTCAGAATGACAAGTGAAGGGTTCAGAATGACACTCTTTCAATTTAGAAGTTTTGTTTCCAACTAACATTCTTAAAATAATAAATCCACCAATAATTACTCCTATGTAATAGGTAAAGAGTCTCCATAATACAACATAAATGCCAAGCAATTCTTGTTTCGTACAGATACCTTTGAAAAGTGCAAATCCTGCTCCTTCTGCGATCCCTGAGCCACCGGGAGTTGGCACAAACATCAAAGTAAAGGTAAGAATAAGTTGAATGATTGCTGTTTTTATAACAGGAGCAATTATCCCAATCCCTCTAAAAAGCAAAGGAGCTATAAGGACATAAAAAAAGAGCGATATTACCGAGATAATAATTGTAAGTATGAGTTTGTATCTTCCTTTGCTCCAGCATTCTTTGAAACCAAACTTAAATTTCTCAAGTTCATTAGAAAATTTATTTACCAATCGTGCCAATTTTCCCTTTCCATGACAGGTAAGAAAATTACTGAATCTTGAGAGTTGATATTTGACCCAATCCGTTTTTATTAGCACCAAAACTAATAAAATGATAAGTATTGCATACAAGGTTATGAGATATCCTGATAGGATTCTAATTCCTGCTCCGTCAAAAACAGAACGAGAACTAAGCAGTATAGGTATTCCAAAAGCGAAAGCAATAAGCGAAGTAATTCCTCGTAATGCAATAACAGCACCTGATTCACCGAATGAGAACTTTTTTTTCTTAAGAATGTAAACCTGCAGAGGCAATCCACCTGCTCCGAAAGGAGTAAGTGAAAGAAAATATCCGCCTATGGTAAACTCTGCACTTGACCTTAAATCAATTGGGTTTCCAAATGCCCAGGTAAGGGTTTGTAATCTTAGGCATTCAAGGTACATTCTGAAAAGACAAACACTTAGCGTAAGTGTGAGAAACAAGGGACTTACTTGTTTCAAACTTGAGAATGTTTCTTTCTTGACCGTAACAATTAAAATAGCTGTAATACTTATAACGGTAATTATCAGGAAAATCCTTAATCCCTTTTTGATTTTATTCAATGTTTTTTTGTCTATTTCCATAGATAAAGAATGTTAAAAGCTTTTTTAGCCAAAGTCAAATAAAAATAACTTTAGAGAAGGTAGGTTAATGATTAATTTTGGATACTACGAAATTGAATTTAAATTTAAAAATCTCCGTCATAATTTTCTGTTGCGTTATAATCATAATTATTAACTTCTTCAATTAGTTCAAAAGGTATTTCATTAAGAAATCTTGATTTTGAAGAATACCCATATCCTTTTCTGTCAAGTGCATAAGACAAATAGATTTTTTCTTTTGCTCTTGTTAAGCCGACATGAAAAAGTCTTCGCTCCTCTTCAATTTCTACTTCATTGTTAAGAGATAAACTGTGAGGAAATAAACCTTCCTCAAGCCCTGTAATAAAAACAATTGGAAATTCAAGTCCTTTCGCATTATGCACAGTCATAAGAGTTACATAATTTTTGGTATTATCCCATTCATCTATACTTGTAAATAAACTCACGCTTTCCATAAATTCTTTTAGGGTAGGATAATTAAAAGCTCCTCTTATTAGTTCTTCTAAGTTCTCAATTCTTGATTGAGCTTCCAAGGTGTTTTCTAATCTTAGTTTATCCCAATATCCAATTTCACGAAGTATAGTATTGATTAATTTGTCTGGTTTGTCCGTATTCTTGCGATGAGACTCTATAAGTTTGAAGAACTTTTTGATTGCTTTTTTCCGCTTTTCTGACAACTCAATTTCTTCTACTCTCTCTAATGCCTCATAAACTGAAATCCGTGATTGCTTGGCAAAATTAGTCAAAATTTCAAGCGTTTCGGAACTTATTCCTCGAGCAGGGAAGTTAATTATTCTATTCAGAGCAACCGAATCCTTTGGATTTATAATTAACTTGAGATAAGCCAGAGTATCTTTTATCTCCTTACGGTCATAGAATTTTGTTCCACCAACTATTGTGTAAGGAGTGTTAGAAAGTCTGAGAGATTCTTCAATAAGCCTTGATTGTGCGTTTACGCGATATAAAATTACGAAATCATTAAGAGGTCGCGAATATTCTTTAATTATATTAACAATCTTGAGAGCTTCTTTGGAAGCGTTTAAGGTTGTAAGAAGAGATAGTACTTCTCCTTCAGGATTATTTGTCCAGAGCTCTTTCCCAATTCTATAATTATTATGGCTTACGACACAAGAGGCGGCTTGTAATATTTTCTTCGTTGAGCGATAATTTTCTTCAAGTCTTACTATCTTGGCATCAGGAAAATCTTTTTCAAATCGTAATATATTCCCAATATCAGCTCCTCTAAACCCATAAATCGATTGGTCTTCATCTCCTACTACGGTTAGATTATTATGTTTTTCGGAGAGCAATCTTAGTAATTCATATTGAATACGATTTGTATCCTGATACTCATCAACAAGAACATACTTGAATGAAAATCTTGACGTCACTTCCCTGTTTTGACTAAGGATTTTATAGGCATTGAGAAGCAAGTCGTCAAAGTCCATAGCATTATTTGTTTTCAGGGCTTCTTGATAATATCCATACACCATCTTTATGAGCGGTGCTCTGAAATCACTGGATTCAGGGTAATCTTCGGGTAATATGAGATTGTTTTTTGCTCTACTTATTTTTCCCGCAATTCCTTTTGGTGTAAGCTGAAGATTTATTTGATGTTCAGTGAGAAGCCGCTTTATCAGGTTTTTAGAATCACTTGCATCGTATATTGTGAAATTTTTTTCGTAACCGAGAAGTTCTGCATATTGCCTGAGAACTCTGGCGCAAAACGAATGAAATGTATAAACCCAGATTTGTTTTGCCGGTTCGCCTACAAAGGTCTCGATTCTTGACCGCATTTCACTGGCAGATTTATTGGTAAACGTAACAGCAAGAATATCTCGAGGTCTTATCTTGAGATTTTCAATAAGCCATGCTATTTTATAGGTAAGGACTCTTGTTTTCCCACTTCCTGCTCCTGCGAGAACAAGCAAATGACCATCAGTATTACAAACAGCTTCTTTCTGTTGAGAGTTTAATGATTTTACTATCTTCGTCTCCTTCGTTTTTTCTTCTTATCTTCAAATATTTCTCCTTTTTCCCCTAAGTCTCCCAGCCAGAAGTCTTTTCTATCTTCAGCGAATCTTACAATTCCATGTTCCCACTCAGAAGCATAAAACTTATCATGTTTATCTCGAGCACTTGTTTTGACTCTATAATAACATTCAAACCAGTCATTTGGAATTATTATTTTATAATTACCCCATTTATCGGTAGTTGTATTCCAATTTTTCTCAGGATTGAGCCATTCCGTACCTCTACAAACTTCAAATTTTATTTTTGCACCTTTCGTTACATCATTATGAAGTCTAACTGCTCCTATAAGCGTAAACTCTTGGGGAGGAAACTTATCTTTCATACATCCGAGGACAAATAAACAAATAAACATTGGAAATAACTTCCACATAATACCTCCTTTTAAAGTAGATAGCATATTGCTCTACATTTTTTTTAAAACACTTTGGGCGAGGAGGGAGTCGAACCCTCATTCCTTATCGGAAACGGATTTTAAGTCCGTCGTGTATGCCATTCCACCACCCGCCCAGTAATCTATTTTTAAAGAAAATTGCAAATATATAATTCTTCTTCAGAATAATATTCTTTAATATAAATGTCAAGATTTTTTTAGAGTGTTCCGATTTTGTGACAAGAGTTAAGATGTTAAATATAAGTAAAAACCTTTTTTGTTTTTTAAAGTAAGCGGATTGAGCTGATTTAACGGATTAATAAATTCAAACAACCCGTCTTTTTAAAATCTGCTTTATCCGTTGAATCCGTTTACCTGAAAATTCTAAAAGGAGATTTATTTATGTGGTTCTATAACTACTTTTATAGATTCATTAGCTTGTGCAACAAGTTCAAACCCCAATCCTGTATCTTTTATGCCAAATCGGTGCGTTATCATTTCGTTAACCATTATTTTACGAGTTTTAATAAGAGCTATTGCTTTTTTAATATCAGGTTCAACAGCCGCATAAGTGGACACAATAGTTACACCTTTGTTCCATAATTCAAACAAAGGAAAAGAAACTTCAATATCCGGTGAAGGTGGTGCAAAAAACAAAATAGTTCCTGCACGCTCTACAGAGTGTAATCCTTGAGTAATGGCTTGTAAATCTCCCGTACAAATAATTACTTTATCAACAAGTCTTTTCTCGTTAACTTCTTTAACTCGCATTGGCACAACATCTTCTTTTGCATTTATCACAATATCTGCACCAAATTTTTTTGCCGCATTAAGTCTATATTCATTTATATCGGTAGCAATTACTCGCTTTGCTCCAAGCACACGAGCAAGCTGGATATGCAAGAGTCCGGAAATCCCACTCCCTATGACAAGAATTGTATCATCCTTTTTAACTCCTGCCATTCTTTGTCCGCGAACCACACATCCCAATGGCTCTATAAATGTGGCTTCTTCAAAAGTCATCTTTTTGGGCAAGAGATAAACACCTCGCTCAACATTTATTTTAGGCACTCTTATATATTTGGCAAATCCACCGGGGTCAAAGTTCGTTGACCTCAAAGTATCGCATAAAGTATGATAACCCGAAAGACAGTAACGGCATTCATTGCAAGGAACATGATGAGATACAAAAACCCTGTCTCCAACCTTGTATTTTTTAACACCTTCTCCGACTTCAACAATTTCACCTGCAATTTCGTGACCCAATACACGAGGAGCTTTTTTTATTCTATACCACTCCATTACATCGGAACCACAAATCCCACTTGCTATTACCTTCACCAATAGCTCACCGTCTCCGATTTTTGGAATAGGCATCTCCTCTATCCTTACATCCTCATTATTATAATACATTGCTACTTTCATATTTCTTCTGTCATTCTGAACGGAACGAAGTGGAGTGAAGAATCTCTAATTAGATTCTTCGCTTTACTCAGAATAACAATTCACTACTTTCATAATGACCTCACTTGTCTTGGTTTTTAGATATCGGTTCAACAATAGTAGATAGTTGCACCAATAAAGCTCCAGTAATACCAGCTATTATTCCTATCACATAGACTTCAGCGGTGTCCGGGACTCTTGCCAATAAATTAATTATTGCAGCAAAAAATCCTGCACATACTCCAAAAACAATTACTTTCCACCAAACAATTCTAATTTTTACCTCTGCATTGCATTTAGTGCAAACATAAGTTCTTTGTTTCGTTTTCTTAAACAGTTTTTTAAACATACCTGCACTTCGAGCTTTGCATTCTGGACATCCTATCATCTTTTATCTCCAAATTCTCTTATTTGGGTAAATGAGAGCCCTTGCTCTTATCTACCTTGTTTTCTACCCGGCAAGGGTTTTTTACCCTGCACTAAAGTGCGGTAGAAGTATTTTAATTGGGTTGAAGCAAGGGCTTCAACCTACCCGTTATTTGCCTTTTCTCTTGCCCTTCAGACTATTAAATAATTTAAAAGCTTCATCCACAGATGCATTTTCGTGAACTATTTCACGAACTGCTTGAATCATTGCCATTGGATGTTCTGACTGGAAGATGTTTCGTCCCATATCTACACCACAGGCACCCTTACGAATAGCATTATAAGCAAGCTTAAATGCCTCACGTTCGGGAATTTTCTTGCCACCAGCAATCACTATAGGCACAGGACAACTCTTTACGACCCTTTCAAATCCCTCGCAATAATAGGTCTTTACGATATGAGCACCAAGTTCTGCGGCAATACGAGAAGCTAAACTAAGATACCGAGCACCTCGTCCCATCTCTTTGCCCACCGCCGTAACTGCCAGAACAGGAATCCCATATTTTTCACCTTCATTTACCAGCTTTGATAAATTTAGTAGTGTCTGATGCTCATACTCACTACCTACATAAATAGAAAGAGCCATTGCTGACACATTAAGACGAATGGCTTCTTCTATGCTTACAGTAATCCCCTCGTTAGAGAGTTCTTTTCCGACAATGCTGTTTCCGCCAGATACTCTAAGAACAATTGGTGTATCTGTATCTTGTGGTATTGAGGTGCGTAAAATTCCACGAGTAAGCATCAACGAATCAGCATAAGGAATAAGTGGCGTAATTGTTTTCGCAGGTACTTCTAATCCTGATAAAGGTCCGAGAAAATAACCATGGTCAACGGCAAGCATTACCGTACGACCATCTGATTTAATTATTTTTGATAAGCGATTTTTTAATCCCCAATCCATTTTGTCTCCTTTTCTATGATTTTTATATGTTTCCGTAAAGACACTATATAGTATGTCTCTACATTTGATTTTTACCTTGATTTTACTTAAAGTCAAGGAATTTTTCTAAACACAGGGGGAGGGGAAAGGTTCAAAGGTTCAAAGGTAAATATGCAATCTTTTTACAAAGTCGTTCGGGTATAAGAAATTTGATGTCCGAGGAATTTTTTACTAAGCTGTTTGAATCCTCTCGGAATGTCAGAAAAATAAAAATCGTGTTTTGTGATGACAACTCGTGTTTGCGTCTGAGAACAAAGCTTCTCGCTTTTTAAAATGCTCTGTACTTCAAGAGCAATTGAATTAGCTGAGTCTATAATATTTACTTTCTTTCCCATAACTTCTTGAATTTTTTCCTTTATAATGGGATAATGTGTGCATCCTAAAATCAGAGTATCTATATTTTTTTTCTTTAGAGCAGGTAAATAATCTTCTAAAACCAATTTCATAACTTCAGAGTTACTTCTTTCCTCTTCTATGATTGGAACAAGTAAGGGACAACTTTTTGAATATACCTTTATATTTTGATTCAATTTATGAATTGCAAGTTTATATGCAGAACTTCCTATAGTAGCGCGAGTCCCAATTACACCTATTATATTGTTTTTCGTCGTACGAACAGCTTCACGAACTCCCGGCTCTATCACTCCGATAATAGGTAAAGTATATTTATTTTTGAGCCATTTGAGTGAAGTAGATGAAACTGTATTACAAGCTACAACTATGAGTTTTACATCTTTTTTGAGCAAGAACTTAACAATTTGGTTAGAGAAATCTTTAATTGTAGAGGTGGATTTTCCTCCGTAAGGAACTCTTGCAGTATCGCCAAAATAAATTACTCGTTCTTTTGGTAAAAGCCTTAGAAGTTCATGAGCTACGGTGAGCCCCCCAATTCCAGAATCAAATACTCCAATACCTTTGGTCTTATTTATCATTATTTTAGCAGAATAAACTTCTTTGTAGTATTATAATTGTCTGCTGTGAATTTCACAAAATATACTCCACATCCAAGTTTCTCAGTATCCCATACTACTTCGTGATTTCCGACTTTCGTTGATTTCATAACAAAAGTTTTTATTAACCTGCCGGAAATATCATAAATTGTTAATTGTGAATTACAAATTGCTGTGATTCCACCTATTGAATAACGAATAAGGATTTCACCGGATTGAGATGGATTTGGATAGAGCATAAGTCCAAAGTTTTTTATCGTTTTTCTTTCTTCGGCTCCAGTTCCACAAGTTTTTATCCCAATTGGAACATTTGTGCCATCAACATTCAGATTGAAATCCAAATAATGTCCAGAAGGAGTTGAAGGAGTAGTTTCAAAAGAGAACCATCCTTCCACTACTCTTTTACCAAAAATATCTCCGAAACTCAAACTATCGTAGGGAAGAATTGTAACATAAGAATCAATACAATATATATGCCCAACTACATCTAACAAAGAAGACGTTCCATCATTAATCAACCATAGGTACACAAATACGCTTTCTCCGGGGTCAACGATATTATCATTATTGCCAAGAGAATCATTCAAGAAAAGCTCTCCTATACGAAGTTCAGGTTCAGTTTCAAGTTCCCCCACTCTTACATCGTCAAAATAAAATCCGCCAACTACATCTGTGCTATCTGCAACAAAGCTAAATTTAACTTGTAGAGGAACTCCCATAGAACAAGGTGAAAGGTCATAAGAGTATTTCGCCCAATATGTCTCAAAATATGTTGAATCAAGTGCTCCTCCGGAACCTATGAAGTCAATCGTATCTTCAGAAGTTCCATTTTTAATTATGATGTACATTCCACTTGAGCCGTAAGTAGCAACATCAAATTGGCACCAAAAAGAAAGCCATGAACTTGATTCCATAGGCACAAATTCAGGACTTAGAAGCCAACAATCTACACTATCTTTGGCTTTCCAGCTTGTAGTATCCCCACAATACCAGGAATGTGAAGAAGAATGATAATCATGTTGTGTAACCATCCATAAATCAGTTGCTCCTCCGTGAGTCCAGTTAGTATCAGATTCAAAGTCGTCGAAAAAGCTGAAAGTTTCTTGGTCAATTTTTAGTAAGAATGTATCTTCAAATGAATAAGTAAGAGTTGAGGGCAAATGAGTTTCTATATTTAGAATAGCTTCTGCAAAATAAGGAGAAAGGCAGGTAGGCTTTATAGCAATCTTATGAGAAAAATTGCCATAGGAATCGGCGTTAATGCATTCAAGACTTCCCAATGTATCAAGAATGATAAGATTAGTGTCTGGCGAACTGATTTTGCTCTCTATATTTAGTGCTTTTCCTCCTGTATTTTTCACAGTTATCCATAACTCGGAAGTATCTCCGGGAGAAAGAACTTTATCCACTGTATAATACTGATATTCAATACAAGGTGTTTGAACCAAAAAATTCAGATCAATGTCGTCAAAAGTCGGAATACTCAAATTGCAAGAAATTAAATGTTTATGTAGACAATTTGTATCTACCCGAAAACTAAATTCTCCGGATGCTGTACTGCCTGCAGAAACATCTCCGAAATTATGAATGCTATCTAAAAGAGTAACATAAGAATCGTTAATCTGAAGTAATGCATTTAGTCCACTTGCCTGTTCAGTGCCATAATTTTTCAAAGTAATTGTTAAATCAATTAATTCACCAGGATTTATTTCCCCGTTATCTCCGGAATCGGCTATAGTATGACTATAATATCCGGGACAAGTACCTGTAGAAAAAATTATTACCTCTCCTTTATGAGGATAATAATTAGGGTAACTTATAGTAACAAGAAGACTTCCCGAAGAAGTTGGAGATACCGTAAATATTGCTTCGCCAGCTTGGTTAGTATAAGCAGTTTCAAAAACTTCACTGTCTTTATTACAACAAACGAGTGCTTCATTTACCGGTAAACTATTATGTGTTACCGAGATTTTGAATTTTGACTCACCGACTATTAAGCTTTCCGGATAATTGGCTTGCAGTAAACCATCAGGTGTGTCTGTCCAAATATTAAGTTCCGGATCACCAAGAAGATTTAATTGATATTGATGCCAACGGAATACATTCTCGGTTCTGGAATAAGCAATATAATCCATTTTTGTATGAGCGAGTGTAATACCTATATGAGTTTCATTGTTTTTAAATAGATTATAAAAGAATTTCTCGTCTATTTTATCCGAGTATCCGAATCCCGGATTTCCGGGAGAACCCCATCCGTATCTTGAATTTCCGATAAATGCAACTCCTCCACCATTTGGATTCCTGACCCAATGTTCAGCAATACAATCATAATCAAATGCTCCGCACCAGCATCCTATTGAATAGAAAATTCCCTGAGCATCACCATTTGTCAGTGCATCCATATCCGAGTTACCCAAACCATCAGTACCTATTCCCATATACCCAATCCATCCATGCCCATCGTGATTTAAAAGTGCCCTGCCGGAATTCATTGCACCTATTACACTATCCCGATTCTCATTCCCAAGCGATTCATAAAGCTTTTGTATATTAAATTCTGCTGGAAATAGCTCACCAATCATATTTTTTGCAACAGCTGCATCTGTATATGGATTCGCCCACAGTATTTCAGCCATAAATAACGCATCGTCAAGATATCCCGGAGGAGGACTATTCTCATATTTTATAGTCTTATTTACAAAAGTCTGAACCTCCGAAGAATCGCGTACAGGTGCTCTTCCAACAAAAATATCCGGATAAAGATCAACCGAATCATCCATTTCTCCAAATATATAATTATTATTAGCATCCCATGTCCCGTCAAGATCCGAGTAATAGAGGTCAGAATGAAGACTATCCTCATCTAATGGACCTCCTGCTTCGCAAGTCATTGCATAAGCAATTCTTGATGGAACAACAGTATTCATAGGGTTATGGTCAGTATCTCCACCAAGAAGAACCCATATAAGCCCAGAATCCTGAGCCGCTATTTTTAAAAAATTTCTTATTTTTTCCTGAAGGTCTCTACCTGTGTAATTAGCGTTAATCCACTCTGTAGTACGAATTACTGACTTAATACCTTTTGATGTTTTCCATTGAGCAAGAGATTCAAAATGCTCTACAAGTAATGATTTGGTTATAATTACATGCTCATATCCACCCGCAGGTAAGGGCATATTATAATACGCTCCTACATTTTCAGGATTTACTACAAGACTTTTTACTATTTTTTTTATTTCAGGAGATATATTTCTGTATTTTGTATTCGACATTTTCTGTTTCATTAGTTCTATGCTAATATCAATTTTCGTATAGAGTTTTAATTTCTTGGTAGCAGGAATCAATTGAAGTGGATAAACAAGAATTTCTGCAATTCTATATCCACGCATTGAGCCGGTTCCCACAAACTCTATAAGTTTAGTAGGATATTCATTCATTGATTTATAAACCTTTTGGTTTGGCTCAACAAATTTTGCAATCTGGGATTTGAGATTTGGAATTTTGCTTAATATCTGTGGTGGTTGCGAGGGATAGATATTATATTCACCTTGAAGCCATTTAAATTCGGAGTTCGTAACTTTTACTTCTTTGACGGTAGTTCCTTCGGGTAAAAGGAAATAAATAGCTTTAACCGGAAGTTGAGGTTCTCCCGGAGCAGGAATGAAATTACAAGACTTAATTTTTGGAACTTCATATCCTTTAACTGTACTAAATGAAAGCTCTTTTTCTGAGAAGTAAACAGTTTCAGCAATGTTTCCAAATCCTAAAATACTTACCAACATAATATAAAACATAAGCTCCTCCTTATTGTTAAAATAAATATTTTATTTCAAATTTATTCTCTCAATTAAAAGAATACTTCCCAAATTATTTTTTGTCAAGTTTTTACAAATTTTTACAAAGATTCTTCCAACTTGTTTTGAATTTGATAAGGACAAGATATTATTTTAATGGAGAAAAACTAAATAGCTATAAAGTCTTTAAATATGGAATAATATTGCCTTGCAAAGCAAGTATAATTCAGTTTTTAATATTAGAAATTTGTTGATACCGCAAATTTTACTGAAGGAGTACTATCCTTGAAACCAAGCTGGACATCAATGTTATCAATCCATCCTAATCTCATATTATGTTCATGTGCAAGATTGTAAGCATCTATTACATTCCAGACATGTAAGCCTATACCTCCAAGAATCAAACCTGTTACTCCTGCTCTTTCAAAACCAGAGAGGTCGTCCCATTTATTTATGGTTACTTCTTGTGTAAGTGTACGTTCTTCTTCTGTTTCTTCGTTTATAGCAGACCAAATATATTGGCGAGTTTCAACTCCTGCGAGTTTGGCAGCTAATACGAAACATCCTATTTCACCGGCAAAGTAGGTTACACCTCTTAAATAATTACGGCAATAAATTTGTCCTAATCCGGGACATTGTACAGAAAGTAATCCGGCAATCAATGGATCCTTAGGAATAATAATTCCTCCTTTTCCTAAGTCATTACCAATATCAAGAAATTTTTCTTGCGGTAATATAGTTGCTGTAATTCCTTTTTCTAATGAGGAGGATTTTTCTCGAGAGATATCACTCCCAAAAGTAATATTTCCTAAAAGTACACTCAATAGCGTGAAGAGAATAATTTTTTTCATTTTTTCCTCCTTCTCTGCGGGGGCGAGGTAATCCCCGCCCCTACATATAATCTTTTATTCTACTCTATAAGGTATGCCCCAAAGGACAGATCTTGCTGCTTTCATATCACGATCTAATATAATATCAAGGTCACATATAGAAATCCATGTCCAATGATGTCCAATATTCTTTACTACCCAAGTACCATACCAATATCCCATTTCAGGCTCATAGTTGAAGAACTCAGGAGTTCTGTCTTTCAAAGGTGCAAATAGAAGAGGAACTTTGTTAGTATCTAAATCACCCGCATAGACCATAACTTTAATCGAATCTCCTTCCTGGAATGTATAAGGATAATCACCTATTGGATAACAAGACATAAGAGCTGCTGGATTAGTAATGGTTGGATATGTGCTTGTCCGATTTAAAACTTCACATTTGATAGAATCCAGTCTCACATGATTTCCGGCAGAATCAGATCTAACTGCAGCAGGAGTAAGACTTACGAGTTTCCATCTTTTATCCACAACTTTGTAGTGAAACTTCAAATCACCACTAAATTTAGGAGATGGTTTAACTACTGTATCTCTAATGCTTGTATCGGATAGGTCAGTATAAGCAACAAAAACAGTATCTGGCCAAGAAATATCTAAAATAATATCAGCTTCATCTCCAGTAACAATTATGTCATCATCAACAGTTGCTACTCCTACACTCCTCCAAACATCTACTGGCCAAGTTGTATCTTTTTTGCTCTTGTCATAACTTGGAATCCTATTTTTCGGAGTTTTGCCCAAAGATTGACACCATGCATCACCACCGAATGTACCCTCTGGTGTGTCTGCAGGTCCTTCTTTACTACATCCAACAAATAAAATGGGCAAAAAAGCCATTAGTGCTATTAATTTTTTCATCTTTCTTCACCTCCTTTCACTCGTATAGAAAGCAAAAATTGTGTCAATAAATATTAAAAACATTTATAATCTGTGTTTAGATAACAGAACACAACTGAAATACAAGGAGCAGATGTACCTATTACTTGCATAATTTTGTATCATATTTGATACGAAACCTGTATCATTTATGATAATCAAGAAGAATTGAAAGATTTATTTTCTAATCTTTTAATCTTTGGTCTTCTAATTTTTGAATTTTTTGACTCCAAGTTCTCGTATTTTCCTGTAAAGATTCGGACGCTCAATCCCAAGAGTTTTTGCTGTCTCCGAAATATTATAATTATGTAGTTCAAGTTGTGTTTCTATGTATTTCTTTGAAAGTGTTCGTTGAGCATCGGAAAGAGACAAAGAAGCAGAAAAAATATCCGAGGTACCTTCTCTTTTTGTTCCAAGAATAGGAACAATATCTTCTTCTCTTATTATTTCTTTTGGTATCATAATAGTTATTCTCTCAATCAGATTACGAAGCTCTCGAATATTACCGGGATAAGAATATTTCGTGAGTAACTCTATTGCCTTTTCGTCCAGAATTTGTTTGTTAAGTCCTTTTTCATTGCAAAACTTGCTCATAAAATGATTGATAAGCATGGGTATATCAATTTGCCTTTCCCTAAGTGGTGAAATATATATAGGAACAACATTCAACCTATAGTACAAATCTTCACGAAATTTATCTTTTTCTATTTCACCCTCAAGTTCTTTATTTGTAGCCGCAATAACACGCACATCTACTTTCACCGTTGAAACTCCACCGACTCGTTCAAACTCCCCTGTTTCAAGAACTCTCAGAACTTTTGTTTGACAAGGTAATTCCATATCACCAATCTCATCTAAAAAGATAGTTCCATTATCAGCTAATTCAAATTTTCCGAGTTTTCTTTTTGTGGCACCGGTGAATGCTCCTTTCTCATGCCCGAATAATTCACTTTCTATCAAAGACTCAGGGATAGCAGCACAATTTACCTTTATAAATGGGTTATTCTTTCGATTGCTTTGTTGATGAATTGCGGCAGCTACGAGCTCTTTACCTGTTCCCGTTTCACCTGAAATAAGTACTTTGCTTTCCGTAGGTCCACATCTCAAAATAGTTTCCTTTATAGTTTTTATAGCACGAGACTTGCCTAATATCTCGTGTTCTCCAATACCAAGTTTTACCCATTCATTTTTTTCGGTTTCAAGTTTTAATTTCTCAAGTGCGTGTGCTATTGCTATTCGTACCTTTTCAATTGAAAGTGGCTTTTCAATGAAGTCGTATGCTCCAAGTTTTGTTGATTGAACTGCCATTGATACCGTACCATGCCCGGATATCATAATTACTTCGGTTTTTGGAAACTCGGTTTTTATAAGTTTTAAGAGGTCTATCCCATTCCAATCTGGTAATTTAATGTCAAGAAGAACAAGTTCTATTTCTTCTTTTCGAAGAATTTTTAATCCATTTTCTCCGTTTTCTGCAGTGCGAACGAAATGTTCATCATCTTCTAATATCTCGGAGAGTACAGCGAGAATATTTTTCTCGTCATCAATTATGAGGATTTTTCCTTTCATGCCTGAATCTTTTAATCTTCTATTTCTTTATTGGTAATCTTATCGAAACGATTGTACCTTTTCCTTCTTTGCTGTCAATATTAATTTTGCCGTTATGCTCAATTACAATTCTTTCTGTAATAACCAAACCAAGCCCGCTTCCTTGTTTTTTTGTCGTAAAGTATGGATGAAAAATTTGCTCCAAATCTTTTTTAGACATACCATACCCATTATCACTTATAAGTATCTCCACTTCAGACAATTCAGAATACATTTTTGTAGTTACTTGAATTAAACAATCTTCATTTTTAGACTCGGCAGCATTTTTGATTATATTAGAAAAGACTTGTTTTATCTGACCAGGGTCCGCCATAACATTCGGGATAGATTCATCATACTTTTCTTCAAAGTTTACATTAGGAAGATTTGCATATAAAGTTACAGACTCGTGAACAATAGAATTTATTGATACAGACTTTGGCGATGGAGGAGGAAAGTGTGCAAATTCAGAAAATTTATCTACAAGACGAACAAAATTATCAACTTCTTGACTAATTATTTGAGTTGTTTTATCAATAACATCCGGCAAGTCTTGACTGTTTTGAAGATATTTTTCACGCAATCGCTGAGTAGATAATTGAATAGGAGTAAGTGGATTTTTTATCTCATGAGCAAGCATTCTTGACATTTCTCGCCACGCAGTATGACGCTCGGCAATTCTCAGCTTGCTTCGTGCTTCGCTCAATGCGTGAGTCATATGGTTAAAAGCATTAATCAAAACATTGAATTCCTTACTGTTTCCTTTTTTCAAATGAATAGAAGTATCTCCGAGAGCTATTTTGTTGGTAGCAAGCGTAAGCTCTTTTAATGGTTTTGTAATACGCCCCACAGACAAAAAGATAATAGTTAGAGCTACTAAAAAAAGTATGCCTATAAGCATAATACTAAATCTCATAAACTCTCGCTGAATAGGTACTCCGATTGCAGCAATTTGCCGATACTCTCGTAAAGCATTTATTGCTATCTCTTTCTCCTTTGAATTCCTTGCATTAGTTATGGCATTTTCTAATGATTGCTCAAAATTTTTGTTCTCAACAAGTTGTATGTTGAAGGGAGCTACTTTTAGGATAAACACAGTGGTTGGAATAATAGTCAAAAACATTATAATCACAAAAGCAAGTATCAATCTGTTTCTAATTGTCATTTGTTTCTATTGATTTACTACAAATTTTAAAGTTGGAGTATGGTAGTCCCAAAAAGCCATAAGTTCAAAATTCTTATTTTCCATTGCCTCAATTTTTATAGGGTCTATAGTAGCTCTCATTATTACTGTAATATCTTT
>JAUVIV010000134.1 GCA_030592575.1 bacterium | reverse complement strand
TCTCCATCAACATCTGCTACGGCTGCACCATCAAATTCCACAGAACCTCCTGTTGTATAAGACCATTTAACATTAGGTTCAGCTTCCATAGCACCTACCATTTTCTGGAAATGCGTGTTTTCAAGGGTTCCTCCATACATAGTCAATGTAGTATCAGCGTAAGTTTGCCCAAAAATAAATAATGCTACTAAAATTTCCATTTTTTCCTCCTTTTCAAATAAGATACTTCCAAACTCATTTCTGTCAAGTTCTTTTTAAATCTTTTATCTGCTTCTCCGTAGATCAAGTCTGTACAATATTCTACTGTTTTTTATTTCCCTACACAGAATTCTGAGAATATACGATTTAAAATGTCTTCCGATGTAACTTCACCTGTTATTTCTCCCAGAGCATTTATAGCTTCCTTTATTTCATAAGAGATGAGTTCAGGCAGGGACGGTTTGCGAACCGCCTCTACAAGAGAAGTTGCTCGGTCAATAGATTCATTTGCTCTTCTTAATGCATCAAGATGCCGAATACGCATAACAAGCGGAGGCACATTATTTAAACTAATAAGCTTTGATATAGCAGGAAGAATTGAATCAACATTGATTTTTTTTAAAGCAGATACTGAAATAAGAGGAAAATTATAAGGATGCAGTTTAACCTTATCCTTACTACAAGAAAGGTCACATTTGTTTAATATTCCAATAATCCTATTTATTGAATCGGGATTACCATTCTGTTCTAATTTATCTTTTACATCCTCAAGCAATTCAAGGTCTTCTTTTTGTATCCCTTCGCTTTTATCAAATACAAATAGAACTGCAAAAGCTTCTTTTGTAATTTCTTGTGTTCTTTGTATTCCTTCTTTTTCTATTGGGTTCTTTGACTCTCTTATTCCTGCAGTATCTACAAGCTTTACAGGAATACCATCCAGATTTATCCAACTTTCGATTGTGTCTCTTGTTGTTCCCGGATAAGGAGTTACAATTGCTCTGTTTTGCGAAACAAGAATATTAAAAAGACTTGATTTGCCAACATTTGTTTTCCCTACAATAGCTACGGTTATTCCTTCTCTCACGAGTTTACCTGTTTCACCGGACTTAAGAAGTTTGGTGATTTTTTCAGTTACTTCTTTAAGATTTATATCAGGTTCTTCCACGTCTTCCGGAAAATCTATTGAAGCTTCAAGACGAGCACTTATTTCAATCAAATTCTCCTTAATTTTTTGGATTTCGTTTGAAAGCTCGCCATTAAGTTGCAATACAGCAAGAGATAAAGACTTATCTGTTTTTGCCTGCACAATGTCAAGAACTGCTTCTGCTTGGGCAAGGTCAATCCTACCGGAAAGAAATGCACATTTTGTAAATTCCCCCGATTCTGCAAGTCTCGCACCATTTTTAAGAATAAGTTCGAGTATTTGCTTTAATCCTATATATCCACCGTGAGCATTTATTTCTATCATATTCTCACGAGTATAAGTATTGGGTTTCCTCATTACGAGAAGAAGCACCTCATCAATTACTATTTTCGTATCAGGATCTATTATCTTCCCATAATGAACTGTATGACTGGGAACTTGACTTGACTTTACCTTGCCTTTAAATATTTTGTCTGCGATGTATAGAGCATTAGGTCCGGAAATTCTTACAATTCCAATCCCACCCTCACCAAGTGGAGTAGCTATTGCAGATATTGTATCCATTAAAATTATATTTTTTCCTCAAAAACTTATCTAAAAACAAACACTCTAATTATTAACAATGATTGTATGATAAGAATCTATGTAGTTTCTCTAATTCCGAAAAATTTCCGAAAATCACAAGTCCATATATTAGTTTCTGTAAAATCATTTAGCAACTTAATAAATGGAATTAAAGAAGAAAATAAAACTTGGTTTAAAAAACAATCTAAAAATGAAAGAGAGGATGGGAGTGAAATTCATTTTTAAAATTATAAATTTGATGAGTAAGGCAATGATTTAATATAGTCTTCCATAAATTGCCAATCAGGATTTCCATTATTATCTACTGGAAGTTTAATTTTTGTTAATTTCAATCTATCCCCAGTCCAACTTCTACCAAATGAAAATCTTGGTCTTTCTTGGTCAAGAATTGTAACAAGAAATAAACCATTATATTTATTTATTTTATCATTATATCCACAAGAAGTTTTTCCATTCATTCCTATAAAATCTTTTTCTTGATATGTTGTATAACCAGCACTTCCTGCTCCTAATTGTATAAAAATAATACAATTACCTTTAGATATAAATTGTTCATTCCCATTTTTTGAACACATCATTTCTAAACCATTAATATTTTTTTTCGCAGCAATATATGGAATTTCATCACCTAAAATTAATTCGTTGGTTGTTGTTCCTTTAGTAGGTTCAATACTTGTAAATATATCTCCAATATTAAAACATTTCCATTTTCCTGTATTAAGAGAATACGATTTTTTAACAGATATATTACCAATTTCCCCACTAACATGTTGGTTGCTTAATATTTTAAATACTACAAAATCTTTAACAACTTTAGAAAAGTTATCGCTTGTTAATCTACTATAATCTGTTTCCATATATGCTTCAACACACCATTCATCAGAAGATTTAATACATTGTTTAACACTATGTCCTATTATTTCATCTCTATTTCTATAATTTTTTATCCAATACTTTTTAATTGCCGACCATTTATTATAATAATCCGCCCTTCCGTTAGTTTTCTTTTTTGTAAAACCATCATCTTTCCAATAACCAAAGTATGTTTTATAATTTTGAGAATGTTTTTCTTTTGCTTTAACAACAATAACACATGTTACTACATTTACTTTTGAATTGTGAAATAATTCTGTTGGCATAGAGAAAACTGCTTCTAAAGTATGGTATGACAGCAGTTGTTCTTTGAAAACACGTTCTGCCCCCTTTGTAGCTAAAACAGATGACATAGGAACAATAGCCACACAATAACTCCCTTTTTCTAGCATTGAAAGGTTATTTAAAACAAACTCTAATTCTTTATACTTCTTATCTCCATAAGGAGGATTTAATAGTCCTACATTCGGTTTATATTTTTTTATTTCTTCAATTACTTTTTCATCAAAACAACTTCCTTTAATTAAATTACTTCTTCCATCTCCGTGAATATACATATTGGAACAAGTAAGTGAAAATATACTGTGTTGCAATTCTATTCCTATAATTTGTTTAGATTTAATTTCTAATTCTTTTTTCTTATCTGCTCCAGCATCAACAATCATTTGTTTCATGGCAGAAATCAGAAAGCCACCTGTTCCAGTGCAAGTATCTAATGCAACACTATCCTTGTTTACGTTGGCAATTTCTGAAAACAACTCGGTAATATGTGGAGGGGTTAAAACAATTCCTAATCCTTTATCATTGTTAGCATACCTTAAAAATTCAATATAAAATTGACCAAGAGTATCAAAATATTGATATGTTTTGATAAAATTATTTATTTTATTATCTACCGACTCAATTATATCTCTAAGTTTATTTTCTTGTCTTGATAAAATTGTATGAGTTCTTATAAAACTGTAACTTGTAATTATATCTTCAATATGTTTATTTTGAACATCTGTAAGTTTGTTTTTAATAGTATTTATTAAATTTTCTGCCAGTTCTTTTGGTTTTTGATATTTATAAGCATTACGAAAAGCTTTATCATGTAAAGCAATTAAAGCACCACTAATAAGCAAACTTCTATTTGATTCTGGAACTTTAAGAGTATGTAAATTATCATTAAGAGTTTTTGAGTACTTTAATAATTCTTGAAAATCTTGATTAAATTTTCTTTCATCTGTTTGATAACCATTTAAATAATCTTCCAATGGTAAAAAAGAATCATCTTTGAAAATTTTATGATATTGATCCGTACCTTTTAGTTGTAAAAAGTGAGAAATTTTTAAGTTACTTTTTTTCTCTCCGCTGATAGCAATTGATAAAACATCAAATTCTTTTGATAAAAAAAATGAATAAAGTAAAGCTCCGTCAACAACATAATCTTTGTATTTATCTCTATTTTTTGATTCATGGAGTTTTATATCTGCCTTACATTCAACTACAATTATAAAATCTGGATTTTCTTTAAATTGAATAATAAATTCAGGGTAGCCTTTCCCGTCTCCACTTTTAGAAGCATTTTTTAGAAGTTTATCAATTTTTATATCTTTTGATGATTGCTCTTCAAAAACAATCTTATCATTTTTATAAGATTCATCTTGAAACACAAACTTCCTAAGAAAATTTTCGGTTATTCGTTCGTTTGACATATTAACCTTAATTTTATATATAATTTGTCCTGGCTCTAAGATGTGGTTACAAATTGACATGCCAGAGCCTTCTCTTTTTCCATAAAATCATTGCCTAAAATCGTTTTTTCTCTTACCTCCATTCCATTCCCATTTTTCGAAACTGTT
>JAUVIV010000107.1 GCA_030592575.1 bacterium | reverse complement strand
CCAGAAGTTACACCGGTTGCATCCCAAGTAACTGATTTTGTCCCAGGAGACTGAAGCTTATTTACCAATGTAGTTAGTTCTTGCCCCACAGAATTATAAATAGAAAGCTGAACTTGTGATGGCTTGCAAAATGTATAATTGATTTGTGCAGATTTTTTATCAAGAGGATTAGGCCATATATGCGAGAGCAAATATACTGGCTGATTAAGTGATTTTTCCTCTACTGCAACAAATGTACCTCCATAATAACCGGTACGATGTGGATTACAGCGATACATACTCCAAGGACTAACGCTACCCTGTGATTTTATATCAATTATATGTATTCCTGAAGTACTACCAAACACAACTTCTATATCACCATCAGAATCTATATCTGCTATTGCAGGTGAAGTCAATGTACTTGTCTCGCTGTATATTGGCAAATATTCGAGCAATGTACCATCCTTATCATAAATCCATAAATAACCACCCGTTGTAGTAACAATTATTTCAGGAAAACCATTATTATCTAAATCGGCAAAACTTATTTCACCATCTATCCCACTGTCAAGAGATTTAGGCCATCCGGTGAGGAAAGTTCCTTCCTTATATACATATACATTACTGTCACTTGAGCCAAAAATAAGTTCGGCTTCTCCATCACCGTCTAAATCAACAAATGATGGACTTCCTTTAATTTGTCCTCCGGTTAATACACTAAATATCTCATTTCCCGATGCATCTAAAACATAAAGCTTTTTATCACTTGAGCCAACTGCTATTTTAGGATTGAGTGAATCAACAATTGACGGTGCTCCTTGTATACTTCCTCCTGCTGTAAAAGGCCATCCGGAAAGCAAAGAGCCATTTGACGAAACTACATAAACTTTTTTGTCAGTACATCCGACAACTATATCTTTAACTGTATCACCATCTACATAACCAACCGCAACACCGGAAAAAACTTTTGCTCCACTTGCCAGAAGAAATGGGAATCCGGAATAATCTGTTCCATCATGATTAAATACATATAAATACCCATCATATCCACCTACTATTATTTCAAGGTCTCCATCTCCATCCAGATCGCTAAGAGTGGGAGTAGCAAGAATTTTATCACCCAATGCTTTACGTGTAAGCACAGTACCATTTTTCTTTATTATATAAACAGTATCCTCCCATGAACCAATTACAATTTCCAATTCTCCATCAGCATCTACATCACCAACCGCTGGAGCACTCCACAATTTTCCGGTTGCTTGAAATGGGAATCCGGGTTCATTATCTCCCGAAGTATTTTTAACATATACCTCTCCACCATCTGTACCGAATATTATTTCTTTTTGTGCATCTCCATCAAGGTCTATAGCAATAGGCGAGGAACGTACTTGTCCAACTCCAGACGGCCATCCGAATTGGTCAAGCCCGATTTTTATAGAAAACTCTAATTCCGTAAAATAAGAAGTAGCAGTAACATCTAACGTAAATGGGACAGCAATCATAGTATCAGCAAAGTCAACTCTGAATTTATCACTTGAACTTGCAGCAGTTGTTCCTCCCGGTATATCTAAGTAGCTCCCTGTACTGTCAATAATTGTCGCATTAGCATTTGTTGTTCTCAAAAGAGCTGACACAGAAGTAGCAGTCTTATATATTGATTCATTCATAATATTGATAATTACATCTACCTCTTCCCCCGGATTAACTACTCCATCAAAATCCCCTGTAATTTCGGATATTTCACTATAGACATAAGTTATCTTTGGAGTTGCTACTGATGGCGTCCCAAGATATATGCAATAATCGTTTATCTCACAGTCTCCTTGCTTAATACGGAACCATCCACCTTCTCCCCAATAACGCCCCCAGCTATTTTTACATATCCAGTAGGGCTTGGAAGGGTCGCTCGGGTTGTCGTTCCATCCACCAATAATAATAGCATGACCACCTAAGAATTCCCCTGTAATATGCTCATATATACCACTTGAATAAGACTGAAAGTCCCCATAAACCGACATAGCCGCAACCACAGGTCCTGATAATAATGCATCTTTTATAGCATCAACCGAAGCAGAGATAATATTTAGATCTGTAATTTTGATTATCCTTTCATCCCAATCAACACAACGATTGCATGGAGTATCTATTCCCAAGTATGGAAAACAAGCTTCATCCGGCACTCCTTGGTCACGAACAAAAACGGCTACATAATAAATATTACCACCACTTTCGCAATCAGAAGTAGGATAACAATCGGCGACTAAATATTGTTCAGATAAATTTTGTGCCAGGTTTGGTACTCCGAGAGAAACATTTATTCTGGATTCAAGTACTGCATTTGTAGCAAACGCCCAGCAATCACCACACTTTTGTCCTTTAGCAGGAGTAGTCCAGTCAGCATTCGTATATCCATTATAAGTACGACATCGCCAGTCAAGAGAATCATCATATAAAGTAACTTTCATTGGCTTATACACAGGAACATCAGAAGGTGGTAGCTCAAGATGCGTACCACACAAGAGTTTTCGTTCCTCAAGAGACAACTTCCATATACTTGTACTCCCTGCTGTCCAAGTAGCTCCTTTCCTTTTAATCGCCTCTCTTATTTCGTTCAAATTAACATTTCCGTAAACTATTGATGATAAAAACATAGAAACAAAAATAACTTTATAAATCATTTTACACCTCCTTAACCATTACTACTATCAAAATGACAATTTGTCAATTTAAAAAATTATTGGAGTTATCCGATGACTTCGTGTACTGTTCTCGCAAGATATTATGATTTTCTTAAAGTCTTTTATATATCCAATTTGGTATTATTTTCAAAATTATTGCAACTAATAGCCATCTTCTCGTTACGTACCCAATGTCTTTTTTCCTTTTAATAAGATTGAAAATTTGTTTTGCAGCTTTGTCAACCGATGCAACCCAAAATACATTGTCTCCTTGTGCCATAACCGTATCTACAAATCCAGGTCTAATGTCCGTTACAAAAATTGGCTTCCCTGTTTTATTAATTTTTTGCCTTAATCCTTCTAAATAGCTTATTTGATATGCTTTTGAAGCACTATACGCTGGAGCAGTTCTACCTCCTCTAAGTCCGGCAATTGAACTAATTGCAACTAAGTGTCCAAATGTTTGCTTCTTAAAATAGTTGAAAGTCCAGTCGGCAATTGCTGTAAATCCACTTACATTTGTGTCGATGGTTCGTTTTTCTATTTCAAAATCAAGGTTATCGTTTGAGCTACCTGTTCCTGAATTAATTACCAATAAATCAAGTCCATCTAATTCGTTAACAAGTTCTTCCAATTGTTGAGGTATATTATTTGTATCAATTACATCAAATGTCTTGATAATATAACGAGCTGGGTTTTCGTTTTTCAGTTCGGTTAGTAAATTAGTTCGTCTGCCAGTGATACCGACTTTATAACCATTATTAATCAAAACTTTCGCAAATCCTCTTCCTATTCCGGATGTTGCTCCAACTACAATTGCTTTTTTCATTCAGTATTTTTTTATGTCTTATTTAAAATAATTTATAACATTCTGATGTATGGCGAATTACCATCCTGTAAGACAATTATATACTTTATTAGCTATTTTCTTATTATTGGAATAATGATTGTTGTATTTCTTGTTTTCTTTTAATTGCAAATTTCATCGTCGATGTCTTTTTTAAGACTTCAATATTTTTATTCTTCTTAAGATAATTTGTTAATTTTCTTGTTGTCCAGTCAATTTTTAGTCTTTCAATTATTTCTTTGGAAGTAAATGCACCAGTTGATAATAATTTTATAATTTTTGAGTCAATATCTTCAAAAGCTAAAGATAGTTCATTAACAACTGAACTTGTTATTTCTTTTGCAGAATAATTATCAATTTTTTGACCTTGGTTATCTACTGGAATTGCTCCTTTCTGAATTAGAATATTATTTGCATTCTTCTCTGTACTTAACGGTACTCTAACAAAAATGCTTCGTCCTTTTCGCAAGCCATCAATAACACCAGACCATGTACCGCCTTTTTCGCTTGATTCTGCTACATAAATTTCTTTGGCTAAACCATAAATAATTGGATTTCTTGCCATTGCAAACTGTACATTCCATGTAGCTTTTGGGAAAAAGGTACTAAGGACAAGTACATCTCCATCAACAATTTGTTTGTAATATTTTTTAAATCCTGATTTGAATGTGGTAATTCCTTGAGGTAAAACAATAATACTTTGTCCTCTGTATTTAATGGCAGAATCTAACGCTTGTTTATCAACACCTTTGGCAAACCCACTGACAACAACTTTATAATCTTTACTTGCTGTTTTGGCTACACTATCCGTAAACTCTAAAGAAACATTCTTTGCATCTCGAGAACCTACAATAGCAATTGAATTTTCTTTCATTATCTGTTTATTACCTTTTGTGTATATCAAAGGTGGAGAATGCGATTGTTTCAAGTTGTTTTTCATTATGGGTGAATAATCAGGAGAAGTTATTGGAACAAAGTCATAACCTTGCTCTAATAAGTCCTCTACAAGAAATGAATGATTTGCAAGTTCATTTTTTGCACCAATTAAAAGTTCAATTTCATTTTCATCTAAAAAAAATAACCTTTCCCATTTTGACTTTTCGCAATGAAAAAAATCAATAATACTTAATTTTTCTTCGAAAAATCGTACTATTAACTCATTCTTCCTTACATTTTTCATTCTTGGAAGATGTGCTAAAGCTATCCAATAAGCATATTCTTGTTTCATAATATTTAAATTATATATCACCTCCAACTGTTCTTGCAATTACTAATGGAATTATTGTTTTAGTTCCAAAATTAGTCATTAATTTGCCAATTTCAATAATAGTTGCCCCACTATCAAAAATGTCATCTATTAGCAAAATGTTCTTATTAGTGATTTCATTAGGCTCTGTATAATTAAATGCACCTCTTACATTATCCCTTTTTAAATAACCATTATGAAATGCTTTTTGTTGTTGTGTTTCACGCTGTTTTACAAGTTTATGGCTAATTGGAATTTTAAGAACAGATGATATTTTTTCTGCGAAATTTCTCACCAAATCACCAGAATCTGTTGGTGGTACATAAACAATCAGATCGAAATGCTGATTTCCGAAAGTTTTTCTGAATGCTTTTAATGTTAGTTTTAACAGGAAATCGGGAAAAGCACCACCGTTTTCATATTTACAACGATGTAGTGCTATGCCAACATTTGAAACACCATAATAGGAGGAAGCTACACCATTTGCAATATTTGAGTTATTACTTTTAACTTCAAGAATTGGGAAATATGTTTCTCTGAACTCTATTAATTTATTTACTGTTGATTTATCAGGTTGTACAGTTCGTTTCTTGTATTTTGAGTTATCACAATTTTCAAATTTAACAGGAGGATTATCACCAAGATACTCGCATAAAAATTTCATTCGAGGTTCTTTTGTGAATACATAATCCACCATTGAATCTAAATCTTTAAGTTTTGAATTTCTCAATTCATCAAATTTTACAGTATTTAATTCAGGAGCATCATATCGATATTCATATTTCTTTGATTTATCATACTTTACCTCTCTTATAATTCCCTGCTCAATTAAATCTGCTTTAATGACTCTTATTTGAGTTTGTTTCAAATTTGTTTTTTTCATTAATTGTCTTTCGCCAAGTGGTTCTTGTTTTAACGCATTGATAACTTTCTGATACTTATTAATATTCGGTCTGCCACCATCAACAAAAGCCTTTGGTAGTTTATAGTCTTCCTGAATTCCGTTTTCATCTTGTTTTGAATTGTAGAACAAGATAATGAAAGTTTTTTCTCCGTCTCTTCCTGCTCTTCCGATTTCCTGATAGTAGTGAATTGGGGATGCAGGTATTTGAGTATGAATAATAAATCGAATATCCGGTTTGTCAATTCCCATTCCAAGAGCATTGGTAGATACAACACATTTCCATTTATTATTCATCAATCCCTTTTCAATTTCTTTTCTCGTCTCTCCATCAAGTCCAGCATTATAATTGGTTGTTTTTATACCCATAAAGTCAAACCATCTTGCGTAAATTTCAGTATTTACTCTTGTCCCTGTGTAAAGTAAACCTGTACCGGAAAAATTCTTCAAATTTTCAGCAAGCCAAAGTAATTTTTCATCTTCTGATTTTGTTTCAATTACAAATAAGTTGAAATTTTCGCGAAGCAAGTTTCCTCTAATTGTTGTCAAGTTACCTGAAATTTGTTGTTCAATATCAGCTTGTACTCTTTTTGTTGCAGTTGCCGTAGTTGCTAAAACAGGGAGTTTTTGGGGAAGTAATTGCACTAAATTTATTATTCTTCGAAATGCCGGACGAAAATCATGACCCCAGACTGAAATTGTATGAGCTTCATCTATAACTATCATAGACAAATTCATATTTCTTGTTGCTTCAACCCATTCTTGATTTTCTTGTCTCTCAGGAGCAATGTATAAAATTTTTACTTTACCGTTTATTGCGTCTTGCATTACCTGAGAGTTTTCTTCGGGTAATTGTTCCGAATTGATGTATTTTGCTGAAATTCCTTTTTTATTTAAAGTATTTACCTGATCACGCATTAAAGCAATCAAAGGTGAAAAGATTATGGTTATACCATCAAATTGTGTAGCAGGAAATTGAAAACATAGAGACTTCCCATATCCGGTTTTTTCAATCAGTAGCGTTCTTTCTCCACGAAGGAGCATATCAATTGTTTGCCATTGTTCATCGTAAAATTTCTCAAATTCAAAGATTCTTTTCAGTTTTATTTCAGCTTCGTTTCGTGTCATAATAGATATTCTTTAATATTTATATCCGGTTCCTGAATCTTTTTCAAGTTCAACACCTAAGGATAACACCATCCTGTTAACAAAATTAAAATACGACACTACTAGTGTTGCATCCAATATCGCATTATCATTAAGCCCTGCTTTCCGTAATCGTTCAGTTTCATCAATTTCCTTTGATAACCCGGGATTTAAAGTAATAGATTCGGCAAACTCACACAGTCTTAATTCTCTCTCTACTAATTCTACTTGCTTATAATCTTTTCTTAATAAAAGTGTTTTCTGTTCATTTTTCCAATAACGGTTTAATGCTTCAGAATGATGAATTTGGCAATATTCACATTTATTACATACAGATACAATTACAGCTATCATTTCTCGTTCTGCACGGGAAAGCTCGGACTTACTAAACATTATTTCCATATAAAGGTCAATATGCTTTGCAATGCTTTCAGGTCGTAAACTCTGAATTGTGTGTACATCGGCAAGTTTACCTCTTTTGTCAACTAATTCATCGTAAATTTCTTTAAGTCTCCCGGTTGCTTCTTCGTATTTTATTACTTTTATTCTAACCATTTGTTTTTGTTCTTCTTCTGCCACGAATACACTAATGTCTTATTCATGAATTAGTGACTTATTTTCTGCCACGAATGCACCAATGCTTTATTAATGATTTATCGTTTTTTTACCATTAATGTCTTATTCGTGAATTAGTGGCATATCTTCTTTTTTTGTCACAACTACAGTAATGTTTTTTTATTCGTGCATTAGTGGCTTGTATTTCTTTTATCATCAATACATTAATGTTTTATT
>JAUVIV010000028.1 GCA_030592575.1 bacterium | reverse complement strand
TCTGGTGGTATTTTTCCGCTCAATCCGATAAGCAAATTTTGAATTGCAAGCCGAGCCATATTTTCTCTCGCTACCTGCGTGGCACTTCCTATATGAGGTAATAAAATTACATTTGGTAATTTTTTTAATTCATTCGGAACTTCCGGTTCATTTTCGTAAACATCAAAACCTGCACCGGCTAATTTCTCTTTTTTCAAAGCTTCTATAAGGGCAGATTCGTCAATTACTTTTCCTCTTGAAGTATTTATAAGAATTGCATCTTTTTTCATTAGACTAAGTTCTTTTTTGCCAATCAATTTGTAAGTTTCTTTAGTTAATGGAGTGTGAATACTTATGAAATCAGATTCTTTGAGCAATTCTTCAAGTGAAACTTTTTTTGCTCCCAGTTTATCGAGGATTGTATTTTCTTTTAATTTTGTGTATAAAATGTGCATTCCAAAACCTATTCCTCTTTTTCCGACTTCTGTCCCAATTTTGCCGGCACCTATAATCCCAAGAGTACTTCCGTAAAGTTCTTTGCCGACAAATAGTTTAGGAGACCATACTTTGAATTTCCCGTCTCTTGTATATTTATCCGCTTCTACTACTTTTCTTGCTACTCCTAAAATAAGAGTCCAGGCGATTTCTGTTGTGGCATTGGTTAATACGCCGGGAGTATTTGTTACCATAATTCCTTTGCTTGTAGCGGAAGCTACATCTATGTTGTCATATCCTACTGCATAATTTGCGATTATTTTTAGGGAATTTCCGGCAGATATAATTTCGTCTGTAATTTTGTCAGTGAGTAAGCTGATAATTCCTTCTTTTCCTTTGATTTCATTCAGAAGTTTTTCTTTTGAGGGAGGTAAATTTAAAGGGTTTGTTGAAACATCGTGCTCTCTTTTAAGCTTTTCAAAGAGAGCTCCGGGTAATTCTCGTGTTACATATATTCTCATCAAAAAGAATTATTGCTACTTTCCCTGTCATATCATAAATGATTAATTACGAATAATTAAGACTTAGATTATTTACTTCATTTAGAATAACAGAGTGTAAAAATTTTAATAAAATGGAGGTGAGGGGATTCGAACCCCTGGCCCCCTGCGTGCAAGGCAGGTGCTCTCCCGCTGAGCTACACCCCCTGAAAAAAAATTAAAATGAAGAGAATTTGTAAGTTGCGGATAGGCTAATAGATGGTTTCACGAAAGGAAGTTCATTGCTCATTACGTCAAGCTCAAAATCCCGAAACTTAATACTCCATCCAAATGATAGGTTGAATATCTCTTCTCTTATTCTTTTATTATCAACTTCTAAATTATCAGAGGTTTTGGTTGATTCAAATCTATTAAAAGATTTATTTCCTCCAATTCGCATTGTAAGCCAATTAGTTATTTTAGTTTCTATTCCTATAACAACTTTTGGAAGTACACGATTTACACTTGTAAATGTGGTATCAGTTCTAATCGTATCTCCTTTTAGCTCACTAATTAAGGTTCCAAGAATGATAGTTGTATTGTGAACGGGGGTAAAGTTGAATCCAACATATCCTTCCTTGCTATTGGATTTTAAGTCTTCATAAGATGTATCAAGGTCTTCTTTTTCCCAGCTTACATCTATCTTTTCTGAATTTCCACCTACTATAAATAAAACCTTAGGAAAAAGTTGAGAAATAGCTCTAACTCTTACCTTGTATGAATACTTTCCTTGATCTTTGTAAGTTACTGTATCAATATCTATTTCTCTACTCTCAAATCCAAACCTTTCTACTCCTCCTGCTATTTCTATAGAATTTTCTTTAGTAGGTTTGAGTTTAAGACTAAACATTCCGTCCCACACACCTATTTGCTGAAGACGAGTAGGTTTTTCGTAATAGCTATCTGACATTCCTAATTTTATGCCGATAGTGATAGGATCTCTCATTTTCTTTCCATAATAAATTGCCAATTTAGGAGATGCATTATGAAAATGGGCAAAATCTGCTCTTTGAATTGCTTTATTTACAATTGTTGGGATTGTATCAGTATTTAGCCCAATTCCGAAAACTCCAAAGTTTTTTGCTTCAATAAAACAAGATAAAGAAGGACGCTTGATTTCTCCTGTTATTTCATTAGGATAGTCATTTATAAGTGCGGGGTATAATTGAACATTTGAGTTGTCAATAAGGAAGTTGGATACGCCTCCTAATGTATTAACTCTTGTCTCGCTTCCCATCAAAGAACTGGAAAGAGTAATAATTCCTAAAAATATTAAAATTTTATTCATAGTTTTTTTTTAACATAATTTTACTAACTGTCAAGAAAAAAAGATTTGAAACGAGGAATGCTTATATGACACTAATGAAAATTCAAAAAACTTGACTTCTGAAATAAAAATTACTATACTTCATTAGTATTGGATTATTACTGAGAACGGAATAATAAATAATGATTGATTTTAAAGAAAAAGCAAACTTGATTTGGAAAGTAGCTGACTTATTGCGTGGTGATTACAAGCAATCAGATTATGGCAAAGTAATCCTTCCGATGACTATTTTAAGACGTTTGGATTGTGTTCTTGCTCCAACTAAACAAAAGGTTTTGGATTATTTGCCAAGAGTGAGAACGATATCTGATAGTGCCAAAGACCTTGTTTTGAATGAAAAATCAGGACACAATTTCCATAACAGAAGCAAATATGATTTTGAGAAATTAAAAGCTGACCCTGACAATATTGCTGCAAATTTAAGAAATTTTATAAATGGATTTTCGGTAAGTGCTCGTGAGATTATTGAATATTTCAATTTTGATGACCACATTGAACGAATGGACGACCCCAAAGCGGATATTTTG
Organism: bacterium; assembly: GCA_030592575.1. Taxonomy (GTDB): domain Bacteria; phylum Hydrothermota; class UBA3073; order JACQXS01; family JACQXS01; genus JAGMCN01. Next base: position 23,805 of record JAUVIV010000028.1, on the reverse strand, counting down.
TTTCAGGTGGTCAAGCAATTTGCAGACATTGACCTTTCCAATATGCAGCCTATTGAAACAGGTTATGTCTTTGAAGATTTAATCCGCAGGTTTTCCGAGCAGTCCAATGAAACTGCAGGAGAACATTTCACACCGAGAGAAGTCATTAAACTGATGGTCAATGTGCTGTTTAACAGTGATAACGATATATTGACTCAACCGGGCATTGTGAAAACCCTTTACGACCCAGCCTGTGGAACAGGCGGCATGCTTTCCATTGGTGAAGCGTATTTATATGAGCTTAACTCAAAAGCAAAGCTGGAAGTTTTCGGACAGGAAATAAATCCTGAATCGTATGCTATTTGTAAATCGGATATGCTGATAAAAGGACAAAATCCTGCCAATATTAAATTTGGTAATACGTTTACGGTTGACGGACTGGAAGATGAACATTTCGATTATATGCTTTCCAATCCGCCTTTTGGGGTTGACTGGAAAAAAGCGAAAAACATCATTCAAAAAGAAAAAGATAATAAAGGTTTTGCAGGGCGTTTTGGAGCTGGCTTACCACGGATAAATGACGGCTCGTTATTGTTCCTGCTGCACATGATTTCCAGGATGAAAGCCGATGGCAGTCGAATCGGGATTGTGTTTAACGGCTCGCCCTTGTTTACAGGACAGGCAGAAAGCGGCGAAAGCAATATCCGTAAATGGATTATTGAAAACGATTGGCTTGAAACTATTATTGCATTGCCTGACCAGCTTTTTTATAATACAGGCATCTCAACTTATATCTGGATTGTAACCAATAAAAAATTATCCGAACGAAAAGGCAAGGTGCAGTTAATTAACGCCACAGGTAAAAAAGATGAAGAATTAATGACAGAAGGCAAACGGGACTTTAATCGTTTCTGGGAGAAAATGATCAAAAGCCTCGGTAACAAACGCAAGAAAATAGCCGAAGATGGTGATGAAAAAGGCATTGGATTTATTACCAAATTGTATGGCGATTTTGAAGAGAATGAATTCTGCAAAATTTATCCCAATGATTTTTTTGGCTATTGGCGAATTACTGTTGAACAACCGTTAAAAGATGAAAACGGAAATATTGTAACTGACAGCAAAGGCGATATGAAACCCGATAAAAATTTAAAGGATTATGAAAATATTTCATTTCTTCGCTCTGTACAGACGCACGGCCGTGCGTCTCTGACACCGCAAACTATTGAAAAATATTTTGAACGGGAAGTGAAACCCCATCTGCCAGATGCTTGGATTGATGAATCTAAAACAAAAATCGGATACGAAATAAATTTCACCAAATATTTTTATGAATTTAAACCGTTGCGATCTCTTGAAGAAATTAAAGCGGATATTCTGGCGTTGGAACAGCAAACCGTTAAACTTGATAAAAAGGTATTGGGCTAATGGAACTACAACCACAATTTGAATATATATCAAGCCTAATTGCTCAGGCAAAACAAAAGGCTTACAAAGCTGTAAACGTAGAGTTGATTGACTTATATTGGAATATCGGAGAGTATTTGCATAAGCAAGTTAAAGATAACGAATGGGGAAAGTCAATAGTAAAACAATTATCAGAATACCTGAAAACTACACAACCATATATTAAAGGGTTTTCATCGCAAAATTTATGGCGAATGAAACAATTTTATGCTGAATACAAAGATTACACAAAACTATTAACACTGTTGAGAGAAATTCCCTGGTCCCATAATATTGCTATTCTTTCATCGGCAAAAAGTGTTGAAGAAAAAGAATTTTATATTCGTTTGGTCATTAAAGAACGGCTATCATTTAGAGAACTTGAAAGACAGATTGACAGCTCTTACTATGAGAGAGTAATGCTTGGAAACACAAAACTCTCAACAGTGTCAAGAGAATTACCGCAAGATATTACAAATGTCTTTAAAGACTCTTATGTTTTAGAGATGTTACAATTGCCAGCTCATCATTCAGAAAGGGATTTGAAGCATAAAATCAGCCAGAATATCAGTCTGTTTTTGTTAGAATTTGGACGAGATTTCTCTTTTATGGGGCAAGAATATCCATTACAAATAGGAAATCAGGATTTTGCAATTGATTTACTTTTTTACCATAGGTCGCTACAATGTATGGTAGCCATTGAATTAAAAATTGAAAAATTTAAACCGGCACATCTCGGACAATTAAATTTTTATCTCGAAGCACTTGATAGAGATATTAAAAACCAAAAACGAAAACCCAAGCATAGGCATTTTACTTTGTAAAGGGAAAGACGATATTGTAGTAGAATATGCTTTAAGTAGAAACCTTTCGCCAACTTTGATAGCCGACTATAAAACTCAATTGCCAGATAAAAAGTTGTTGAAACAAAAATGGCAAGAAATACTATTACAACTGGAAGGCAAAAACTAATGGAAAGATACGAAAAATACAAAGACAGCGGTGTTGAATGGATTGGAGAGATTCCTGAACATTGGAACAGCGATCAACTTGGCTGGCAAGGAATATTTTCTGCAAGCGGAATTGATAAAAAAACTGTTAAAAAAGAGCCTCTTGTAAAAATGATAAACTACACAGATATTTATGGGAACGATAAACAAACTCTTACTGCAGAAAGAAAATATATGATAGTTTCCTGCCCAGAAACCAAAAGGCAAAACCATCAAGTAAATATTGGAGATTTAGTTTTTACACCAAGTTCGGAAACCATTGAAGATATTGGATTGTCTGCATTAGTAGTTGAAGAATTAATAGATACTGTTTATAGTTATCATGTTATTAGGTTGCAATTCATTAATGATTTTGATGTTAATTTCAGAAAATATCTGTGTAATAATAATTTTGTACTAAGTCAATTTTCGAAAGAAGCTAAAGGGACAACAAGGCAAATAATTGGTAGAGACGTTTTTAAAAACATTAACATAGTTGTCCCACCAAAAACCGAACAAACCGCCATATCCAACTATCTCGACCGCAAAACAGTTGAAATAGAAAAACTAATCTCTCAAAAAGAATGTCTCCTCGAACTCTATGAAGAAGAAAAAATAGCCATTATTAACCAGTCGGTTACGGGGAAATTGAAAATTAAAAATGAAAAATTAAAAATGAAAGACAGCGGGATTGACTGGTTGGGTGAAATTCCTGAACACTGGGAAGTGAAGAAGTTGAAGTATGTGGCAAAGATTAATCCTTTCAAAAACAATGCAGTTGATAAAAATTTATCTGAATTAGTTGTTTTTCTTCCAATGGAAAAAGTAAGTGAAGATGGGAGCATTGATTGTGAAATCAAAAAACCTATTTGTAATTTATATAATGGTTTCACTTTTTTTCAAAAAAATGATGTGATAGTAGCCAAAATAACGCCTTGTTTTGAAAATGGAAAAGGAGCATATCTCGATAATCTTGAAACTAAATTGGGATTTGGTTCAACAGAATTTCATGTTTTAAGGGCAAATAATAATACAAATTCCAAATTTCTTTATTTCATAACAAAATCAGAACTTTTTATGAAAATTGGTGAAGCTTTTATGACTGGTGCAGCAGGTCAGAAACGAGTGCCAACTGATTTTGTTTCGGAATTTCAAGTTGCTTTTCCAAAAATTGAAGAGCAAACCCAAATCGTCCAACACATCGAAAAAGAAACAGCCAGAATTGATGTAAAAATAGAAAAAGGTAAAAGACTGATAGCATTACTAAAGGAATACCGTACTGCATTAATTAGCGAAGTGGTAACGGGAAAAGTTAAGGTTGTGTAAAGACAAGGCGATGAAGGTAGAGACAAGGCAGTGCCTTGTCTCTACAGGGTAAAAAAATGGCCGAAAAATATAAAAATAAATACCGTATAAAATCTACTCGTCTGCAATACTGGGATTATGGATGGAACGGTGCCTATTTTATTACTATTTGTACAAAGGACAATGAATGTTCTTTCGGTGCGATTGAAAACGGGGATATGAAATTTTCTGAAATCGGACGCATTGCCAATACATATTGGACAGAAATTCCCAATCATTTCCCATTTGTTCAATTGGATGAATACGTTATTATGCCCAATCATGTTCATGGGATAATTATAATTAATAAAGATAATAGTGACGAAACCAAAGAGACAAGGCAAAACGTAGAGACAAGGCAGTGCCTTGTCTCTACTGGGTTAACGTCCATAGGGCAAAAACGTTATCGAAATCCGGGTAAAAATAATATTTCGTCAATTATTGGTTCATACAAATCAATCGTAACAAAACACGCAAACCAAACCAACAAAAATTTTAATTGGCAACCACGTTTTTATGACCGTATTATTCGTAATAATCGGGAATTTTTAAAAATACAAGAATATATTTTAAACAATCCCATCAAATGGGAAAACAATAGAAATAATAAGGATGGATTATGGATATAAAAACCGAAAAAACATTTGAAACCGCTATTGTCCAATCATTGGTTGAAAACGGTGGATACACCGAAGGAAACGCACTTGATTATAGTCATAAACTTGGAATGTATAAATACGAAGTATTGGCATTTTTACAAGAGACTCAACCTAAAAACTGGCAAAAGTTATTATCCATACACGGTGATGATGTGGATAATCTGGTTATTAAACGTCTATATAAAGAAATGGATTTACGAGGTAGTCTTGATGTCTTACGAAATGGTTTTATCGATTACGGTGTCCGATTTAAAATGGCATTTTTAAAACCCGAATCAGGATTAAATCCTGAAACAAAAAAACTTTATTATAAAAACCAACTGAAAGTAATCCGCCAGCTTTATTATAGTAAAAAGAATAAAAATTCAATTGATTTGGTTCTTTTACTTAATGGTATTCCTGTTGTAACGATTGAATTGAAAAATCAGTTTACAGGACAAACAGTCGAAAATGCAAAAAGACAATATGCTTACACACGAGACAACCGTGAATTGCTATTCGCTTTCAAAAAACGTGCTTTAGTGCATTTTGCAGTTGACCCAGATGAAGTGTTTATGGCAACCAAAATTGATGGTAAGAACACTTATTGGTTGCCATTCAATAAAGGATTTAATAAAGGGAAAGGAAATCCATCAAATCCAAATGGTTATAAAACTTCTTATCTTTGGGAAGAAATATTGGTTAAAGACAGTTGGATGGATATTATTCAACGCTTCATTCATTTGCAAACTGATGAAATTGAGATTGACGGGAAAACAATTAAAAAAGAAAAATTGATTTTCCCCCGTTATCATCAGTTAGATTCGGTAAGAAAAATAGTTGCTGATGTTAGAGAAATAGGAGCAGGGAAAAATTATCTTGTTCAACATTCGGCAGGTTCTGGTAAAAGTAATTCCATCGCCTGGCTTTCTTATCGTTTATCCAGTTTGCACAATGCACAGGATGAACGAATTTTTGACAGTGTTATTGTTGTAACTGACCGCAAGGTATTAGACCAGCAATTGCAAAATACCATTTACCAGTTTGAACATAAAACAGGTGTAGTTCAAAAAATAGATAAAGACAGCGTACAGCTTGCCAAGTCAATTGCTTCTGGTTCAAATATTATTATCACAACTCTGCAAAAATTTCCTTTTGTAATAGATAAAGTGGGTGATTTGCCCGATAGAAAATATGCGGTCATTATTGACGAAGCTCACAGCTCTCAAGGCGGTGAAGCAAGCAAGAAAATGAAAGAAGTTTTATCGTTAAAATGTCAGGAAAATATTGAAACAGATGAAGAAAATTACATTGATGAAGATTTTATCAGGGAACAGGTAGAAAAGTCAGCAGCATCTCGTGGTCAGCAATCAAACATTTCATTTTTTGCGTTTACCGCAACGCCCAAATATAAAACCCTTGCTGTATTTGGGCAAAAAGGTATTGACGGAAAACCAAAACCTTATCATCTATATTCAATGCGACAGGCAATAGAAGACGGTTTTATTTTGGATGTTCTGCAAAATTATATGACATACGAGCTATATTTCAAACTATCAAAAGCGATAGAAGAAGATCCTGAGTTAAATAAAAAGAAAACTGTCAGAGCAATAGGTCGTTTTGTCCATTTTCATCCGCATAACTTGGCACAAAAAACGGAAATTGTCATTGAACATTTTCGACAAGTTGTGGCGAGAAAAATCGGTGGCAAAGCAAAAGCAATGTTTATAACATCTTCTCGCAAGCTTGCTAAAAGATATTTTGAAGAGTTTAGTAAATATATAAAAGCAAAAGGATATGAAAAAGATATTAAAATATTGGTTGCTTTTTCAGGTTCGGTAATTGACGATAATTATCCAAAAGGTGTCAGAGAAGTACAACTAACAGGGTATAGCGAAAAGGAATTGCCTAAAGTATTTAATCGAAATGAGTACAAAATTTTGATTGTCGCCGATAAATACCAAACAGGATTTGACCAGCCGATGTTGCATACAATGTATGTGGATAAAAAATTATCAGGAGTGAAAGCCGTTCAAACATTGTCTCGTTTAAACAGGAAAGCACCAGGAAAGGAGGATACGTTCATTCTGGATTTTGTAAACGACCGCCAAATTATTCTTGATTCATTCCAGCCATATTATGAAATTACAACTGTAACGGAAGAACCAGAGCCAAATCATTTATACGATTTAAAAGCAAAATTAGATGAATGGCAAATTTATTGGCAATCGGAAATTGATGCTTTTTCAAATATTTATTTCAAACCATCAGGAAAATTAACCGCAAAAGATCAATCTCAACTATATGCTTATATTGATCCAGCTGTTGACAGGTACAAAGATATTAAACCCGAAGAAAAAAGAGACGAATTTAAAAAAAGTTTAAGAACCTGGACAAACCTTTATGCTTTTCTCTCTCAAATTATGCCTTTTAAAGAACCTGAGTTTGAAAAATTCTATGCCTATGCCAAGCTTTTACAAACCAAACTTCCAAAAAGGAATTTATCAGAACAACTTTATTTAGATGATGAAATTGCAATGGAATATTATCGCTTGCAAAAAATAAGAGAAGGTTCTATTGATTTAGTAAAAGGAGAAGAGAGTGGAATCAACGGGTTAACAGAAGCAGGAATAAAAAGAGTCAAAGAAGAGAAAGCACATTTATCTGAAATAATTGATGTTCTTAATGAACGCTTTGGGACAGAATTTGAAGATGCAGACCGATTGTTCTTTGAACAAATAGAAACAGAACTTGTTCAAGATGAAACCTTAAAAACACAGGCAAAAGTAAATAAAATTGATACCTTTAAATATGCTTTTGAAAATTTATTCTTAAGTAAATTGGTTGACAGAATGGATCAAAATCATGAGATATTTGAAAAAATAGTAGAAGATAAAGCTTTTGGCGGGATTGTAAAAGAGTGGATGCTAAAGAAGGTTTATTCAAAATTGAATAAAAAAACTATTGAAATATAAAACTACATTATTGAGTCTTTGACCAAACTCCTGAAATTTTTTGGTTGCAAAATTTACACTTTCCATTTACTATATTGTTTTTAGCTATATGATAACCAATCCTACGTATCACTATTTTGCCACATTTTGGGCAATAAGTACTCTCGGCTTTATGTCCGGAAATATTGCCAATATATACATACTTTAATCCTACATTCAGAGCTATTTTCCGAGCCTGCTCAAGTGTCTTAACAGAAGTAGGAGGTAAATTTCTTAACTTATATAATGGGTGAAATCTTGAGAAATGTATTGGCACATCATTTCCCAAGCTATCTCTTATCCATTCACACATTTTTTTTATAGTTTTTAGGTCATCATTTTTTGTCGGAATAATAAGATTTGTGATTTCAAGCCATACACCTTCTTCTTTTAAAATCTTCAAACTTTGCAAAACCGGTTCCAGCCTTCCGCCACATAACTCTTGATAAAATTCCTCAGTGAATCCTTTTAAATCAATATTTGCGGCATCGAGATATTTGCAAAGTGCTTTTAATGGTTTTGGATTTATGTATCCATTTGAATGTATAGTATTTTTTACTCCTGCTTTTCGTGCAAGTTTTGCTGTCTCAATCATATACTCATAAAAATTAGTGGGTTCGGAATAAGTGTAAGCAATTGAAGGACATTCATTTTTTTGAGTTAATTCTACAACCTTTTGTGGCGAAAGCCACGTGTTTTCAGTTTCTGTCGGACATCTTTGTGAAATCTGCCAGTTCTGACAAAACTTGCATCTAAAGTTGCATCCTGCGGTAGCGATTGAAAAAACAGGAGTGTTTGGGAGAAAATGAAATAATGGTTTTTTCTCTATTGGATCTATGTGAACTGCACAAGGCAATTCATAATTAAGGGTGTAAAGTTTTCCTTTCTTGTTTTTTCTGACTCTGCAAAGTCCGGTTTGATTGTCTTTAAGAATACAATGGTGAGGACATAAATTACACCGAACTGTTTTGTCCTCAAGTTTTTCCCAATACATTGCTTCTTTGGGCTTAACCGTAGCTCCTTTAGCAAAAGCTTGTGGACTAACAAAAAAATATAAGACTAAGGATATAAGCCCAAAGATTTTTTTTCTGTTAGTCTTTAGTCTGTGGTTTATAGTCTGTGGTCTATTTTTTGACTTTTGCATTCTCAACTTATATCTTTCGGAGATTTTTAAGTTTTCCGTAACATATCAAGGTATCTCCTGATTTTAAAACATTACTTCCTTTTGGAGCAGGAATAACACTATCATTTCGTTCTATTGCTAAAACGAGGATATCTTTTTCCCGAAGACTGGCACTTGAAAGTTTTTTGCCTATATCTTTGGATTTTTTGGATAAATTAATTTCTACGATGCTATAATCTTCGGTAAGGTGTATGATTTCTTCTATTCTTTTTTTCTCAAGTCTTTTTCTAAGTAAGAGCTTTTTCTCAATAACTCTGGTGAATTTACGTGTCCAGCCTTTATGCGAAGCTATTTTATAAAGTATGAAAAGTCCTAAAATCAACAATAATAATTGAAAGTATATTTGGAAAGCAGAGCTTTTTGTAAATGATACAATAAGTGTGGTTACTATACCTACCAGTCCGGCATTACCGAGAATCATTAAAATCATTATAATTTGACGTCGTTTGTCATATTTCATTATTAATTCAGAATCTTTTGTAGTAAATCCGGTTCTTGTAAATGCGGATAAAGCTTGGAAGTGTGCTGTCTTTGAGTTAAGCCCTGTGAGTTTTAAATATATTGCTGCAATTTTTACTATGAGGGTGGACAGAATAATTATTGCAAATACCGGAATTATTAGCAATATTCCGCTCATTTTTATTTTTTGTTTTTTGCTTTTTGATATTGATACGTTTGATGCATAAACGCCTCAAGTCTTGTCTGAGTTGTTGACTGTTCGACTCCATCGTAAGCAATGTTCAAGTAAGGAACATTATATTTTTCTTGTACCTGTGCCATGATGCTTGCCGTGTTTGTTCCGGGCATACAAGTAAATGGCATTACAGTTATTATACCATCTATCCCATTTTGCATAAAATCTATACATTTTCCTACAGTGAGGACGGCTTCTCCTTCAACAGTTTGGTGCAAATAAGGATTAGAATGGGCAAATATCTGCTTGGTAGTTGGCTCTTTTAAATGGTTTATATATCCATGAAATTCTTTTTCTGTTTTGTTAGCTACTCGTTGTTGCCATAAACCTTGTAGCCAATACGAAATTAGTTCCTTGTAATTTTTATCTATAATACTATCTTCTTTTCGTCTAAAATTTGTATAGAAAAACCATTCCGAAGTTCCTGATAATTCTATTTCTCCTCCCAGGTCTTCTATTCTTCTTACAATATTGTCATTGGAAAAATGATGACTTCTTACGTATATCTCGCCGGTAATTCCTATTAGAGGTCTTGCCTCACGCTTAATAGGTATAGCAAGAAACTTCTTTTTTATAGTAGGCATTATTTTAGTTACATCGTTTTTCCCTTCTACTTCCTTGCAAATTAAATCAAGGCATTCCTCATAGATTTTATCTGTCTCTCCTTTATTGATTTCATAAGGTCTTATAGAGTGCACAAGCTTGTCCAATATATCAACTGCACAGATTCCGTACCAGCCTCTCTTCTCGAAATTTTGTCCGTATGCTTTTAAAGTTTTATGAAATCTTTTTGCCTGATTTGGTGAAATTATAGGAACATCCTCATAGCCAAGTTCGTTCAAGGCAATTCTCTGGAGTGCACTGTACTGTCCTAATCTACAGGGACCACTTGCTCTTGGTATAAAAAATGCAGTCTCTTCTCGCTTAGTATCAGGAGATTTGAGAAATTTTATCATATCTCCTGTTGTTAGTGTATAAGGGTAACATTCCTTGCCCGTAGTATGTTTTCTCCCAAATTCAAGGGCTTTTGAATCTGTGACAGGTAGTACTTGTGATGGAATACCACAATGCCTAAACGCAGCTGCAACTACCCTTGAATTGTTTCCCATAAATGGAATGAATAATGTTCTTATCTTGTCTTCTCCGGAAACTTCTGATTTCAGAACAGTAGATGCAGTGCTTTTTAATTTTGATTCTGAACTTTGAAGTTTAATCTCTGAACCTTTTATTGAGTCTAAAAATGCTTCACATCTTGTTATAACACCTGCCGGTGCAGAATGTTCATCAACTTCAATTATTAAATGTGGTTTATCTCCAACCGTATCTTTAAAGTGTCTCATTACAAAAGAATCTGCACCACATCCAAAATTTGTTATATACAATGGATAAAGATTTGGGTATTTTTTTATTAACTCAGCTGCAACTAAAATTCGCTGCCCATATTTCCAGTACATATTTGAGTGTTTCTTATCTATGTCAATGCTTTCAAGAGGCAAAAAGTCCATAGGTATTACGAGTATTCCTAAATCACTTAGTATTTTGGGAATATTAAGATTCAATCCTCTGTCGCAAGTGTTATAGGGTCTTCCAATTAATATAATTGCCGGCTTATGGGAGCGAGTTTCAAGCGATTCTTTATCAATAATTTTTTCTCCCTCTTTCTTTATACTTGTGTAAAATTTGTCCTGTGATTTAAAAGATAAATCAATTGCTTTGATTATAGCAGTCTTTTTCTTCCCCAAGTCATTGCCAATTTTGATTAAAGTTTTTTCAATCAATTTCTTGTCTCTTTTGAGGTGTAGAATTGGAGCAATAAGTTTTACTCCCTTTAAATCGATTGCCGATTTAATTAGATAAGGAATGGCTTGAACAAATGGACAAGCATAACTTTCTTGAACATTAAAATACTCTTTTTTCATTGAAATCAAGCTGGGTAAAAATATATAATCAACGCCTTTTTCTATTAAATTCAATACATGTCCGTGACATGCCTTTATTGGAAAACAATGATCAGAAACGGTTGCTTCTACTCCATTATGAATAATATTCTTATTTGTTGATTCTGATAAAATTATTTTACAGTTAAGCTCTTTAAAGAATGTTGTCCAAAATGGCAAATATTCATGGAATATAAGTGCTTTCGGAATCCCAACTACAGGTTGCAGGTTGTGGGTTGCAGGTTGCAGGTTGTAAGATTCAAGAAGTAATTTTTCGCGAACATTAAATAAATCAACTTTTGACTTTTGACTTATGACTTGTGACTTTTTTTCGTATTTCTCGCATCTTGACCCATAGTATAAGGGTTCCTCTCCTTCAAGTATTACTTTCTTTATCTCGCAATGATTGGGACAGCTTTTGCACTCAAATCTCTCAATGTTATATTTTCTTCCGGATAAATCAAATCCCTTGAATTTGCTTTTCGATTCTTGGTATTCTGCTTCCATTGAGAGAATCGCTACTCCTATTGCTCCTGTTACATCGTTATTAGGTGGAACGTTTATCTCTTGCCCTAATATTTCTTGGAAAGCTGCCACAATTGCCTTATTAAAAGCAACTGCTCCCTGGAAAAAGATTTTTCCCCCAATCTTCTTTCCTGTTGCAACTTTGTTAAGGTAATTTTGAGCAATAGAGTACGCAAGTCCTGCCGCAAGATCTTCACGCAATGCTCCCTTTTGTTGCCAGTTGGTTAAACTTGATTGCATAAAGACAGTACATCTATCTCCAAGTCCTATTGGTGATTTGCTGCTAAGAGCACATTTTCCAAATTCTTCTTTTATATTTAAATTAAGTCGCTCTGCTTGTTCTTCTAAAAAGGAACCGGTTCCAGCTGCACATACTTTATTCATCTCAAAATCACATATAACACCATTATGCAGGCTAATATATTTTGAATCCTGTCCACCGATTTCAAAGATTGTATCTACATTGGGATCTATCTCAGCCGATGCTCTTGCCTGACTTGTAATTTCATTTCTCACAATGTCTGCACCTACGAGGTCTCCTATCATATATCTTCCGCTTCCTGTTACTCCCACTTTTTTCACTTCTATTTTTTTACCTACTTCCTCTCCGATTTCATGGATTCCACGTAAAACTGCATCTATTGGTCTGCCTTGAGTCCATAGATATCTTCGTGCAACAAGTTTCTTGTCTTTATCTAAAAGAATCACATTTGTTGAAATTGAGCCGATATCTATTCCCATCCATACTTCATTAACCGTAGAATTATCACGATTAAAGATTTTTGATTCACGATTGACGTAACTAAGAGGTTTAAGTGTGTTGCGATTTTCCGTGTCTTTATCTAAAAATTTCTGTATTTTATCTAAATCTGTAATTTGTATTTTATGATGTGCAGTTTGTGATAATATTGCTCCTATTGCTCCCATAGATGCGAAATGCTCAGGTATAATAAATTCACTATCTTTAAGCCCGAGTATTTCTTTGAATGCTTTTCTCATTCCGAGATTATAAGCTACACCTCCTTGGAACAAAACAGGTGGGGTAAATTTCTTGCCTTTTGCAATTACTGATTTGAAGTTCCTCGCAAGTGCAAAACATAATCCTGCAACTATATCCTGTACAGAAGTTCCTTCCTGTTGCAAATGTATCATATCTGTATTTGCAAATACACTACATCTACCGGCTATTCTCGGAGGATGTTTTGAGGTAAGTCCAAGCTCTGAAAACTTCTTAATATCAAGTCCAAGTCGAGCAGATTGCTGATCTAAAAAGCTTCCTGTTCCTGCGGCACAAAGGGTGTTCATTGCAAAGTCAGCGATTGTATGTATTCCATTCTTGTTTTTTATGCTTATGAATTTTGAATCCTCGCCTCCTAATTCAACTATTGAGCGAACTTCGGGATACATATGCCAACTTGCCTGTGCTTGAGCAATCACTTCATTTACAAATGGGATACCTAAAATCTTTGCAAGAAGTTTACCACCGGAGCCCGTTGTTGCTATGTAAATCTCCGGTTGTTGGGTATTTTTTGATGTAGGAGCAATCTCCTGATTGCGATTGTGGGGACTTGATTTATCAAATCCCTCTTGCGATTTGTGATTTGCGATTTGTAATTTCTCAAATATATCTTTTAATTCCTTATATACTTTCTTAATAGGATTGCCTTCTATCCTTACATATCTTTCCTCAAGTATTTTCTTGTTGTTTGCAACAAATTGTGTTTTTGTACTGCAGGGGTTTGATTTTTTGTCGGAACTTGATTTATCAAGTCCTTCTTCTAATACTGCAATGTTTATTGAAACTGACCCTATATCTATACCTATGTATATCTTATCCACTGTATCCCTCCAAATCATTAATTTTTTTCATTATATGTACTATGTTCATCATTTAATATTTTAATCTTGGAATTTTATATTTTTCTTCTCAGCTATCTCGTAATAAAAACTTTCTATTCTTTTAGTTACCTTTTCCCATGAATATTTAAGAGCGGTTTTGCGTCCGTTTTTGCCTAAGCGTGTCGTAAGTTCTTTATTAGCAAGAATCTCTATTAGTTTTTGAGCAAGAGCATCTGGGTTTTTGGGCTCAACCAATATTCCATCTTCTCCATCTGTTATAACTTCTCTATATCCAAAAATATTACTTGCAATAACTGGTTTCCCGCTACTCATTGCTTCTAATAGAACAATACCAAAACTTTCTCCGCCGATAGCCGGTGAGCAATAAATATCACACGATGCATAATATCTTGGCACATTTTCCGGAGACACTCTTCCCTCAAAATAAATTCCTTTCTGGTTGGTGGTTTTTTGTTGGCTTCTATTTTTACTACCTACTATAATGAGCCTTGCAGTCGGCATTTTTTTACGAACTTCTCGAAATGCTTGAAGCAAGTATTTCAACCCTTTTCTCTGTTCAAATCTGCCAACAAATAAGATATTTGGTCCTCCGTTTTTAAATTTAGAAAATGGTTCTACTTCAGGAGAAAATCTTTCTGTATCTATGCCATTAGGTATAATAGTATGAGGAAAATCAATAAATCTTTCTATAGCATCAAGAGCTGTATCAGATACTGCGATTGCACCATCTACTTTGTCTATATATGAACGAGTTATACGAGCTGCATAAGTATGCCATTTAAGTTTGGGAGCGTTTGAATGGTAAGTTGCGATATTTAATGATTTGGAATGTTTGATTGTAAAAAGTGGTAAATAAGCATTAGGAGTATGTAAATGTATTACATCGAAATTCGAAGTTATATTCCCGTTTGTTCGTGTGTTCAAAAATCCTTGAATTTTTCCAGAAAGATTAAAACCTATTGGTATTACGCCGATAGATTTGTTTATTGAGCAAGGTATAGCTTTGCCAACTCTAACGACAGTTGTGTTTTGGAGAACAGTAGATGAGTCGCAGAAATCAAATTTTTTAGAATAATTCGTAGTCAATATTTTAACCTCGTGTCCCAATCTCTTAAGTTCTAATGCAGTATGATGCACATGTTCCGATATTCCACCAGGATAAGGATAATACAAATCAGAAATAATACAAACTTTCATTAGCTGGATACAGATTAAAAAGAGCTTATCATGAAATGACGAGAATAATAATCAAAACACTGTAATCTGTAACTCACAAAGTAATATAGGTCATTATCCCTAAATGAAATTTATTTTTTCAAAATTGTCAGTTCTATACGACGATTAAGAGCACGACCTTCATCTGTTTTGTTACTTGCTATAGGTACAGATTCGCCATATCCTTTAGCAATTATTTTACTTGGAGATATGCCGTGTTTTATGAGATAATTTCTTACTGCATCAGCCCTGCGAGTTGATAGCTCCATATTGTACCCATCACTTGCTACCCAGTCAGTATGTCCACCTATTTCAACACATAATTTCGGATTGTCTTTAAGAAATCTGTATAGTTTCTCAAGCATTGTATAAGAATCTACAAGGAGATTTGCCTGGTCAAATTCAAAGTGTATTCCTCTAAGAACTATTTTCTCAGCAAGTAATTCAAAGTTGAGAACAGATGTCGCATTGGCTTTACAAACAATTGGTGAAAGTTGAGAGATATAACCTTCTTTTGATACAGTAACATGATGAGTGGCTGGTGGGACAAGATCTAATTGATAAAGTCCTTCTTCGTT
Source organism: bacterium (assembly GCA_030592575.1). GTDB lineage: Bacteria > Hydrothermota > UBA3073 > JACQXS01 > JACQXS01 > JAGMCN01. The sequence goes on along the minus strand of JAUVIV010000028.1, from coordinate 8,424 downwards.
GCTTGCAACGATAGTATCTGCAATCTCTTCAACATTAGTAGTAGGAACTTTTACTATCTCCCATACATTAGTTACTACATTTAGTTTGTAAAGTTCGCCTTTTATAGTTTGAGTAATATCCTCTTCTTTTACAATATCCTCAAATTTGACAGGAACCGTTACATTTTCCCACTTTCCTGTAATGACATTTAATCGGTGTAATTCCCCATCAATAATCATAGTTATATCTTCTTCATTAAGAGATTCACTTGCTCCTTCAAGTACTTCCCAGTCTCCTGTTAACATATTTAGTCTGTATAACTTTCCGCCGATAGTTGTAGTTATATCTTCCTTTTTTGCAGATTCTCTGAGTAATGTCCATGTGCCGGTTTTAGGATTCATTTTGTAAGTTTTGTTTCTAATTGTTTTGGTGATGGTACCGGGCTCAATGCTTGCAGATGTGAGTTCTGTTTCTCCGCGTGATAGTGAAATCCCTACATCTTGAATAGGCTTAGTTGTCCATTTATCAACTATTTTACCGGTAATAATACCATGACTTATTATTGGCTCAAGTGCGAAATCTACAACTATTTTTTCTCCTCTTGGAACCATCGCAATTTTTGTTTTAGACTTGTAACCCTTCTTGACTGCAATCACTCTTGTTTTACCGGGAGAAACTTTTGCTTCATACACTCCGGTTAAGGGGTCACTTATCAATCTTTGTGTACCGGTAACTGATATTATTGCATCTATTGACTCTTTTGTTATTGCATCAACTATTTGTCCAATTATCATTCCCTTGTTTGTAATAGGTCGCATATTGTAAAAATCATACGAGTAGCCGAATGCTAAGTTTATTGCCCAAGTAGGTCTTGCTCCCCAGCCTGTTGTTACGTGGTCATCCGGGTATTGAGCAAAGTCAAGAAAGTCATAGTCTCTTTTTCCTAAGACAAGAAAATCCACACCAATGTCTGCATTTATTCCTTTGCCGATAAATTTCATTCCTAAAGTTACATAAGAAGGAGGATGATCTCCAAATGGGTCTTCTCCAAAAGAGCGTCTGCTACCCCAAAATTCTACAAAAGGGTCAAAATAGTCAAAGAAAAGAATATCTGCTCCTAATCCGTATGTGTATTCATTTGCATCTCCTCCATTCATTTTATAGCCGAGGTTCAAGTATCCGCTTATAGGTGATTCGGTTTTAGTCGAATTGCTTAGCAACAAGGAAATTCCCGGTGTTATTTTGCCATTTGTGAAATATCTGAATAATCCGCCATGATTGGCACGTGTACGTTTAGTAAAGTAAGAAGCATCATATAGGGTATCATTTCTTTCTGTGCCGGTAGGAATAGAAACATAAGGATATAAAGCAATTTTGGAACCAAAAACAAATTTAGCTCCAATATCTGTGTCTCCTCTGTCTGTCGATGCTCTATTTTCCCACCCATTATAAAACCAATTCTCATACGGCTCGGCTATTCTTCTCAAATGGGGTGTATCATCGCAGTCTATGTAATCACTCCAGTATCTTCCTCTTACATTAATCTCAAGCCATCGCGTAACAGCCCAGCCCAAAGCAAAATCAAAACTACCACCAAAGTATGTATCTATAGCACTAAGACTACTATCTATCAAAGTATTTCCCGTAGGGAGTCGCAAGCTATCCAACTCAGGATAAGGGTGATAAACACCTAAATCCGATGTAGCGGCTCGTATCGAAAGTTTAAAATGAAAAATACCAGGATATCCTAAGTCTGCCGACATTATATGATGAAGTCCTTTCGCTCCGTTTATTGAAGGTGCTATGGGTGTAGCTTTTAAAATTCCCGGCAAAAGCAACATTAAAATAAAGTACTTTTTCATTTTATCCTCCTTAGCTTTAGAAACTAATAAGTTATTTATCTACCTAACTATATTAGGTAATCTATTATATATTGCTTGTAAACTTTTTTTTAACTATTAGAGACTACAGGAGTATATCTTGAATTAGATGCTTTATAGTATGTACCGTGCGAGGTCGTGATCTTTTACGATATTCTGAATCTGACTCTTTACGTATTTCGCATCTATCTTTATTGACCTTTTCCGATTGGGTAATGCGAATAGATATTTCTCAAGTACCGTAAGCATTATTGTTTGCAACCTTCTGGCTCCTATATTTTCTGTAATCTCGTTGACGTAACTTGCATAGTAAGCCATTTCAGATATTGCATCCTCAGTGAACTCAAGATGTACATTCTCTGTTTTTAAGAGTGCGATATATTGTTTAACCAGAGCATTTTCCGGCTCAGTTAAAATACGCTTGAAGTCCTTTTTGGTTAGGTTTTTAAGCTCAACTCTTATAGGGAATCTTCCTTGAAGCTCCGGAATGAGATCGGAAGGTTTGCTGCCTGTGAATGCTCCTGCGGCGAAGAATAAGATATGGTCTGTCCGCACTATCCCATGTTTTGTCATAACGGAACTGCCTTCTACTACAGGAAGTAAATCACGCTGAACTCCAGCTCTTGAGACATCCGGTCCGAATTTTCCACTTGTTCCTATTATTTTATCAATCTCGTCAAGGAAAACTATACCGGAGTTTTCCAGTTTATGTCTTGCTTCATTGATTACTTCGTCCATATCAACAAGCTTCTGTGCCTCCTGTTGAATCAGAATCCGTCTCGCATCTTCTATTGAAACCTTTCTCTTTTTACGCTTCTTTGGCATCATTGAACTTACCATATCTTGGATTGATGAGTCCATTTCCTCAAGTCCCATAGGAGACATTATTTCCATAAGGGGGAATGCCTGAAGTTCGATAGTTAATTCCACTTGTCTTTTCTTTAGTTTTCCTGCGCGAAGCATTTTTCTGAGTTTCTCGCGGCTTTCTTTAGTTGCCTCTTTATCGGTATCTTTTTTCTTAGCTGGCAAAAGAAGGTCAAGGATTTTTTCCTCGCTTGCAGCTTCTGCTCGCTTCCGAATAGATTTAAGTTTCTCTCTACGCACCATATTGACGGATATATTCATCAAGTCTCTAATCATTGACTCAACATCCCTCCCTACATATCCAACCTCAGTAAATTTAGATGCCTCAACTTTTATGAATGGAGCTTCAGTGAGACCCGCCAGTCGTCTTGCGACTTCCGTTTTGCCTACGCCAGTGGGACCTATGAGGATTATATTATTTGGCATTATATCTTCACGGATTTCTCCTTTAACTTTCTGTCTCCTCCACCGATTCCGAAGAGCAATAGCTACGCTTCGTTTTGCGTCATCCTGTCCAATTATATATCGGTCAAGTTCTTTTACGATTTGTTTCGGAGTTAGTTCATCTATTTTTGTCATATTATTTTCTCCTTATTTGTTTGTTTTTTTTAACCGCGGATGTCGCAGATATTGCAGATAAATCATTTTATCCATGCTATCCGCGGTCAAATCTTTAACTAATATCTATATCTTTTTGGAGTGCAACGACTCTGTTGTTGTATGCAAAAACAGAGTTTTTGCACTCCATATTTTCTAATAAACAACTCTCCATTCACACAATTTAGCTATGCTCCCATGGATGGGCTCCTTTGCGATGACGCAAAGGAAAGCTCAGGAACTCTGGGTAGATTAAAGCAGAGGCTTCAACCTACTCTTTATCTTGATCCCTTATGCTGAACCCCATAACTCTACAACTCATTTCTCACTCTTCCAGATTCTCAAGCCATTGTCTAACTTTTTTCTCTCTACTATCTGTCATAAATTCTTTGTTCCTTAGTGCTTTCTTATACCACATTCTCGCATTCTTCTTATCCCCTTTTGACTCATAAGCACGCCCCATATTTGCCATTGCCTTGGCATAGTTTGAGTCAAGCTCTATTGCCTTCGTGTAATCACGAATTGCAGTATCGTAGTCTCCCTTATTTTTATAAGCAATTCCACAATTGTAAAAAGCTTCGGCAAATTTTGGGTCAAGCTCTATTGCCTTCGTATAATCACGAATTGCAGTATCGTAGTCCCCCTTATAATAATAAGCATCTCCACGACTGTTAAAAGTTCTGGCAAATTTTGGGTCAAGCTCTATTGCTTTATCAAAATCTTGAATTGCAGTATCGTAGTCATCTTTATCATTATAAGCATTTCCACGATTGTAAAAAGCTCTGGCATAACTGGGGTTCTTATCAATTGCTTTGGTGTAATTAGCTACTGCAGAATCAAGGTTTTTCTTGTTATAGAATTCATTTCCTTTTTCCAATAGGTCCCGTGCTTCTTTTTCTCTGTCTGTTTCAAGTTCGCTTGGTGGGGTCGCCATAGCAACTTTTTTATTAACGGAGTCAAACTTCTCTTTCATCTTTTCATTAATTTCTTCTACCTCTTTTCCCTTATTTTTTGCTTTTCGTATTACCTGCTCCATTTCTTCCTTGAATTTTTGAGCGTATTGTGCAAGCTCTGCTTTTGCTTCATCTATAATTTCTTTTGCATCTTTTTTTACAGCCTTTTCGGCTACATCCATAATCTCTTTACGCATTGTTTGCCGGTCTTTCCAAAAATAAAGACTGCCAACTACTACAGCCAGAGTTATTAAGGCAATACCTGCCATAAGAAGTTCAAGAACAAGTTTGTAAGGTTCCACTTTTTTATTAAGATTCTTTTCTACCCGACTTTAGTCGAGGGTTTTTTTACCTTGCACTAAAAAGTATGCATCCGGGTTAGTATCTTTCTCCTTGCTATTTTTTTGTGTAGGAGCAGATTCTATCTGCGATAATATAAATCGCAATTGAAAATTGCTCCTACTTCTCGTTATCCGCGTAATCTGCGGTCAAATCTTTTTAACTATTTGACCATTTGACTATAAGGCTATCTGACAATACAACTATCTGACGATAAGACCATCAGACAACTTCCTTTTTACAAACTTTTTACTGTAATCTGGTCATTTGTGTAGATGCATATTGAGGCGGCGGTTTGGATGGATTCTTTTACAATTTCTTTGGCACTCAGTTTTGAATGCTTAACAAGGGCTCTGGCACAGGCAAGAGCATAACTTCCTCCTGAACCAAGAGCGATTATACCATCGTCCGGTTCAATTATATCGCCATTTCCCGAGACTATATAAGCATGCTCATTGTCAAGGATTCCAATAACAGCTTCAAGTCTTCTGAGCATTTTATCAGTTCGCCATTCTTTTGCAAGTTCTACGACAGCACGTTCCAAATTTCCACTATATTCCTCAAGCTTTGCTTCAAACTTAGCGAATAAAGTGAGAGCATCTGCGACTCCTCCTGCAAATCCAACCAGAATTTTTCCCTTGTAAAGCTTGCGGATTTTACAAGCTTTGCTCTTCATAATGGTGTCATTAAGAGTAACCTGTCCATCTCCACCGATTGCAGCTTCTCCTTTTTGCACCACTCCTAATATAGTAGTAGCTCTTATCATACTTAACAAAGTACGATGACTTCTTTCTTTGTCAACTATTTTCTTGACTTTCCTCAAAGACAAAGATAAATTTGCTATAATTATGGATGAACGAACTTGGGCAGTTGTAGATTTAGATAAATTCAGGAAAAATATAAAAGCTTTAAAGCAAGTCCTCCAACTATCCGACCATCAGACTGTAAGAATCCTCGCTGTTGTTAAGGCGGATGCTTACGGACATGGAGCAGTAGAAATTTCTCGCGTTCTGAAAGAAGAGGCAATTGATATGCTTGGAGTCGCTTCAATTGATGAGGCACTTGAATTAAAGGAAATCGGATTGCCTGTAGTCATTCTTTCACCTACCGGAGTAAATAATATAAAAACCATAGTCAGGGAAGATTTTATCCCAACTGTTACGTATTATCCTTTTGCGGTTGAGCTTAACAAGGAAGCAAAGCGTATGGGAAAGCGGGTTAAAGTTCATATTGAAGTTGATACGGGTATGGAACGTACGGGAGTTCCTATGGCTAAAGGAGTTGAATTTGTAATCTCGTTGCTGGAGCTTAAGAATCTTGTGGTAGATAGTGTGTTTACTCATCTGACCGAGCCTGATATTCCTGATAGTGATTTTACTGAAATACAAATTGATAGATTTAAAGAAGTAGTCAAAGAATTAGAGAGTAAGAATATTCATATTCCGTTGGTGCATACTGCGAGTACTGCGGCTATTCTTAATTTTCCGGGAAGTTATTTTGATATGGTGCGACCTGGAATACTTCTTTATGGTGTATATACTTCTCCCGAATGTCAAAAAAGTATTAAAGTTGAGCCCATTTTGAGTTTATATACAAAAGTGTGTCAATTGAATTCACTTCCTAAAGGAGTAGGTATAAGTTACGGAAGGACATATAAAACAAAGAAAAATCAAAAGATAGCTACTTTATGGGTAGGATACGGAGATGGCTATCCGCGTTCGCTTTCCAACAAAGGGCAGGTACTTATAAAAGGCAAGTTGGCGCCAATTATTGGGGTTGTATGTATGGATCTCACTATAATAGATGTAACTCATATTCCTGATGTGCAGATGGGGGAGAGGGTTACTCTTATTGGCAGAGATGGTGAACTTGAAATTACAGTTGATATGGTTGCCGAGCTTGCAGGGACTTTGAATTATGAAATAGCAACAAGAATATGCTCAAGAGTTCCGAGAGTTTATATAGATAACGGGAAACCCTCCAGTGTTCGTTCCTTGATTGGAAATAAAAAGATAGGTTAATTTTCAAATTTGTTGTAGCAGTTTTTATCTCTATAATTTTTTGTTTTTCCAAAGCTAAAAAATTACATTCTTCTATCGAAGTTTTATCAGTTTGCTCGCAATAGAATGAGAAGCAGTAGTTAATTTCAAGAAGTAGATGCCAGCAGGAATCTCTTTGCCTAAATCAGCATATCCGTCCCAGTAAATTTTATGACGACCAGCTTGCTTCGTTTCATTAACGAGTTCTTTTACTCGACATCCTTTTATATCATATATGTCTAATGTAACTTTCCCGTAATTCTTTACTTGATATTGTATATTGGTTTTAATAGTAAAAGGATTTGGTGCAATACTTGTGGTATAAGGTGGAATTATTGCATCTTCTACTTCAATTCCGGCAACTTGTCCTGCGCTAAAATATATATCCCAAATACCTTTCCGTTTATCGCCCCAAACAATATAAATATTTCCATCTTCATCTGCATCTAAAATAGGGTAATTACGGTCATTTACGTCAGTGTCATTGACTATTTCTTTGGGTGACCATGTTGAACCGGTGTCAGTGGACATTGTGAAGTAAATGTTAGCAGCATCGCTATAAGTAATGTATAAATTATTATTGTTGCCATCTATAAATTGGGAAGTAGCAACAATAGTATCAAGCAGAATATTAGGATGAGTCCAGGTTGCTCCAGTATCATTTGATTTGGCAAAACAAGTTCCTTTATGAGTTGCATCCTGATAATAAGACCAGACTACAGATAATGTGCCATCTTTTCCAACGTAAAGACAAGGAGGAGATACACAGTCTCCGTATGTATCTGGTATATTGTACACAGGATTAGTCCATGTGTCTCCTTTATCAGTAGATTTGCTAAACCCAATATCATAGGCATCTCTCCATATTATATAAAGATTGTTCATGGCATCAATCCCTAAGGACATGCTTGTACAAGCACTTCCCGGGGGAAAAGCACTTATGCGTTTTGCTCCTGTCCATGTAATTCCTCCATCTTCGGATTTAACGAAATAAACTTTGAAGTCCGGAGGAGGTTCTGGTGCTCTGAGGAATGCCATGTAGATTGTGTCTCCAACAGTTACAAATGAGCAATTCAAGTGACTACTAATAGTGAATAAAGTATCGTTTGGGCATATATCAATTCCCCATGTTTCTCCGTAGTCATTGGATTTATCAAAACACATACCGGAATTCCATGCAGTATAAAGAACATTATCTCCTCCCATTTTGATAGAAGGAGCAGTTATTGTTCCTCGTGAACTATCGCTTATCAATGGATTTGGAGATGACCAGTTTAATCCTTTATTTGCTGATTTTGAGAAACGAACGTTATTATTGCTCTTAACTTCAGCTTCTCTATCACTCCATACAACATAAATATTTCCTTCACTCGTAGATGTTATAAAAGGAGATATTTGATCTGATGTAGTATCAGAATTTATTCGAATATTAGCCCCGAATATTGGTGACTTGGTTGATTTATTTTTTCGAGAGATAATTTGTTCGTTTTTTTTGCTGTGTTCTATGACTGTATAACTCGTTCCATCCCATACAAAAGAAGGTTCAATCTTTACAAAGGTTATAAAAAATAATTCAATAAACAATTTAATCATTTTTCCTCCTTGTTTTTTACTTCTCTTTTGTTAAATTTGTTTCTGCCTATTTTATTAAAAACTGAATTCAACCAGCAAGTGCAACGCTCCTTTCTTTTTCCAAGACTTCCAATGGTGTTTGATAATTCAAGCACTTCCTTGGTCTATTATTAAGCCAATCTTCAATCTCTATGATTTCT
>JAUVIV010000148.1 GCA_030592575.1 bacterium | reverse complement strand
ATTTCATTTGCCTTTTCATTATTGATTATTCCTTTGTTTAAATTCATTAACTGCTCTTTAAGGATATTATAAAAGAATAATCCTGCCTCGCCACGTCTTAGGACTACAGCTTCATCTCTAGTTAAATAAGTCCATCCGATTTGCTTGGCATATTCAATCAACGGTTCCTGGACAATTTTTCTTTCGGACATTTCAATTAACCTCTATATCTAAATCTTTTACTCTAACTTTCCCGGTCATCAATTGATTAAGCATGGTTCTGAATAAAGCTTGAATGGTTTGTTTTTTGGATTCGGCTTGGGAAAGTTTTGCATCCAAACTGATAAAAATTCCAGAAATTTCTCCCTGTTCCACATATCTCGGAAAAGGAATTTTTAAATTCTCTAAAACGTTTTTGGGAACTCTTTGCCTTCCAGTACTACCTTCCATTTTTCCTGCAACTTCATTCCTAATATCTGGCTTCTTAAGATAGTAATATAAATAATCGATATTGCTCTTGTTTTTTACCTCATGAATTGGCCAAACTTCGGTAGTTGCATATCCAAAGTCAAGTGGTAAATCCTTCACAATCCCCTGTTTTCCATTTTCGAATGAAGGGGTAATCTTCGCTACAATTAAATCCTCTTTTAATATAAAGGTACCACTTCCAACTTTGTCTTTTAAATCATATTTATCAATGGTTCTTTGCTCTTCAGAGATACAAACCATAGGAATAAATGGTATTTTTTTATAACGTTTCACATCAAGCTTTTTAGGTTTTTTTGTAAATTCATACACACCAGCTATCCTTGCGACTTCCCAACTCTTCGGCATCAAACCAATCTCGGTTTCTTTTTGTTCTTCGCCAAGTAAGCCTTCAGTGAAAAGTTTATTCATAAGGGATTTCTTTAGTTCTCTTGTTGTTTCAATTATTTTATCCTGCTGTTCAATAGCCTGCTGGATTTTCGACAGGACAAAGGCGATTTTCTGCTGTTCTAAGGGCGAGGGGATAATTACTTTAACATTTTTGACTTCGGATAGATTCAAAGTAGGGTATCCGTCGGCCTTATCTTTTGAAAGTTCAATATTTCTCAATTCATAAAATAGAAATTTTTGGTTTACATTTTTATCATTAGAAATTACAGCACAAAGGTGACTTACTATATATGCATCTAATGGAAGCATCGCTCTTTTCTCTAAATAAATCGAAGCACCACTTTTGGGGAAAACTATTGTCCCTTTGGGATATATCTTAAGTTTATATTTCTTTACAGCATCATCGGTTATTAAATCCCATTTGATTACCCTGTCACCTTCTCGGTCAATATGCTGTACTCTAATAAATGGATTTTTGCCATTAAAATAATTGTCTCCTTGGGGCGCAGAACCTCCAGAACTAATTTCTGCAACATCTCCCAATTTCACAGTTTTCCAATCTTCAGGAATCAAGCCGATTTCAGTCTCCATGAATCCGTTTTCTACTACTGCCTTGCTTTTCATTCTTATTTCAAAAATCCTTTTTGAGTGATTTTTTTCATTATTTCGTTAAGTTCTCTGTCTGTCTTCTGTCTCTCCTCTTCAAGTTCTGCCAGCTCAACAAGTATCTCATCAACATCCCGATATTCTTCTTCTTTGCCATTACCAACATATCTTGACGGGCTTAAATTATAATCGTTCTTCTCAGCTTCTTCGTTAGTGATTATTTTTGTAAATTTGTCTATGCTCTTCCAATCATGAAATACCTTGGCTATTTTTTCAATTTTATCATCTGGTATGAAATTCTTAGGTCGTCCTTTTTCAAACTCTAAAGAGGCATTTATCAACATAATCCTGTTTTTTCTTTCCTTTGGCTTGTTTTTGTTCAGTATTAAGATAATTCCTGGTGCAGTTGTGTTGTAAAATAGATTTTCGGGCAAAAGCAAAACTGCCTCTATCCAGTCATTATCTACGAATGCCTTGCGAATTTCCCTCTCTCTGTTACTTCCTTTGTTTCCTGAACCTCTTGCAACAGAACCGGTATCAAGAACTATTGCAGCTTTTCCGTTCTTGTTTAATGAAGCAAACATAAGCTGAACCCAGCCCCAATCAGCAGAGCTTGCAGGTGGGTAACCATTATTAAAGCGGTTGAATGTGTCAGACTCATAAAACTCACTGTTATAGCCATCCTGATTCCACATAGGATTAGCCACAACCAAATCAAAGGTTTTCAATACACTTCCCTCAAGAAATTTCGGATTACGGAGTGTATCTCCTATTGCAATGTCGCCTTCCATATCGTGAATAATCATATTCATCTTTGCCATTGCATAAGTAACGTGATTCTGCTCCTGTCCGTAAAGCCTCAAAGGTTTTGAAATCTTCTTCTCTTTTTCCTTAAGAGCAAGTTGGGATTTAACAAGTAATCCTCCCGAACCACACGCAGGATCATAAACCTCTTGACCTTGCTCAGGATCTAAAATATAAGCCATAATCCATCCAACTTCTTTGGGAGTGTAAAACTCTCCTGCGCTCTGCCCCTGCCCTTCTGCGAACTTGCGAAGCAAATACTCATATGCCCTTCCAAGAATATCAGGCTCAGTATCTTTTAAACCAAGCCTGTGTTTGCTTATAATCTCTATCAGGCTGCTTAGCTTGCCATCGTCTATTATTCTCTGCCCGCTGACAGTGGCATTAAAATCAACTATGTCCACTACCCCCTGTAATTTAGGATTTTCCTTTGCTATTGCACGAATTGCATCCGTCAATTTCTCTCCGATTTTGGTTGTCTGCTTCCTTATTTGTTGCCAGGCTGCCTGTTTTGGAATAAAGAATCTCACCAGATTATGGTCTTTTGAAACAATCTCCAATGCGGTTTTTCCATCACCAAATTCTTCAGAAAGTCTTTTAATTTCATCCTCAAAAACATCAGAAAGTCTTTTCACAAAAACCAGAGGCAGGATATAATCCTTGAATTTCGGAGCATCCACAGCTCCCCGAATACTGCAAGCAGCATTCCACAACCAAGTTTCAAGAGTTTTTATATTTAACATATATTAACCAATCTCCTTAAAATTTTATAACTTTTCTATATTCCTTCCAGTTACTAGAAATCTATAGTTTTTGTAAGAGTATATGTTATTATTCTTTTTTATTTGATAATTTTTCTAAACTCCCCCAAAAATCTCTATTTTTGTCATTTGTCCTTGGTGGTTTTAATTTTAACATCCCGTTCTTGAGTTCAGTTTTTATCTGATCGTTGCCTTCAATTTCTACTCTAGCAAAAACATCATCGAAATATACAGAATAATCTTCATATTTTGGTTTAATTTCGAAAAGTATCTCGAAGCCTAACCTAATATTATCTATATTAACCCCTCGCTTCATAAGTTTATCAAAGACGAAATCAACATAATCACTTTTGACAGGCGTTTCTAGAATATCCCAATTGAGAATAACACTTTTAACAGAATATGGCTGTCCGGCACTAGCTGGTTCTAATGAGCGTAACCATTCCACTGTCTCCCTAGCAATTTCCCTCTTGGCTGTTGCTGAGATATGAGTAGTAGCACCTTGCAAAGCAGAGTAACCAACTTGTTGTTGGTTACTATCGGTGTTATTCAAAAGAGATTTGATTTGTGAAACAAGATTATTTCTTAGTTCAGCGTCATTAGCACACTTCATCTTATTGATTGATTCGTATAGACTTCCCTTCTCTTGAATCACAACT
>JAUVIV010000037.1 GCA_030592575.1 bacterium | reverse complement strand
TGAAAAAGAAATCATAGAGATTGAAGATTGGCTTAATAATAGACCAAGGAAGTGCTTGAATTATCAAACACCATTGGAAGTCTTGGAAAAAGAAAGGAGCGTTGCACTTGCTGGTTGAATTCAGTATCCTAATTTTTCTATCTATGAGAATATTCCCACTTGGTAGGCCAAAGAATACATGCTAATCCCAAGGTAGTTCCTACAAAGTTCAACAAAATATGTTTTTTTGAAAAAATCACCTCTTTTTTGTCCCCACAAAGTATATCGTATGAGATATCAAGACACAAAGCAACCGGCAAACTTGCAAATCTACAAGTATTTTTTTGCCAGTAAGTCCTTTTCATAAACTCATCATACACTGTATAAACTATGCCTGCTGTGAATATAATTTGTTCTGACATTGCTCTATTTTCATAGTCCAAATATGTAATTGCAGTACCCGTAAAAACACCAATGCCATCACATAACAAGTCTTTAAAGCTTCCTTTTTGTTCAGGCGGAGTAAGTCCTAATCCGTCAAGAACTTCCCATACGGTTCCAACCATTAATGTCGTACTGATAGCTACAATACGACTGTTTCTGTCTCCCAATCGTTTGTGGGTCAATTCAAACATTTTAGTTGTCATAAAAGCTGAACCAATCATATGACCCCCACTTGAGTAATCAAAACTTTCCCTATTATACTCATAAAATTCAATCTTACTTGCCTCAACTGTCGAGAATAATAAACATTGTAGGCAAAAAAATGAAGTAATAGATACTCTATAAAATAGTTTCAATTTTTTTTCCATACACCCTTTTAATATCTTCTTTATCTCTAACGTCAACATTTTTCTGGACAAAAGAATATTCTTATATGATGCAACTATCAGAAATAACTGGAAAAACGAGGCACTAATTCTTTTTCATAAATTTCAAATCTATTACTTTCTGATTACTATGTACCTTCTATTTTTACACTTTTTTATTAGAAGCTTCTTCTTGAATTAATTTGATATGTGCATCAATCTTAAGTAATTTTTGCTTATATGTTTCTGCCTTTTCGCGAGTCGCTTCCACTACCTTTGGTGGAGCTTTTTTCAAGAAACCATCCGAAGCAAGACGAAGTTTTGTACTCTTAATAAGTTGTTCAAGTTTTGAATGTTCAAGTTCAAGTTTCTTTAATTCCAGATCTAAATCTACAAGTCCCTCCATAGGAATAAATATATCCACTCTCTTAACAAGAGTATGCTTGCATTCTTTTGGAATTGATTGGATAAATTCAATAGAATCCACTTTTCCCAAACGCTTTATGTATAACTCATTTTCATTAATTATATTTTGGTAATAAGACTCGCATTTCAGAAGAAGCTTAAGAGGTTTTGTCTTTGGGATATTGAATTCAGCTATTGTATTTCTTGAAGTTGTTATAATATTTTTAATAATTTCAAATTCTTCTTCTACAGATGCATTCAAATCATCCTTGTTTGCTACAGGCCACTTACTCACCATAATAGAATCAGGATTTGAGAGTCTATACCATAATTCCTCAGTAATAAATGGAATGAACGGATGAAGAAGTCTCAATATAGTATTTAGTACCTGAATTGCAATTTTTTTATTTCCCTTTATTTTGAGTGCTTCAAGATACCAATCGCAGAACTCATGCCAGAAAAAGTCATAAATTCGCATAGCAGGTTCTTGTAATTTGAATTTATCAAGCAAATAAGTTACATCTTTTATAAGTTTATATTGCATAGATAGTATCCACTTGTCAGGAAGAGTAGAAACAGTTTGCGTATTCTCCTCACAATCCGATAATGATTCAAGAAGTCGATAAGCGTTCCATATTTTATTTGTAAAATCTCTCCCAAATTCAAATGTATTGGGCTGAATATGAGGATCTTGCCCTTCACCGGCAGCTACTATTATAGAAAATCTCAATGCATCCGTGCCATATTCTTGAATAACCTTTCTTGGATCTATCCCATTACCCAAGGATTTTGACATCCTTATTCCTTTAGCATCTCTCACGGTTCCATGAATATACACATCTTTGAACGGAGGTTTTCCCATAAACTCGTATCCAGCCATAATCATCCTGGCTATCCAGAAGAAAATTATCTCCGGAGCCGTGCTAATAAGTGCAGTTGGATAAAAATATTTTAAATCCGAAGTTTGATTAGGCCATCCGAAAGTAGAAAATGGCCAAAGCCAAGATGAAAACCAAGTATCAAGAACATCCGGATCCTGAACTAATTCCTTTGAGTTACAGTAAGGACATTGCTCTGGTTTTATTTTAGAGACAATGATACCGTTTTGCTTTTTACATTTTGCATTTTTCATTTCTTTGCAATACCAAACCGGGAGTTGATGTCCCCACCATATTTGTCTTGATATACACCAGTCTCTAATGTTATGCATCCAGTTTAAATAAACCCCTTTCCATCGAGTCGGATAAAATTTAACTTCCCCATCCTCTACTGCCTGAATCGCAGGTTTCGCAAGTTCTTTCATACTTACAAACCATTGTTCCGAAAGGATTGGCTCAATTATAGTTTTACATCTATAGCAATGTCCAATTGCGTGATGATAAGGTTCTATTCGCTCAAGAAGTTTAAGTTTTTCCAGATCAGCAACAACTTTTTTTCTAGCTTCAATTGCGGTTAGCCCTTTATATTTACCACCATTTTCGTTAATTATACCTGCTCTATCCATTAGAAGTATTTTTGGCAATTTATGCTCTTGAGCAATTTCAAAGTCAATCGGGTCATGTGCAGGCGTAATTTTAACCACTCCTGTTCCAAACTCAGGATCAACCATCTTATCAGCTACTATAGGAATTTCACGATTCGTAAGAGGAAGGATTACAGTTTCCCCAATAAATTTAGCATTCTTGAGATCTTTCGGATTTATTGCACAAGCAGTATCACCAAGTATTGTTTCAGGTCTGGTAGTTGCCACAACAATGGAATCCTTAGATTTAAGCGGATATCTAATATAATAGAGGTTACCTTCTTTTTCTTTATGTTCAACTTCTTCATCGGCAATTGCAGTCTTACATCGTGGGCACCAATTTACAATATAGTCTCCTTTATAAATTAGTCCTTTTTCATAAAGTCGTACAAATGCTTCTCGCACAGCTTCATTAAGTTCTGCATCTAAAGTAAATCTTGTTCTATCCCAATCACAACTACAACCAATAGCTTTGAGCTGTTCTAATATAATATCCTTTTTTTCATTTGCCCAATCCCATACAAGATCTAAAAATTTATCTTTGCCTATTTTTTCTATGGATTCATAATGTAGCACTTCTCTTTCAACCATTACTTGAGTAGCGATTCCAGCATGGTCAACTCCGGGAAGCCACTCGGATTGAAACCCTTGCATTCTTCTGTATCTGATAAATATATCCTGAATTGTATTATTAAGAGCATGCCCAAGATGTAAGACATCAGTTACATTTGGAGGTGGGATAACAATTGTAAAAGGAGTTCTTTGGTCTGGAGATGCTTTGAAGTAACCCTTTTCAATCCAAGCTTTATACCATTTTTTCTCTACAGATTTCGGGTCATATTTTTTAGGAATATCCATTAAGACATTATTTAGTATAAATTTAATTAAAAGTCAACAAAAAAACTTCCTAATAAGATTTACCAATTTCATTATACTTCTTTTTCTGGATTTTTGACTATTCAAAACTTGACATAAAGATTTTTCTGCAATATAAAACGATTGGAGGTGTAATATGAAAAAAATATTAGTAACGGGAGCCGTCGGACAAATCGGCTCTGAACTTACAGAAAAGCTTAGAAAGAAATACGGCAACGAGAATGTCGTAGCCGCTGGACATAGGACACAACCAACAGAAGAAATGCGTCAAGCAGGTCCTTTTGAGTTCGCCAGTGTTACTGACAAAGAAGCATTGGAGAAACTCGTTGTAAAGTATAATATAGACACAATATATAATATGTCAAGCATCCTATCTGCTACAGGCGAAAAAAATCCACAACTTGCATTTCAAGTAAATATACTCGGTTTATATAACCTTCTGGAAATAGGACGGGAACATAAACTTAAACGAATTATGATACCAAGCTCTATTGCTGCTTTTGGTCCGGATGCCCCAATAGACAATACTCCAAATGAAACAATTCTGCGTCCAACTACTATGTATGGAGTTACAAAAGTAACTGGCGAGCTTATGGGGAATTATTATTTCCAGAGATTCGGACTTGATGTCAGAGGTCTAAGATACCCTGGAATTATCAGTTATAAAACCCTACCAGGCGGTGGAACTACGGATTATGCAGTTGCAATATACTACGAGGCAATAAAAAATAAGAAATATACTTGCTTTGTCAGGAAAGATACTGTCCTTCCTATGATGTATATGCCGGATTGCATTAACGCTATTATACAACTTGCCGAAGCACCCATCTCCCAATTAAAACATCATTCTGATTTCAATGTTACAGCTATGAGTTTTTCTGTAGGAGAACTTGCCAAGTCTATTAAAGAAGTTATTCCTGAATTCACTTGTGAATATGAGCCGGACTTTCGTCAAGACATTGCCGATAGTTGGCCTAATTCCTTAGATGATTCAGCAGCACGAAATGAATGGGGATGGCAACCGGAATACGACCTCAAAGCTATGACTCGAGATATGATAGAAAAACTATCAGAGAAGCTAAAACCAAAACTATAAATTACACAGATTCTTGCATAAACTTGTAGGGGCGTTAAAATTAACGCCCCTACCAAAACAAATAACAATGGAATATAAATGAGAGCCTCCGCTCTCATCCGTAGGAGCAATTTCTAATTGCGACACTCACTGTGTCCAAGATTTAAACTACAAACTAATAGATTTTCATAAAAAACATCATTCTGAATCCTTCGCTTGTCATTCTGAACGAAGTGAAGAATCTCATGTGTTATCGGGGCAAACTCCGTAAAGCAATTTCGTTAAGATTGCTTCGTCGCTTCGCTCCTCGCAATGACGTCTTGTGAAATATTACAAATTCATTTATTTCATTTCAGGAACTCCACATCTTTTATACGAAAAATCTTGTAGCGTGGAAAATGTCAAAAAAATGTAAGGACGGTTCACGAACCGCCCCTACTTTATTCCCTTATCCGACTATCTTTAGGCCATCCAACTATAAAACCATCAGATTATCCAAAAAGAGTTCCTACATTATCTAATAATTTTTGTGAGTTTCCCTGTTGCTTTTAATTTACCTGCTTTCAGGCAATAAAAATAAACTCCTGACATTACTTTTTTATCATATTCATCTTTGCCATCCCAAATCACAGAAACTTGAGAATTTAAAGTTAAAGACTCTGAATCAAAAAGAGTTTTAACCAATTGCCCCGTCAAATCATAAATTTTCAGTGAAGCCATAGGATAATCATCTATATCTGCTCCAATAGAATACTTAATTGTTGTAAATTGCGTAAATAGATTAGGA
Source organism: bacterium (assembly GCA_030592575.1). Lineage (GTDB taxonomy): Bacteria > Hydrothermota > UBA3073 > JACQXS01 > JACQXS01 > JAGMCN01. The sequence goes on along the minus strand of JAUVIV010000037.1, from coordinate 16,212 downwards.
CAAGCTATTAACTTTATATCATTCATTTTCAAAACTTCTCTTTCTTCTATCCCTTGTTCCGCTTTCAGTCTTATAAGATAAATATCGCGAGCCCCCTCGCCAGAAGAATTTGTCCATCCTACAATTACGAAACCTCCATCCGAACACTGTTTCACTGAACGTCCAGTATCATAAAGACCTCCTCCAAATGTTTTTTCCCACAAAACATCTCCGTCTGAATTCGTTCTTATAATATAAACATCTGCATAATCAGGAGTAAAAGAATCTGATTCTCCTGTAATTATAAAACCTCCGTCTGAACATTGTTTCACAGAACAACCACAATCGTAAGCAAGTCCGCCATAAGTCTTTGCCCATGACAGAATTCCCATTGAATCCGTTCTTATAAAATAGACATCTGAAGAACCGGAACCAAGAGACTCCGTTCCTCCTATAATTACAAAACCATCGTCCGAACATTGCTCTATTGAATAGACTCTATCTAATTTATTTTCTCCGTAAATCTTAGTCCACAATGTAGTACCAATTGAATCCACCTTTATAATGTAAATATCACCGCCCCCGACATCAAAAGAATATGTATCTCCTGCAATTACAAAACCTCCATCTGTACATTGCTTTACCGAACGACCACCATCACCATCAGGTCCTCCATAAGTCTTTGTCCATAATGTATCGCCCAGTGAGTCTGTTCTTATAAGATAGATATCATAACTGCCGGCACCAAAAGATTTCGTTACTCCTGTAATTATAAAACCCTTATCTGAGCACTGATCCACTGAATTGCCTCCATCTGAATCATTTCCTCCGTAGGTTTTTGTCCATAATGTATCACCCAGTGAATCCACTCTCAAAAGATAAACATCCGAATCACCGGCACCGAAAGATTTCGTATATCCTACAATTATAAAACCCCCATTTGAACATTGTTTCATTGAATAGGCTCCATCTGTATCACTTCCTCCATAGGTCTTGCTCCATAATGTATCACCGTTTGAATCCACCTTCATAAAATAAACATCACCGGCTCCAGCACCAAACGATTGAGTCTCTCCTGCAACTACAAATCCTCCATCCGCACACTGTTCCACCGATTCACCATACTCAGAAGCAATTCCTCCGTAAGTCTTTATCCATAAGGTATCAGGTGATTCATCAGCAATTGCAAGATTGGTAATTCCAATAAAACATCCCAAAAAACAAACCATTAACAAATTACGCATTTTTCACTCCTTTTTGTTACTGTGTATTTTCTTCTATCCGACTTTGAGGGGTTTTTACCCTGCACTAAAGTGCGGTAGAAAAGAAAACTCACATACAGTCATATATTTTTCTTCACAATGAGTAGATGAGAGCCCTCGCTCTTATCCGATTGAAGCAGAGGACTCAATCTACCCAATTTTTTGAGAGTTTCCTATAATTTTCAGATACATCCGTAGGGATTTGATTTATCAAATCCAAAACAAACACGATAAACCCCACCCTTACATCTACATTTCTTTTTCGCCTACATTGAAAACAGACACAGAACTCCCCCATGCAATAATATCAGTTATTATTAATATTTCTATTCAAATTTCTGATGACTTTGAATCAATGTACAAGAAGGATTATCTTCTCTGTCATTAACATTTATTAACTGATACGATGTTTTTACTTCCTTTCCAATAATTTTATTTACCGTATCAAGCCCATCGCGTTCTACTGCTCTTAAATACTCCAGCATAAGTTCAGGATTATTTTGAATAATCAAGAAAACCTCATTGGTAATTCGTTTATTCAGTTGTGCAATTGCGTTTTGACCTATTTCTTCTGGTGACATTTTATACCTCCTTTTATCATAATAACTATCCTCAGGAAAAGTAGCGATCAAAGTTTATCCTCGGCAACCATTAATAGTGGGGGATAAACCCTCACGTTACTTTGGAGTGCAACTCTGAACTTGATTCAGGGGATGATTTTGCATGCAACAACATCGTTGTTGCACTCCATATCTCTCATAGCGATCTCAGTTGACCCTCATCCAACCATCCGACTATAAGACTATTAAGACTACAGACCATCCCGACCATAAGACCATCCTACTATAAGACTATTTTTATCCTTACCTTATCAAACTTCTTGCGATTACAATCTTCTGGATTTCGCTTGTTCCTTCGTAAAGCTCCATTATCTTTGCATCACGATAATATCGTTCAACTGCATAATCCTTTGTGTATCCATAACCGCCATATATTTGCACTGCTTTTCTCGTTACATTCACTGCGGTCTCTGCGGCAAACCATTTTGCCATTGCTGATTCTTTTGAAAATCTCGTAGCTCCCTGATCTTTAGACAAAGCAGCATAATAAACGAGGAATCTGGCTGCTTGAATGCTCGTTTCCATTTCAGCGAACATTGATTGTATCATCTCAAAATCACATATTGGTTTCCCAAATGCTTTCCTTTCTTTAGAATACTTAACCGCCGCATCAAGTGCCCCTTGAGCAAGCCCTACTGCCTGTGCTCCGATATCAATTCTTGACACATCAAGTGTATGCATACATATTTTGAACCCTTGACCTTCTTCGCCAAGTAAATTCTCTTTTGGAACCTTAACATCCTCAAGTATAAGCTCACAGTTTGCAGTAGCACGAATCCCCATCAAATCCTCATGTTTGCCAAGTGAAAATCCCGGAGTATCACGTTCTACGAGGAAAGTAGAGATACCCCTGTGTTTAGCTTCTTTATTGGTATAAGCAAATACAATATTAATACCTGCTTCTCCTCCATTAGTAATAAATCGTTTCGTTCCATTAAGCACATAATGGTCTCCCTCAAGTCTTGCGGTTGTTTCCATAGCTACTACATCAGATCCGGCATTTGGTTCTGTAATCCCAATTGCCCCAACCTGCTCACCACTACAAAGTGGCGGCAAAAAACGTTTATGCTGTTCCTCGTTACCAAAATGATATATCGGATATGCACAAAGCGAATTATTTACAGCAAGAATCACTCCTGTTGATGCACATACTTTTGATATTTCTTCTATCGCTACTGCAAGAGACAGGAAATCGCTTTCTCCTCCACCGTATTGCTCAGGAACTATAACTCCCATTAATCCAAGTCGTGCAAGCTTCTTAATACTTTTCCATGGGAATTCTCCGCTTTTGTCAATTTCAGCTGCTACAGGTTCAAGTTCTGCTTGAGCAAACTTACGAACCTGGTCTTGCAACATCTTTTGTTCGGTTGTTAAATTAAAATCCATATCCCCTCCTTTAAATATTTAGAAAGCAGATAAAATTTTACCTCTTGCCTTCTTTGCTATTCAATTTTATATTTTCTTCCAATTATAATAAAGATTACAAAAATATGATTTAATGTCAAGCACTTTGTCTTTGAACTTGTGATTGTTATATTATGATTTTATCTTTTAACTTTTCGAATTTCTTTTCCCCGATTCCTTTTATCCTTTTTATTTCCTTTATGTTTTTGAACCCATTGCTCCTTTCCCTGTAATCTATAATTCTCTGAGCATACGTCTCCCCTATTCCTTGAAGCCTCATAAGTTCTTCTTTACTTGCTTTATTGATATTTATTGTATTGTTCAAGGAACCTCTGGACTTAAGTTGGGTTCTTGTTTCCTGAATTAGCTTATGGATTTCAGCATCACTTTTTTCTTTCTCTGTGATTTTAAGTTCCGGAGCAAAGTAAGGGGTTTTAAATTTATATATGTAAATAACCCCTCCAAGTATAAGAGTAGCTATTAGAAATAAAACAACTCCTCTTTCTTGTGGCGTGAACCATTTTCCCATAGAATTATTGCTTATAAGTTATGACTTATCTGTCAATCATTTCTTTTTGATATTTTGGCACAAGTTTATTCGCTAAGTCCTTTTCCTCAGAAGTGAGAATTCCTTGTTCAGCTTTTATTTCCATATTATTGATACTCTCTTTCACCGCACTAATAATTTCCTCTCTCTTAATTTCACGTCCTACAATTTGACTCAATCCAACCTGCTCCCACTTTGTATTTTGCATTTCGCATTTTGCATTTAACATCAGACTTCCTTGTTGAAGAATCACTTCATCTTTTACCCGTTGGGCACTACCAAGTATTTTATTATTATTAATTTGAAGTTCGTATCGGCTAAGTGAGCTAAAACACCCTATATTTTTTTGGTATTCGGAGCTTTTAACTTTGACAAGCTCAGCTTTAATCCCCAAAAATTGAAGTGCGTCTCTAAATATGAGACTTACCTTCTTATATCCCTCAAACACATTACTGCCAAAAAATGTATTATCAGTTGAAGCTACAAGCGAATAAGTAATATCTCCGTTATGAAAAACCGCTCGTCCCCCGGTAATTCTGCGAACAATATCAATTGTAGAAAACAGACATGCCTGTTCCTTACGAATATTCTCAAAAGATTGAAATCTTCCTATTGTAATTGCAGAAGGAGAGAATGTATAGAATCTTAATGTAGGAAATTTTTGTGGTTGCTTTTTACATCCGAGAAGCAGTGCTTCATCAACTGCCATATTGTAGAATCCATTATTAGCACCTGTATCAATTACTCTAAGGTTCATTTAATGATGTGAAGCCAGTCGTGGAGCAAAAAGTACATCCTTCCGATTAGAAGCGATAACCTTGCCATTACTGTATATCCAAACGATGCCCCAAAAGATATCATAATGAAAAACATTCCAATTCTTATGGGGATTTTAAGCTTACCTTTATGCTCCTTAGAGAAATAAAAATAGAAAAGAGTAGTCACTGTTCCTACAACTAAAATAATATTGTTAATACTATTAAATACATTTCCTTGAATCGCAAACGGCAAAAATGTAGTTTTTATTTGTGGCAAAACATACCCATGAATACCTGTAGTAATACCTATGCCCGCACCAATTCCTACAGTAAAAGCAATAGCCCATCTTGATATCCAGCTGATTTTTGGAATAAGTCTTAAAAGCATAGCTATTCCCAAAAATGCAGGAATAATCAATATCCATTTCCCCATTCCTGTTGAGGTATTAAATTTATCAATAAGCATAGGTTTTATGGAAAAGAAATAAGCCAATACAAGCATATAAGCCGCCGAAGAACCTACATATAGATGTTCGGCGAATTTGTAAAATGGATTGTCTTTATAAAGAAAAGAAAAAATGCAAAGGGTAAGCCCTGCAGCAATCCATATTCCTATAATTTGCATCATTGTTTTCTTCTTCTTGTTACAAAATATCCAATGTTTCCAAAAATTATCAAAATTATTATGGCAATATGTCCAACAGATTGAGCAGTCATTCCAGCAATTCCGCCTCCCGGATGTCCAACAAGTTTTTCGTATTCCGCAGCTCCTTTTAGCCCGCCTATAATTCCTTCAATCTGATTAGCTTGAAGATAAGGATACATATCAGGGGCACAAACAGCAGTCGCTCCGAGAACTATTTTTTGCCCAAACTGAGCTCCTGCAAGTCTAACCCATAAATCTCCTGTAGAGCCTGCTTCAAATCCGACAAGAAGTGCTATATCTCCATAATTACGAACACTTTGCATCATTGGCAACGAATCAATTGAGACTCCGGCATAATCTGATGCGAAGAAATCCCGCATTTCTCTTCCTATCCCAAGCATAACAGCAGAAACACCAGGCCTATAACCTATATTCACAAAATCTATTCCATATTTTTTATTATATTTTTCTGCAATTGAAAACAGTGCACTTTGACCCAATGGAAATCCAAGCGGCCATTGACATATCATTATAACTCTTAAATTTTTCTCAAATGCATGATGCAATACAGCAATTAACATTGGTTGTAATTCCGGTTGTGATGAAGGGTCATAATCAACAGAGAAAAGAACCCGAGACCCCTCAGGTAATTTTTCTATCGCATCATACGCTTTTTGCACAGGTGCCGAGACTCTTATAGGCAGAACTTTTCCCGTAAGAAATGGAATTATAATACAAAGAGCAATGATAATATAAATATATTTTCTATCTATATTTACTAATTTATTCGCTATTTTTTTGAACATTATTTTTTTCTACAACATTAGCACACAGATATTCACAGATAAAACAGATTTCCAATAGATATAATTCATTGCAAAAACCTTTTCAAAAAATCCAAACCCTAAATTATTATAAACTTTGTAAGCACAAGCTATTATTTTTTGTGTTATTTCTTTATGCTTATACATAAATCAATTATTATCTTTCAAAGCTGTGTCTATCTTTCCAATCTGTGTGAATCTGTGTGCTGTCTTTTGTATTGTTTTGAGCATTATTTTAAATATGTTCGTTCTATTCCGAGTATAATTCTTAAAGAAGTAACAACCATACCCAGCGCAATTCCAACTAAAATTCCTCGTTTTGCTGCCATTTGAGGTATTTCCATAATCCACTCAGCTATAAGAGGAAATTTATCCCACATCATATTTCCAATAGGCACTCTCCCAATCATAACCAAAGCACCTGCTATAAGCAAAAGCGTTGCCTCAATAGTTCTTGCTCTAAACGCCCTATAGGCAGCCGATGCAATAAAAAATGCAAGCAGAGAAAACATAGTAGATGAAAGAGGAATGAAAATACTATTATAATACCACATAAATGGAGTTCCCGGCGTAAATAAATCTCCATATTGAATTCCTGAGTAAAACCCCACTATAAGTGTCCCAAGCATAGCCGCAATAAGAATTACCGAATATCCAAACCCGGAAACTCGTTTTGAAACCATCTTTATATGCCTTCTTATCAAGGATATAAGTCCTATAATCATCGTGAACCCTGCAATGATTGCATACCACTGCAAGAATGTGCTTTGAATACTACCAATTGGCTCATGAGGAACAAAAAAACTAATAATAATAAGAAAACCTGTAAGTGCAGTAATTATTAAAGGAATTTCTCTTCTCATTTTTAAATTTATGTAAATAATAAATTTATACCCATATCTAAATACACATCTCAAATCTTTTTAAATCTTGCATTCTTCGACCATCCAACCATAAGACAATACGACCATAATACGATACGACCATCTGACTATCTTTCATCCTTCGTAGCGAGAAAGTTTATCTCCTTCCTCATTTTGCCGAAAACTTTTTATAATCTCGGCCGCTACTTTGGAGTGCAAAATCGGTGATTTTGCATGCAACAACATCGTTATTGCACTCCATAATACCAAACACAATTAACGAATTATTGTAAGTTTTTTTGTTGCTTTAAAATTGCCTACTTCCATACGATAAAAATAAATTCCAGTTACTACCTTATTATCTGCATTATCCTTTCCATCCCAATTTACTGTATAACAACCTGCTTTTTTATTCTCATTCACAAGAGTTTTTACCAATCTTCCTGATAAATCATAAATTTGTAGGAACACACAATGATATGCCTCTACATCTGAAACCTTATACTTAATAATTGTGGACTGAATAAATGGATTTGGAGAAGCTTCTAATCTGTCATTCTGAGCGTCAGCAAAGAATCTCCGCTCTTCTACTCCAAACTCCAACGGTTCAGTCAAGAACGGCTCATAATGCACTATCCCCTTTATAGAATCATCATAAAAGTCCCAGATTTTCATATCAATAGTATCATTACTTGATGTCCCCCAGTAATTATGATAGGCATATATATCACTTTCACTGCTATTCCAGACCGCGTAACCCGTAGCATATAGATTATTGCTATCAATCAGAGCACTATCTGAATGTACGCATATGGCAGATGCTGTAGTGTCAGTTATAGTATTATACTTGATTACAGAGAAACTATCGCAAACATAGATAGCACCACCAGCATCAGCAGAGTTGCCACTAATAGTATTTCCGGTAATAATGGATGAACCCCCATAACTACGGATGCCACCACCACTATAAACAACAAAGTTGTCAATAATAGTATTTCCAGTAATTATGGATGAACCATAACTATATATCCCACCCCCACCATAACCAGAATTTCCTTTGATAGTATTACCAGTAATAGTAGAAAAACCACAACTAAGAATACCACCACCATTACCGGCAGAGTTTCCTTCAATAATATTTCCACTAATTATGGGTGACCCATTCTTACTATAGATACCACCACCATCCCAATAACTAGCAGAATTCCCCCTAATAGTATTTCCAGTAATAGTAGGGGAACCAGAACTCCAAATACCACCACCTTCCAGAGCAGCAGAGTTTCCTTCAATAATATTTCCACTAATTATGGATGACCCCGAATTCCAAATGCCACCACCGTCACCACCGCAAGAAAAAAACGTCACAGCGGAGTTTTCTGTAATGATATTTTCCCTGATAATTGCCGAACCAGAAGTAAAAATACCACCAGTAAAACCAGAGTTGTTAGTGATAATATTTCCAGTAATCGTGGCTGAACCAGCACTACAGATACCACCAGCAACGCCAAAGCTGTTAGTAATAGTGTTATATTCTATCACCAGTAAACTCGCAGAGTCATCATAGATTGCAGAGTTACCAGCATATTCAATTTTGCAATAAGAGAGACTGCCGGCGGATGCATCTTTAAACCAGAGCTGAGACCATCTTTTTGTAGTATCCAGAGCACCTATAATAATTGAATCAGTCTCATTTCCTATCGCATTCAAAGTTCCCTTTATCTCTATTCGCTTCATTGAATCCAGTCTCACCTCTACCCCATGCTCAATTCTCAGAGTAACAAGCGAATCCACATATACATTTTCCTCAACAACATAAGGACTATTAACTTTTGTCCAACTCGCATCACTCGTAATATGCCCACTCACATAAGTTGTGTCAGCAATTGCAGGCAAGGACACAATAAACCCTATTCCTACAATTATTCCAATCAAACTTGTAAATTTTCTCAAATCTTTCATTTCTTTTTTTGGGAGTGCAAAAGCTTGCTTCTGCGTACTAATCTCCTTCAACCATCCAACCATAAGACTATACGACTATCCGACCATACGACTATCTTTACATCTGACTATCTTTCACAAGTCCCTACACAACTAATCTATACCGGCGTAAACCAATTAATAAATTGGCTTGCTATATTTTCAAGAATCCCAAAGCTACTAAGTGTAGCAAGTAACACTCCAATTCCTATTAATATCATAATAATCATTTTTGAGTAATCTTCTCCTTTTATACTCCCAAGTAATGTCGGTTCTCTTGAAAGGTATGATGAAGCTGCATACATCTCTTCGCCAATCAATGTATAATCGCAAGACGCAACAAAAAACGGAAGCTGTGAAGTCGCTGGAGTTCCGGCAATTTGAATTGCTCCCACTGACGCACCGGTTTCTGCAAGTATAAGAGATTCAGCAAAGAAATATCCCTGTAAAAATATCGCTCCGGGTTTCTCACGCAATATAATTCCATCTACCCCAGCTGCATAACCAAATTGACTACTCGTTAAGAAAAAGATACGAGATTCATCATAGGTATCAGGTCTCCCAATTTCCAAATGAGCTTGCTTAACTATCTCCTGAGCCGCACTCATTACTATAGGGTCGTATGCAGGAACTATCAAAGGCGTATTATAAAATGCAGCTCTATTTGCTACTCTTTTCAAAATAGATAAACTTGCAATCGTTGAGATATCACTCATATCCATAAGTCCAGTCAAATAAAGTATTGGACGTCCCATTTCCGTTGCTCGTCCTACCGCATCATCTACCGCCTCAAGTCCTGAAATTTTCCGTATAAAAAGTGGCTCGCCTCGCTTTGCTTTCCATATATACAAAAGAGATAAGCAACAAACTATCATACCTAAAATCAAAGCATTCCATCTACCACGATGAAACCACTGAGCACTTGATATTACAGGACCTGCTATTTCTGAATCCATATAAACATCCCCAATACCTGCAACAATTGCCCTAACTTTATAATTATATTCTTTTCCGTTAGTTACATCTTTATCTTCGTATTTATTTGAACCCCACATAGCTGTTCCAATTGACTTATATTCTTCACCTTCAGCTCTAAAAATTTCATACCGAGAAATTATAGAATCTTCCGAAGAAGGAGTCCATTCTACTCTAATAGCTCCTCCTCTATCATTAGGAATATCAAATGCTACAACTTCAGTGGGAGGAGAAATTGCAGAAATAAGAGAATCAATTGGCTCTGAAGAAGCTTCAAGAATTGAACTATCTGGAGAAACTTGTAATTGGTTGAGAAGAAAAATTAAACAGAAGAACATTGTTTATAAAGTAATATTCTTATCTACTTTTGTCAAGGAAAGATTTTTGTAAACTTGGCATTCTTTTGAACTATTTTTTTTGATGTATTATAGAAATACAGGGTATAAAGCCGAACCAATTTTTGAATTATTTCTTCTTGACAAATTTGTAAGATAAGTTATAAGTTGCAAACTATGAGTGATATTGAAACTGTAGAAAAACTTAAAATTGCAAAAGACAAGCTAACAAAAGAATTAAAAGAAAGAATAGTAGGACAGGATGAGGTAATAAACCAAATTCTCATCTCTCTTCTTGCACAAGGACATTGCATCTTGCTCGGAGTTCCGGGACTTGCAAAAACACTTATCGTAAATACACTTGCCGAAACTCTTTCTCTATCTTTTTCTCGTATCCAATTTACTCCGGATCTTATGCCGGCAGATATTACCGGCACAGAAATAGTTGATTCAATTGACGGAAAAAGATCTTTCAGATTCATAAAAGGTCCGATATTTGCAAGCATTGTTCTTGCCGATGAAATAAACCGCACCCCTCCTCGCACTCAATCAGCACTCTTACAAGCAATGCAAGAATATAATGTAACCATATCCGGCAAAACTTATAACCTTGAGTCTCCATTTTTTGTGCTCGCAACTCAAAATCCAATTGAGCAAGAAGGAACTTATCCATTACCTGAAGCACAACTTGACAGGTTTATGTTTGAAATAGAAGTTCAATATCCTTCACCGGAAGAAGAAGAGCAAATAGTTGAGACCACTACATCCGCTTATCTGCCAAAGGTTAAGAAAACTATCTCTGCTCAGGAAATAATAGAACTTCAAGCTTTGATTAGAAAAGTTCCTGTTTCCAAAGAATTGATTCACTCAGTAGTAAAATTTGTAAATTCAACAAGACCAAATTCCGATTCCTGCCCTAAATATATAAAAGACTGGGTAGCTTGGGGAGGAAGTCCTCGAGCTTCGCAATATTTGATTCTTGGCGCAAAAGCTCGTGCCATACTTGAAGGCAGATATACTCCTTCAATAGATGACGTGCGGTATGTAGCAGTTCCTGTTTTACGTCATCGTATTATCCCAAACTTTAATGCCGAAGCCGAAGGAATAACCACGCTTGATATAATCCAAAAACTGTTAAAAGAATTATAGAAGATATTTATTTTTAGAAGATTTTATTTACTTCCAGAAATCAAAACAGGCTATCGTTCCTACAATGATAGAACCTACTCCAACAAGAATAAGTAATATTTTTTCTATAAGTAAAGATTTGGGACGAGAGTACCACCACATTAAAAATCGAGAATCATAATACGTTGATTTTCCTAATTTTTTTGAAAAACTGGATATTTGTGAATGAAAGACAATAGTTCCTACTCCCATAACAATCACAGCTATTCCCATATCTATGACTCTTCTCACATCAAAACAAAATATTACTCCGATAACGATAAAACCTATTCCAACAAGAATAACTAATATTTTTGCTATAAGTAAAAACTTTTGATATGAATACAATCGCATTAAAAATGGAGAATTGTAATTTATTATCTTTTTCAATTTTTGTCCAAAACGAACTATATGTGAATGAAAGGCAATAATTCCTGCTCCTACAACAATTAAAATGATAATTAAAACTATTTTCATATCTATGGTCTTTTTTTCATTATTTCCATTATATCTATTATATATGTCACACCGACTTCAATACCTATACAAAAACATGGACTTACCATTGATAACACATATTACAGTATCCCAAAACATTGTAATATCCCGGCAATAACAAGAGCTATTCCCATAATAATATATAAGATTTTTGTTATAAGTAAATATTTGGGATAAGAATACACCCGCATTGAAAATGGAGAATCATAATGCATTAGCTTACCAATTTTCTGTGCGAAACGGGCTATATGTGAATGAAAGACAATAAGTCCCAAGCCTACAATAATGACAATTATTTTCATATTTATGGTACTATTTCCCATTCCCAGATATATGAAAAACCAGCTTCAACACCTAGACCAAAACATGGTCCTGTTTCGTTATACCAAGTCTCACTGCGAAAGGAGTAACCACGAGTTACACCCCTTATTTTTAGAAGATTTTACTTACCCCAATAAATCAAAACAGGCTAATACTCCCATAATGATAAAAAATATTCCAATAAAAATAGCCAATATTTTCCCTATAAATAAAGATTTGGGATGGGAGTAGAACCGTATCCAAAATGGAAAATCATAACAAATTAATTTTTCCCATTTCTTTGAAAAACGGGATATATATGAATGAAAGACAATTTCTCCCACTCCCATAACAATTATAGCTATTCCTATATCTATGACCCTCCTCCCATTAAAACAAAATATTACTCCTATAACGATAAAAACTATTCCAATAAGAATAATTAATGTTTTTGCTATAAGTAAAGATTTACGATAGGAGTACACTCGCATTAAAAATGGAGAATTGTAATTTATTATCTTTTTCAATTTTTGTCCAAAACGGACTATATGTGAATGAAAAGCAATAAGTCCCGCTCCTGCAACAATTAAAATAATTATAGCTACAACTTTTTTCATTGTTCGTACACTAAAATATTTGTCTAATTTCTAATAATATTTATCAAACCCATTCCTCACTCCATATTATTAATCCATAAATTGTCGAAGCCAAATCTCAAATGTTGCTATCTTTGATAACTCTTGCCATTCTTCTAAGTTCCAATTCGGATATTGTTTTATCGCCTTCTTTAATTTATCTAAATTGTAATAATTGCGTCTAAGAGTCTGCGACTCTTCTAAAATCTGTTTGACACTTAATCTCAGTAAAGATGCTTTATGACTTGTTCCTACCAATCTTCTGCGAATTTGATGCCAAAATATTACAGGTAATCCGAAATTACTAAGATTCCAACTTGGCGAATACCCTCTGTCCGTCGGAACTTCAAGAAGTCTTGAGTCATTATATTTAATAATACTTGCCGAAAACTTTTGCCCTTTTAATCTCTCAAACGGATTTCGAGAGAATGAAGCAGTATGCAAAATTGAAAAAGGAGTTCGTAAAATAAATTTCAAAAAATCATAATCAATATAAGGAAGTCTTACTTGAACTTGCGAACTCATAAGTGCAATACTCGCTCCATAATATTTTCTGATAACCTCATTAAGCAGGAAGGATAAAGCAAGTTCATGAGTCGTAAGTTGTGAACCGTAAGTTGTAAATTGTGAATTATTGCGATTTTTGCAAAGTTCCAAAGAAAAGAATCCGTTATATTGAATATCGGTTGCCAATTGCTGTTCATTAGATAAGAGGAATTTCTTTGAATTTTGGGAAAAGGTAAGACCCGTATCTTGCAATCCACGAATTATCTCACTTCCTCCAAATCCGGCGAAACAAGGATTCATAAATTCTCTATGTTTCTTAAATATATATAGTAATCCTGAATGCGTTATATTGCAAAGACCATCCGTAATCCAAACGGTTCGATATAAAAAATCCATTATTCCATTATCAAAATCCTTTCCGAATTCTTGCACCAAATGAGTACATCCCACTATCTTTGCTAATTTTTTTGCCGCAACAACTTCTTTATTTGTATCTTTTCCAAAAGTGAGAGCCCTAATTTGCAGAGGTGAGGTTACTTCATTTCTACAAGTTGATAATATTACTCGACTGTCATATCCTGCACTGAGAGTAATGCCAACTTCATTTTCTCCTTTTGGTTTGGGATAAATTCCTTCACTATTTATTAAGTTCTTCACAATTTTATGAAAAACTTTTCCACCTTGTTCAAGACTCTCACGAGTAGATATTTTTTTTCCTTCAAGCAACGAATTGAATTTCCAGTATTTTCTTTTATGCAATCGTAATTCAGAGGTTGTTTCCACATCAAATTCAAATATCTCACCGGATGGAAATCTTTTTATGTTTTTTACCAATGTATTTTCTCCAAGAGGATAATTAAATAAAGCATATTCTGCCAATCCCTTTGAATCAACTTCTCGTTTTACTTCCGGATATTCAAGAATTGCCTTGATTTCAGAAGCGAAAATAAATTTATCGGATAGCTCTGTATAATATAATGGTTTAAATCCATATCTATCTGAGGCAAGAAAAAGCTTACCCTTTTTTATGTCATAAATTACTACCGCAAACTCTCCCTTTATTTTGGATAAAAAATTCATTCCTTCTTGCTCATATAAACGCAAACACGAACTTAATCCCTGCCCAAATATCTCTCCGGAAACCAATTCAAGTAAAGTCTTTTTCTCATTGAAAACAAAAGTGTTTGAAAACGAGGTAACTCCTAAAGCTACCTTTTTATCTGAGAAAGTATCAAGTGAATAAAAATCCTCGTGCTTCATCGAACGAGTCATTTTAGAAATAATTTCTTTGGTTCCGAACTTACCTATTATCCCTACTATTCCTGACATTTTTTTAATCCTTTTAATAAATGTATAATAAAATCAATTAGTGAAAAAAATCCTATTCCCATTGCTATCCCTAATCCATGATATTTCTGATAATATTTTAGCTTATCGGTTAATTGTATCCAAGCCATTTTACTTACTCCCTTGCTTGAGCCAAATAGCTTATGGGTAACACGAGCAGAGGGAAAATAATAACATTTCCACCCCTTTCGTCTTAATTTATGACAAATGTCATCTTCTGTGTAATAAAGCTTAAATCTCTCATCATATAAACCCACTGCAAAAATTGCTTGATGTCTAACCAACATAAAAGCATCTGAAATTACATCCGTTTCTCTCGGAACAAGAGTTTCCTTCCTTTTTATTATAAACCTTTTCCCGAAAAGTCTCCAAATAGGGTCTTGGGAAAAAATACTTTCCAAAGGAACACGAAATTTCCAAGCATTACCTTGATCCCTTCCATCTGTGTGTAACATCTTACCACCAAGAGCTCCTATAGCTGGGTTTTGACTCATAAAGAGAAGCATTTTTTCTATAGAATTATCAAAAATCAAAGTATCGGAATTTAAAATCAGGATATATTCTCCCTTACTCGCTTTTATTGCCTGATTATTTGCATGTGAAAAAAAACGATTCTCTTCATTTTCTATCAGAAAGATTTGTGGGAATTCTTTTTTTATCATCTTAACACTCCCATCAACGCTTCCATTATCAACTATAATAATTTCATATTCAACATTCCTTAAATTTTTTTGAATAGAATCAAGACAATTTTTTAAATGTTCTTTTGCATTATAACTTATTATACTAATAGAAAGCTTCATTTTAATTCTCCTTTACGAAAAACTTGCAAATAATTTTTAAAATCATCTTTTTTCACAAATAACATATCCTTTATAGATGAACCCGATACTCTTCTAAAAATATATATACATACTCCTATGGCTAATGTATATGCAATTGTACTACTAAGTGCCGCACCAGCTATTCCCATTTTAGGTATCAATATTATATTCAAAATAATATTTACAATCAATGATATGGCTGCCAATCCCATATTTATAATCGGTTCGCTACTATATCCATTGAAATAAGCACTCGTAATATGAGCCATCCCATACACAGCAACTCCGGGCAAAAGTATAATAAGCGGAAGCACTGTCCCCATAAATGCCTTTCCATATATTGCAGGCACAATAAATCTCCCAACACTTAATAAAAGAACCCATAAAACTACGCCCGAAAACAATGAGAGCCTTATTCCCTTGCAAGCTAATTCTCTGACATTCGTTGCATCCATTCGCGTGAACATAGGAAGACTAACTATAGCTATAGAAGTCGGTATATACCAGAGAAATTCAGCTATCCCGACCGCAGTTGAATAATATCCTATATCTTGAGGAGTCAAATAATAAGCCACAAGATACATATCAATCCTAAGATTCAGCATTCCAACAAGCTGTGCAATCCATACCTGAAGACCAAAAATAAGTGACTTACGAAATAAACCTAAATCCACAGGCCCAATTTTACCTGTATTTTTCAAAAGGATTAAGACCGTCAAGATGGCTGATATTATTTGTGCTGCC
>JAUVIV010000080.1 GCA_030592575.1 bacterium | reverse complement strand
TGATAATAAAGAACATATAATCGAATATGCCAAACAATATTATAAAGACAAAAAACAAAATGAATTAGACAGAAAAGAACAAAGAGCAAAATACGCAAAGCAATATCGCAAAACACCAACAGGCAGAGCAATTATGAGTGCTCATAACCACAATCATAGAACATCAACCAAAGACTTCACAAAAACAATAGTTCAGCGTGTCTATGAAGACAACATCAAGAAGCATGGCACACTTACCTGTATTTTATGTAATAAACCAATAGAATTTAGCAACGGTTCTGTTGACCATCTAACTCCATTAAATAGGGGCGACAGCAATAACTACGATAATCTTGGAGTTGCTCATAAGAGTTGTAATTGTAAAAAACATACAAAAACTTTAAAAGAGTGGTTTACAAAATAACAGGAGGTATAAAATGAAACAGAAAGAATTTGCGAAACTAGCAATAAAAAACGGATATACAGGAAATAGTTGTAAAGGTTGGGATTGGATAAGAGAAAATATATCAGAATTAGATGAGATTTTTCAGACAAAACAATATAAAGATTGTAATAGATTTAAAAGTCAATGTATGCGTATTTTACTAAAGAATGAAAATTTTACAGAATTAGAAGAACGTGTTTTAACTACTGCATGGTATCTAAATAATGATAGAGAATATAAAGCAGAAAAAGAAAAGAAAATTACTGAATTTAATAAAAATGGTTTTAATATAATAGATAGCGACAAAAGTCTTGATGGAAGAAAAATTGAATTTATAGTTGATACAAGCGACGAAATGTTCGGTAGACAAGTAAAATTTACAGGCAAACTGAAATGGGCTTGCGTAGATAAGAGACTAATGGCTATGAAACCAAGAAATCGCAGAACAGGTTGGTGGGTAGATAGTGCAAATAAGAATGTATATGTAAAATTATTAAAGGAGGCATAGCATGAAAATAATAGCAGGAATAATGCTCACAGGAACCATCTTGGCATTACTATCGCCAATGATCGCAGAAGTGCTTATGTTTTGGCATGGGAGGAAGAAATGATATATCTACTACCCATTGGGTTTTGTGTCGCATTGTGTGTTGTGTGTTGGGTGTTTAGTGATTAACAAAGGGGAAGAAATGAAAACACTAGAAACAAAAATCAAAGAGATAGATAAGAAGCTAGATGAGAATAGAGAAGCATTGTGGGAAGTGCAAGAAGAAAAGAGAAAGCTGGAATCAGAAATTATGATTTTGGGAGAAAAGTTGTTTAATATAAGAAAAGGAGGTAAGTAATGGATAGTCCAGCAGTGAAAAAGACTAAGCTAATGCAAGAGAAGCCACTAGACAAAGCCATAAAAAACTACAATAGGTCTATGGGCATTATTACAGAGACATTATCAAGCAGATATGCAATGGAGGCGAAAGAGATAGAGCAGAAAAATGCAAACCTGAAAGAAGAATTGGCAGATTTACGAAATCTTTGCACAAAAGAACAATTAGCCGAATTAGAATACATACAAAAGAGAAAGGGGGAAAAATGAACAAGGAAAATAAAGAAGAACATGAGTTTGAATGGGAGCAAGATAGGATAGAAGAATTAAAACAGGAGGGAGATAATGAATTACTTTGATCAAGACGTGTCTTTTAATGACAGGATAGATGAGCATATTAAATATTCTAGTGATATGCCACACACAGCCTTTTATGATAGGGCGCAAATTAAAGAAATAAATAGACAATTAAGAAAAAACAAAAAGGAGAATAGAAATGAATATACAAAATGCACTAGAACTAGAAAAAGAAGTGAAGGGATTTGTCCTTGTAGCTAAAGTTAAATGGATTGGAGAGAAGAAACACATCACAGGTACAAAGAACGGCAATGACTATGATTTTTACACACTGGATTTACTTATTGAAGATGATTCTGGTAGTGTTTATTGCCAAGTTAGTAATCCTGATTTTGGGAAAGAAAAAAAAGGGGAAACCATCTCTTTGATTTCCTGTTCCATAAACGAATATACAAACAAAACAGGAGAACTAAAAAGAACATTGAGAGCAAAAGAATATTCCTTTGAGATTATTCCTAAGGATTCAGCACATCCTGAACTACCACCGACCCGGAAAATAGAGGATAAAGACCCTGCGGAAATAGAGAGAGATAACGCAATAAAAAAAGTAGAACCTACTATCCAGCCTAATGTATGGGCTGAAAAGGATTTAAAAATAATCCGTCAGAACTCAAACCAACATGCTACTGCATTGACAATAAAGTACTTTAAAGGCTCACTTGAAGAAGCTATTGCAGAAGTAATTAAAACAAGTAATATTCTTGTAGCGAGTGTTTATCAAGGACTGGAATTTCCTATAAAAGACATACAAGAAGACAAGCCAGAAAAAACACAAGAAGAGCGAGTGGCTGAAATGGCAGCAAATACTGCAAAAAACGTTGCAGCATTACCAATAAATAAAGAAAAAACAAAATGAATAAAACAGGTTTTTCAGATAGTGTGAAGCAGGATATTTTTCAATCGCAGAACGGATTTTGCAAGAATTGTTTAAATCCTGCACATTCATGCCATCATAAATTGCCCCAGAATAAGGCAAATCGTGCGAAATATGGACTTTTTATTGATTCCCCTATGAATGGGGTGTTCTTGTGTTTTTCCTGCCATTCCAGCAAGGCTCATAAATACAAAATTACAGAACAAGAAGCTGAAGTTTATGAAGATTATCTAAGAAGTCTATTAAATGACACAGTATTCTAAAGGAGGTTGTTATGACTGAAAAGGAGGGATACCATGAGTAATATGAGCTACTGTAGATTTGAGAACACAGTGCATGACTTACAGGATTGTTACGATAATATGTATTTAAGTGAAGATGCAAGTGAGGAGGAAAAAAGAGCGTATAAAAATCTTATAAAACTTTGTTGTGATATAGCTGATGAATTTGGGGAGGATGTGGAATGAAACAGACACAGAAGCAAATAGTTTTTGATTTAGTAAAGCAAGCGGGAAAACATGGCATAAGAACAGAGCAGGTGTTAATTGAGGGACTTAGGCAGGGCGTATCATGTAGTTCCCGGTATCTTCGCTGGTTACAGGCTGACGGCATAATAGAGAGTGAAAGACTTGAAAGAGATAAAACCCACACTTGGCGGATGTTGCCTCCAAAAAATCACTTTAGACATTGTACTCAACGCGCAAGAGACTTCGCAGACGAAAGAATAGACACAGATAAACCTATTCGCAGTAACCTTACTTTTGGATTTAACACTGACTACTTGAAAGGATATGAAAATGATTAAGCTAGACCAAAATCTAATGTGGATCATTACTGCCCTAAGCATTACAGGCACGATATTCAATATTCGTAAAAAGAGAGGTTGCTTTCTTATCTGGATTGTGAGTAATTTTTGTTTAATGTGTTACAACTATCTAATATGGGAGCCTCAACAAAGTTTCTTGTTTGCAGTCTATTTTTTCTTGGCAATAATTGGTTTTGTGAGGTGGAAATGAAATATAGAGATTTTTTAGAAACAAAAGCAATGCCTAATGTCAATTCTGGGTTTGATACGCCATATAAAATCAATTCAATGCTATTTGATTTTCAAAAAGATATTGTGAAGTGGGCATTAAAGAAAGGAAAGACAGCTATATTTGCAGATTGTGGACTTGGGAAAACTCCGATTCAATTAGAATGGGCTTTCCATGTTCACAAGAAAGAAAACAAACCTATTCTAATATTTGCTCCATTAGCAGTATCTAAGCAAACTCAAAGAGAGGGGATAAAGTTCAAAATTGATGTAAATATTTGCGGAAGTCAAGATGGCGTTATCAATGGAATAAATATAACCAATTATGAAAAAATACATAAATTTGATTTATCTAGGTTTGTTGGAATCGTGCTTGATGAATCTTCAATCTTAAAATCATATTCTGGTAAATTTAGAAACGAAATAATAGAAAAAACAAAAACCATTAAATATAAATTAGCTTGTACTGCAACGCCAGCTCCAAACGATTTCATGGAACTCGGCAATCATTCTGAATTTTTAGGGATAATGACACGTTCTGAAATGCTTGCAATGTTCTTTATTCATGATTCTGGTAAAACTCAAAAGTGGAGACTAAAGGGACATGCAGATAGTGAGTATTGGAAATGGTTATGTACTTGGGCTGTAACTATTAGAAAGCCATCAGACTTAGGATATGAAGATAATGGATTTATTCTACCCAAAATAAACATTAATGAATTTATTGTTGAGTGTGCGAAACCAAACGAAGGAGAGTTGTTTGTTACCGATGCAACAACATTGCAAGACAGGCAGAAAGCTAGAAGAAATTCAATAAAAGAGAGAACTGATTATGTTGCGAGTCTTATAAATGGTTCTAGTGAAAGTTGGTTGATTTGGTGTAATTTAAACGATGAAAGCATGGAGATTACTAAAAAATTAAATAATGCAACAGAAATAGCAGGAAGACATTCTGATGAAAAAAAAGAACGTGCTGTTTTATGGTTCAAGGGAGAAACTTGTAAATGTGGTTTGACAAATTACTTGCATAATGATAAACTGGCAATAAACAATATAGGGGATTCGTTATGTGGAAGAAAAAGTATGCCAAAAATAGAAGAGAAAAATATGCCGAAAGCAAAGAGGAAAGAGAAAGAAGAAAAAAACAAGCCAGAAATAGCGATGAAAATAAAAAATATATGCGAGAATGGTTTAAAAATAATCCCGATAAAGTCAAAGCATATAGAAGAAAAACTGCGGATAAAAGAAACGCCAGAACTAGAGAGTTGTATTCAAAAGATCCCAAACGACGAAAAGAAGCACTTGAATATTCAAGAAAATGGAGAAGAAAAAATCCAACAAAATTTCTTTCCCAAAGACTTAAGCAATATGGAATTACAGCAGAAGACTATTATAGAATGTGCGATGAGCAAAAAGGAAAATGTGCAATTTGCGGCAAAGAACAAAAACGATTCCACGTTGACCATTGCCACCAAACAAATAAAGTCAGAGGATTGTTGTGTTCTGAATGCAATTTCGGACTCGGGAAATTCAAAGATAGTAAAAAGCTTCTCCGAAAAGCAATTGTGTACTTGCAGAGATTTTCAGAAAAACAGAACCCTTGTAAGTAAACCAAAAATTTTCGGTTTTGGGTTAAATCTTCAACATTGTAGTAATGTGGTTTTTGTTGGATTGTCTGATAGTTATGAGCAATATTATCAAGCTGTTCGTAGATGTTGGAGATTTGGACAGAAAAAGGAAGTAAACGTGCATATTATTGTTTCAAACGCTGAGGGTTCAGTGTTAAATAATATCCATAGAAAAGAAAAACAGGCGCAAAATATGGCATCTGAAATGATAAAAAACATGAAAGAGTTATCTAGTGATTCTATTCATTATTCAAACAAAAACAAAAAGGAGAGTTACATGGTTAAATTAAAAAAGGGAAGAAATTATGAATATGTATTGGGTGATTGCATAGAAGAAACATTAAGAATAGAGGATGATTCAGTTCATTATTCAATTTTTAGCCCGCCATTTGCGGAATTATATACTTATTCAGATTCAGTTAGAGATATGGGAAATTCTAAAAACTATGATGAGTTTTTTATTCAGTTTGGTTTTATAGTTAAAGAATTACATAGAATCGCAAAACTAGGTAGATTAGTTTCTGTTCATTGCATTGATATTCCAGCAATGAAAGAACGAGACGGATATATTGGCATTAAAGATTTTCCTGGTGATATTATAAGGTTATTCCAGTCATTTGGCTTTATTTATCATTCAAGGGTTACAATATGGAAAAATCCATTAATAGAAGCTACGAGAACAAAAGCGCTAGGATTAATGCATAAACAGCTATGCAAAGATTCTTCAAAATGCAGACAGGGATTACCAGATTATTTAATAACATTTAGAAAGAAAGGAAATAATGAATCCCCAATTAATAACGGTGCTGGATTAAATGAATTTATAGGCGAAAACGAACCAACAGAAAGCGGATTAAAATATTCGCATGAAATATGGCGAAGATATGCAAGCCCTGTCTGGATGGATATTAGACAGTCTAATACGTTGAATAAAATCAAAGCAAGAGAAAATAAAGACGAAAAGCATATATGCCCATTACAATTAGATGTAATTGGTAGAGGGATTGAATTATGGTCAAATAAAGGAGAAACCATATTTGATCCTTTCGGCGGGATTGCTTCTTGTGGTTATCAAGCAATTTTGATGGATAGAAAATTTAAGGGGATTGAATTAAAAGAATCATATTGGAAAGTTGGTTGCGAAAATTTACACAAAGCAGAAAATTCAAGACAACAAGATTTATTTGACCTATGAAAAACAAAGCAGACAATCCCGCTGAATTATTAAGACTTGCACGTAAAGAAATCAAAGAATGGGCTAAAGTTAGAGATAATGCTGATGTGGAAATAGCACTCTGGGAAACTTTTATCGTTAAACTTGAAAAAAGTTGAAAAAAAGACTTGTAATTATGAAATATCGGCGTATAATGGGAAATGTGATGAATACTAAACTACAATTCAAAACAACAATGCTCGGGGGAAACTCTATTCCATATTGGTTTAGTATTTCATCACGCCCCGAGCTTTCTTTTTGGGGTATATAATGGATATTGAAGTGAAATGGATAAAGATTTTAACGGGTATGTTTGATGATGAAAAAATAAAACTAATAGAAGCTATGCCAGAAGCCGATATGATATTAGTTATCTGGGTAAAATTATTAACTTTAGCAGGTAAAAAAAATATGAACGGATTTATATTTTTAACTGAGAATATTCCCTACACAGATGAAATGCTAAGTGCAATATTTAACCGACCATTAAACACAATAAGACTAGCTCTGGATACTTTAAAAAAATTTGGGATGATTCAATATAATAAAGAAAAAATATTACAGGTAACTAATTGGAATAAACATCAGAATATTGAAGGACTAGAAAAGATTAAAGAACAAAATAGGCTAAGACAACGGAGGTTTAAAGGACAACATTTATTAGAATTAGGACAGGATACATCAAATTGTCCTTACTGTGGAAAACACACAAAGCTAACGATTGATCATATTATTCCACTAACTAAGCGTGGATTAGATATACCTGAAAACAAAATACTATGCTGCTTACATTGCAACCAAAGTAAAAACAACCGAAATTTAGTTGATTTTCTTAATAGTAGAATTCTACTTAAAGAGCCTATTAACATTAACGCTATTACTCACAATAAAAAACTTATGAAAAACCTAATATATAGAGACGGCAGGTTTATAAGTGTTACACTAACACCCAATAACACACTAGAGAAGAGAGTAGAAGAGATAAAGAAGAGAAAAGAAAAGAATTTAACTACATACATAGAAAAATGGAATAAATATTTAGAGCCTAAAGTAAGCGCTTTAACTAAAGACAGAAAAGCAAAACTAAGAGTGAGGTTGAATGAGAAGGAATTTATAGACAGCTATGACAAGATTTTGAACGTTATTAAAAATACGCCGTTTTTGCGAGGCGATAATAATAAAAATTGGCAGGCTGATTTTGATTGGGTTATTAAAAATGACACTAATTATGTAAAGATTTTAGAGGGGAAATATAAAAAGCCCAGCAAGCCACAGCACAAAATACAAAGTCATAGTGAACCCTATCCAGAGGGTGAGATAATATAGAGGAGATAGTTATGAATAATAGACAAAAAGTCATACAAAGAATTATTCCAAAGAAATTTTGGGAATTAGAGACAGATAAGCCACTAGATAAGTATAAAGACAAGTTGTGTAGTTTGTTTATACATGGCAAGGCAGGAGTTGGAAAGACGGTTTTAGCTTGTAGTTTAGCAAAGTTATATATCAGGCAAGGTCATAGTGTTGAATTTATCTCTTACCCTAGTTTTATAATGGATTTACAGAGTAGATTTAAAAGTGATAAAAATGTTTATGGATATGCTAAAGAAATCGCTTGGTACCCAGAAGATACTGATATCATTAATCAGTGGATAGGAGACCCAAAACCAGAAGGCATATTAATTATTGATGATTTAGGTGCAACAAAAATAAGCGAGTTCGTTCAACAGATAACTTATTATGTTATTAACGAAAGAGAAATGAAAATGTTGCCAACAATAATTACGAGTAATTATAACTTAAACGAAATTGACAAGATGATTGATCCACGTGTAAGCAGCAGAATATCGGGCATGTGTGAAATTAAACAACTTGTTGGAAAAGATATGAGGAGAAAATAATGGATAGAACAGGGTTTGAGGTTTTACGGGGAACACAGAACCAATTTAAAATTCACTGGCAGGCGTTTGAAGATGAGAAAATTACTTTACAAGATTTATTATTACTAACATTTTCGTGGATAATTAAGCATGAGGATTTGTATAGCGCAAAACCTTTACCAACAGAACCCATGCAATATCCCCGTGTATCTGCTGAAGATTTTAAACAAGTTGTCAAAGCGTGGAGATTAGGTTGCGATAGTAGAGAAGCAGAAAACAAAAGTAATGCGCGGTGGTTGAATGAGGCAAAGAGCTTTTTTCTAAAAAGTGACAATGATTATAAAAGAGGAATTGAGTTGTTCGTCAAATATGAAGAACTACCTTTTTAAAATGAGAAAAGTTAATAACAAGGAGGTATTATGATATACACAAGTCTATCATTATCAAAGAAGTTAAAGGAAGGTGGGTGTAAGCTGGAGAGTGAGTACATACATTGTGAAGATGAAAACGGGTATTTTTTTGGTAAGTTATTCCCAGATAAAACATTGCCATTTCGGGAAGGCAAAGAACCGTTTTATGTTTGCAAATCTTATGATTTATTGTGGGATGTTTGCATAAAGCATGCGGATAAGTTTTTCAACATAGATAAAACAATTTGTTCTGTTTGTTTTACAGGTGAAAGCAATAGAAAGAATGGTTTTAAGTGCGAATGTGGTAATAAGTATCAGCAAAATATAGGATTTGAAAACAATATATGCGCTCATCATATTCTTTCACTACTCCAGCAAAACAAAAAGAAAGAAGCAGAATTATACATAGAAAAGCATTGCATTTTTTTAAATAAGTGATAGTATTGTATTATGAAAAGATATATAAATCGAAAATTTGGAAGGCTAATGGTTGTTGCAAACGCAAGTCCATATTTTACGCCTAATGGCAGAAAGGTGTATAGGGTTAAATGTAAGTGCTTGTGTGGAAAACAGGTGATTGTAATGATTCCAAATTTAATGAATGGGTCAACAAAATCTTGTGGATGTTATAGAGCCGAACATGAATTAAGATTTACGCATAGAATGTCAAAGACTAGACAGTATAAAATTTGGAATCAAATGCTTGTAAGATGTTATAATTCAAATAATAGAAGTTATAAATTTTATGGGGCAAGGGGAATTAAAGTTTGTAATAAGTGGAAACATTTTGAAGGGTTTTGGAAAGATATGGGAAATGGATATTCAGATAAATTGCAAATTGATAGAAGAAATAATAATAATGGATACTTTAAAAAAAATTGTCATTGGGTAACACCAAAAGAACAACAAAATAATAGAACAAACAATAAGATTTTAATTTTAAATGGTGTTTCAAGAACTCTTATGCAATGGTCAGAACTTTTAAAAATTCATAGAGGAACTATACAAAGCAGATTGATGAGAGGTTGGAGTACGGAAAAAGCATTAATAACTCCAATTAGAAAAAAGGAACATACAGTTTTTAATCCAAAGAATAAGGAGAAGAAAAATGAACTACATAAAACAGAAGTATAAAGACAAGGAGGATAAGATGAAAGAACTGGTAGTTTTGACCAAACATTCAGCTGGTAATGATACTGTCGGAGATATACAAACCATAGTAAGAACATTTACAAGAGATACGCCACTAGGACAAGTCTATGATGAGATGAAAGAGTTAGGTAGTTGGGATATAGTTATCCCGTATAATCAGGTAAAGAAATGAAATTTACAATAACAAAAAGGAGGTAGGAAAATGAATAAAATATCACAAGCAAAAGCAATAACAAGACAGGCATTCAAAGAGGCTTGCGTTAAGTTTAAATGCGATGTTGAGGATATAAGGGGTTGTTTGGGAAAATTCACACAAGCAAGAACATATTTTATTAAGAAATGTTTTTCTCAAGATATCCCATTACTAACAATAGGGAATTTGCTTGGTGGTAGAACTCAAGAAGTTATAGAATCTTATTTAGCTGGTAGAAATGGCGAGGTATCTTGGCGTTTTAGACACCCTATTGTGCCACACAGAGCAAAGAAAATAAAAAGTAATAGCAATGTATAGGGCGAACAATAAAAGTGAGTAGAATGAGCGATATTGCACTAATAGGAAATAATAACATAGGAGGTGTGAGATGAAGATTGGGAAACAAGAAGGATGTATGTGTGATGATAGAATTGATATTGAAGTATCGCCAACTCAACTAGAGGATTTAATTGACTTTGCCCAAGATAAAGCTATGCGAGAGGAGAATTATAGTTTGGCAGGATTGTTTAGAGACTTAAAAGATGTATTGCAAGGCAGATATGATAAGTGGAGAGACCTAAGAAATAAAAGTGATATGATAAGTGGAGAGACCTAAGAAATAAAAGTGAGTAGAATGAGCGATATAATTTTTGAAGAGAGACGTGCGAAAGAACAGACACAGATTAGAACAGAAATAGGGAGAAGAAAAATGAAAAAGGGAACATTACATGCCATAGCACATTGTAGAGATTGTGATTGGAAAGAGGAAGACTATGAAACGGCATTACGAAAAGGCCGAGAGCATTCAAGAAAAACAGGGCATATAGTTGATGCTGAAACTGGCTACTGGTATGTTTATGGGGAAAAACAAAATAGTGGAATGGTAAAGAAATGAAACACGAAGAAAAACTATTTGAGCAGGAATTTTACATTTGACAATGAATAATAAATATGTTACCCTAATAACAGTTCTCGGGATTGCGGTATTTTTTTATTCAAATATAGCCGTGAGTAGGGTGGAATTTCCTAAACCGTTATTCCGAGAACAGCCTGAAAGCGGCTTTTTTATTGGGGAAGATATGAAACTTTGTGAATGTGGTTGCGGGCAAGAGATAATTTTTAAACCTCGTCATAAATACACAGGAACACCTCGTTTTATTATGGGACATTGTTTCAGAGATAAACACCATACAAAAGAAGCTAATGAATTGAACCGACAAGCGCATTTAGGCAAAAAACATTCAGAAGAAACAAAAAAGAAAATCAGCAAAAGAAATATGGGACGCATTGCCTCTGAAAAAGCAAAAGAAACTATAAAAAAGCAAAGAACAGGTAAAACTTGGGAAGAAATTTATGGAATTGAAAAAGCTAAAAAAACAAGAGAAAAACTAAGCAAATCTTTGACAGGTCGTCCTGCTCCAAAAACAGCATTTAAAAAAGGAAATATAACTTGGAATACAGGATTACATCCAGAGTGCTATCAAGGTAAAAACAATCCCTTTTATGGAAAGCAACATACTAATGAAACAATACAAAAAATATCTGGCGAGAATAATGTTAATTGGCAGGGTGGAATATCCTTTGAACCTTATTCATTAAATTGGACAAATATACTTAGAAACCAAGTACGATATAGAGATAATTATAAATGTCAATTATGTGGAGTGTTAGGAATAAAATGCAAAAGAAAACTTTGTGTTCATCACATAGATTACAACAAAAAGAATTGCAAGGAAGATAATTTAATAAGTTTATGCTCAAACTGTCATAGTAAAACAAATAATAATAGAAAATATTGGATAAAATATTTTAATGAAATGTGAAGAAAAATTATTTGAAAAGCTCTTTGAGAGCATAGCTCCTGCATATAAAATGAGATATTACAAGATACCCGATGTAGTAGCTATAAAAATAAATGGTAAAATTCCCATATCAAGGAAAAGATTTGCTGACGGTGTGTTGGTAACGGTAAATGGAAATTACTTCATTGAAGCAAAATATCAATACGGACAGCTTCTTGATCACCAGAAGATAACGCAAAAAAACATAAACAAAGTCAATTCAAGCTACTATGTGCTGAGAAAAAAACTGATGCAAAAGAAAACAAAAACT
>JAUVIV010000054.1 GCA_030592575.1 bacterium | reverse complement strand
GGAAGAAACGTAGCTAATGGTATTTACTTCATTAGATTTGAGGCAGATAAGTTCAAAGCAACGAAAAAACTCACAATATTGAGATAGAGAAGGAATAGTAGGGGCGAACAGCCATTCGCCCCTACCTCTAGTGGTTATTATGAAGTGTAACAACGGTGTTGTTGCAGGTATGCTTGATTAAATTATAAAAAGGCACTATAATGATAGTATTTTTATTCTTTTCATATTATTTGTTTGGACAATGGGGGCCGGAGTGTAAAATAGCTGGTTCTACCACTTATGCTGATTATGGTTCGTATAATAATGGTTGGACAATTGCAGTAAAAGATTCTTTTGTGCATATGGTCTGGGAACATAGACCATCTACCAGTAGCATTGGTAAACCTGGCTATGTTCATTCAACTGATTATGGTAGTAATTTTAGTCTTATTAAAAATGTACCCGCAAAGGATGCGCATAATCCTCATATTTGTGTTTCTGATAGTTTTGTTCATGTAGTTTGGCCGGACAAACAAGTTGGAACGATATATTATAATAGGTCAAGTGATTATGGTGTTAGTTGGGGGTCTGATTTTAGGATTACTAACGACTCTAATATGTTTGTTTCCCCTTCTATTTGTTGTGGTAATAGTTTTGTTCATATAGTTTGGGTAGGGATATCATACTATACATATTATAATAGGTCAAGTGATTATGGCGTTAGTTGGGATTTTGATAATTTTAAGCTTACTAATGACTCTGTTCTTTCTTTTGTTTCCTCAATTTGTTGTGTAGATAGTTTTGTTCATATAGTTTATCTAGCTTCCGATATGATATGTTATAATAGGTCAAGTGATTATGGTGTTAGTTGGGACATTGATAATTTTGGGATTACTGATATCTCTGCACCTCGGTCCCCTTCAATTTGTTGTATAGATAGTTTTGTTCATGTGATTTGGGTAGATGGAAGAGATGGTAATCCGGAGATATATTATAATAGGTCAAGTAATTATGGCGTTAGTTGGGATTTTGATTTTAGACTCACTAATGACCTTGCTGGCTCTGAGTCTCCTTCAATTTGTTGTATGGATAGTGCAGTTAATGTGGTTTGGGTGGATGAAAGAGATGGTAATCCGGAGATATATTACAAGAAATCCAGTGATTATGGGTTAAGTTGGTCCTTAGATGAAAGATTAACTACATCTGGTAAGGCAGATTTTCCATCAATTGCTTGTACTAAATGTCCATATGATGTACATGTGATGTGGACTGCATCGGGTATATATTATAAGCGTCATAAGTGTGAGGTTGCCGGAGTAAAAGAGGGGACTGAATTGCCTACTTTATTCGTCCTTTCTCAAAATCATCCGAACCCCTGTAGAGAAGCCACAACTATCAAGTACCAATTGCCAAAGTCTATCCACACTACTTTGAGAATCTACAATGTTACCGGACAACTGGTTAAAACACTTGTGAATGAAGAAAAAGAATCCGGCAATTATACTGTTACATGGGATGGGAAAAACAATAAAGGAAGAACTGTAACCAATGGGATTTACTTCTATAAACTAACTGCTGAAGATTTCACTTCAGCAAAGAAACTTTTTTTAATGAAATAATTTTTATAGTAGGGGCGTATTGCAATACGCCCCTATAAATTAGGAAAGGAGGAAAAAATGAAACGCATACGCATAAGAGTTTTTAAAAAAGTTGCTATAATAGTTGGAATAGCTATTGGTTTATATATAGGTACTTCAAGTGCAGAATTGATAACTATACCAGCATGTGAGGATGTTTATATTAGAACTTCAGATCCCTATAAAACAGGTGACATTCCCGGTTATTATCCATTTCTAAAGTTTGATATCTCAGTAGTTCCAACGGGCAAACAAATTGACTCTGTATTTCTGCGAGTGATAGTATTTAGAGTCAAAATCTATTGGGACGGTGATGTAATATTTTGGAATATGAATAATCAGGAGTGGACTGAATCTATTTATCCAGACAGCTTATGGGATTTTCCGACTTCAAATTCCACATTTCAAGATACTGGATTTGGTATGGAAATAGGTAACACTTTTTCAGTTGACCTAAAGCCCATATTCTTAAGGGACTATGATTCATCTCACACTTATTGTAGTATCAAGATGAAAGACCCTGACTGCTCCTCGAGAATTCTGTCTCACTCCGTCAATGACTCATTAGTACTAGGGGATCTCTGCAATATCTCTTTCCATTCTCATGAGGTTTCTCCGGATTCTGCTCCTACGCTTTTTGTTTACTATGGCGAGAGTAGTGTTGAGGAAGAAAAGTTTAGACCGTCTTCATTTGCACTTTGGCAAAATAACCCGAACCCCTGTAGAGAATTTACAACTATCAAATACCAATTACCAAAATCTATCCATACTACTTTGAGAATCTACAATGTTACCGGACAACTGGTAAAGACACTTGTGAATGAAGAAAAAGAATCCGGTACTTATGCTGTTACATGGGATGGGAAAAACAACAAAGGAAGAACTGTAACTAATGGTATTTATTTCTATAAACTAACTGCTGAAGATTTCACTTCAGCAAAGAAACTTTTTTTAATGAAATAATTTTATAATAGGGGCGTATTGCAATACGCCCCTACAAATTAGGAAAGGAGGAAAAAAATGAAACGCATAAAAGCTTTAAAAAAAATTGTGCTATTTGCAATAATTATGGGTTTGTATATTACTACTTCAAGTGCAGAATTGATAACTATACCAGCATGTGAGGATGTTTATCTTCAAACATCAACTCAATTTAAAGCCATCCATTACTATTATTCACCATTTCTAAAGTTTGACATTTCGGTAGTTCCAGCAGGCAAACAAATTGATTCTGTATTTCTGCGAATAATAGCATATGGAGTGAACCTAAATAATTTGCCTTCGGGTGGGATAGAGTTTTGGAATGTGAACAATCAGGATTGGGCAGAAGATAGTACTGTAGAACTTTGGGATTGTCCGATTTCAGACACAATAATTATAGACAGCGAATTTGGGCGGAAAGTAGGTGAGAGCTTTTCAGTTGACCTAAAGCCCCTATTCTTAAGGGACTATGATTCATCTCACACTTATTGCAGTATCGCAATGGGAGATGACTATTGGTTAAGTGGACCTCTGATTTTGGAAGAAGACTCTCACGACTCATCAGATAGCTTAGCATTGGGAGACGATCACGTAGGTCTCCTTTTCCATCCTCATGAGGTTTCTCCGGATTCTGCTCCTACACTTTTTGTTTACTATGGCGAGAGTAGTGTTGAGGAAGAAAAGTTTAGATTTGAGAGCTTAGAATTAAAAGCATCCCCCAATCCATTTACCCAGAGAACAGTTATTCGTTATTCATTGACCGAAAATCAGGATAAATATACGAATGTCAAATTAACAATTACCGACCTTTCTGGTAGAGTTGTCCGAGAAATTCCGATTAACGATTTGCGACTTCCAATTAACGAAATAACTTGGGACGCACAAGACCAATCAGGCAATCCAGTTTCCGGTGGAATTTACTTCTATACATTTACTTCAGACAATTACAAAAAAACAAAGAAGATGTGCTTAATGCGATAAATAAGGAATGTTATTCTGAGTTGCACTCCATGAATGATTTGAGGAGGTTTGCAAAAGAAATGTCATTCCGAACTTGTTTCGGAATCCCAAAAGGAAGAAAGTCCTTAAGAGATGCTGAAATAAATTCAGCATGACACTTGTGGAGTTCTATAAACGAATCAAGGAAGGCAATGAACAAGTTAGAGAGTTCTATGAATGAATTGGTAACATTACCGAACGATTGGGTAACCTTACCGAATGACTCGGTAACCGTACCGAACGAATGGGTAAGAGTACCGAACGACTCGGTAACCTTACCGAATGGATGGGTAACCGTACCGAACGGTTAGGTAAAAGTACCGAATGACTCGGTAACATCACCGAAAAACTTCTACCCAGCTTTAGCTGAGGGTTTTTACCCTGCACTAAAGTGCGGTAGAATAAACAGACTTACACAGTAGGGACGTTAAATTTAACGTCCCTACCCATTCAAACAAAAACCCCATGCAGCGCAAAAGCAAATTTCTGTATTAAAAAGTAGAAGCAATTTTCAATTGCAATTTATTTTCTCACAGATAGAATCTGTTTCTACATTACATTCTTTCCTTGTTTCGATTCGGATTTGATAAATCAAATCCCTACAAAATCCCAAAAAAACTTGACAAGAACTTAAAAGAGGAGTAGCTTCCATTTCAAAAAAGGAGGTATTATGTCTAAATTATGGATAGGTGTTTTATTGGGGATGTTGGTACTCAATTTTAGTTGGGTAGATGTCCAAGCAATAGTAATAAAGGATGATTTTGTGGTGAATGACGATACTACTGAAGGAAACCATAATGACCCGACAGTAGGATTGAACAATGACGGCAAAGCTCTAATCGTCTGGGAAGATAGTCGAAATGCTTCCTGTAATATATATGGACAACACTACAACGAGAGTGGAGTAGCAACTGACAGCAATTTAAAGGTAAGTACTCAGAGTGGGAATACAATTGAATACAATCCGTCAATTGCTGTAGAACAGGATGGAAGTTTCTTAGTTGTCTGGCGAACTGGCTATGCTCAAAGATATAGTGCCGACGGCATAATTCAAGATTCCACTTTTCAACTTTTTAGTTCTGACATTAAATATTATGTTGATATAGCAATAGATACAACAGGTACTATAATTATGGTATGGCGTAGAAACGTAAGTGGTAGTGGATATGAGATATTTATGCAAAGATTTAATTCCTCCGGTGATTCTCTGGGACCAAAAATAATAGTAAATGATGATGAAACTTCTGAGTCCCAAAACAATCCTAATATCGCTCTTGATGGGAGAGGTAAGTTTATGGTGGTCTGGGAGGACGAGCGCAATGGGACTAACAACGAGATTTATGGACAGCTATTTGATGAGACAGGAGCACCAGTA
Organism: bacterium; assembly: GCA_030592575.1. Classification (GTDB taxonomy): domain Bacteria; phylum Hydrothermota; class UBA3073; order JACQXS01; family JACQXS01; genus JAGMCN01. Next base: position 11,254 of record JAUVIV010000054.1, on the reverse strand, counting down.
GATAGCAACTTTTTAATTAATGATACTACAGGTTCTTTCTCTCATAAAAAACCTTCGGTTGCTACAGACTTTGCAGGAAGGTTCTTGGTTACATGGAATGACAATCGTAACGGAAATGATAAGATATATGGACAGTTCTATGATAATACCGGAACACCTGTAAATAACAATTTTCTTATCAATGACGATGAAGGAAGTAGTGGTAAATACTCTTCTTCGTGTGCAATGGATTCAGCAGGAAATGCTGTAGTAGTATGGTATGATGGTCGAACTGGAGGTTATCATATCCATTGTCAAAGATTCACATCGACAGGCGATACCATAGGTAGTAATTTCCAAGTAGATGAAAATCTTGGAAGCGAGAATTCTCATAAACCAAAGGTCTATATGAACAAAGGTGGAGAGTTCATCGTTGTCTGGGATAATGACATAGAAAATAACAGCATTTACGCCAGAAGGTATGATGCAACAGGCAACCCTTACGGAATTGAGTTTAAAGTAAATGACAATATGGGAACCAAAAACCAGCAATTTCCAGCCGTTGATATGAACCAGATTGGAAATACAGTTGTGGTTTGGAGCGATTACAGGACACCAACTGGTATTTATGGACAAAGATTGGACAATGATGGAAATCTAATAGATGTTAATTTTCTGATAACTGATAATGGATATTATCCTGATGTAGCAGTGAGTAATTCCAATAATTTTGTTGTTGTCTGGCGATATAGTTCTAGTATATATCTCCAGCGATTTAATGCATCAGGAGACACTATTAACGGAATTATTAAAATTAGTGATTCTACAGGTAATCATCAACGGCATTATCCAAGTATTGGAATGAACGATACAAGTAGTTTTGTTGTAGCATGGCAAGATTATCGTAATGGAAGTTATGAGATTTATGCTCAAAGGTTCACGCCGGAAGGTGATACAATAGGTATAAATTTCAAAGCAAACGATACCACCATTTCATGTTATGCTCCATCCGTAGCAATATCTTCATCTGGCAGATTTTTAATCACCTGGCGTGACGTTCGCAATGGAAATAATGATATCTATGCTCAACTCTATGATACAGACGGTAGTATGGTAGATAGTAATTTCAAGGTAAATACAACTGACGGAAGCTCAAATCAACTTAATCCTTCTGTTGCATCGAATACATCCAGTAAATTTATTGTAGTCTGGGAAGATTATAATTCTCCTCGTGGTATTTATGGACAATGGTACGACACGACAGGTACTCCAATAGATAGCAATTTCAAAATCAGTGAAAGTACTTCTGCTTATAAACCGGAAGTTGCCTGTGATTCAGCAGGTAAAACAGTTGTAACCTGGTATGATAATCGGGATGGAAACAACAATATCTACGCCCAGAGGTATAATGCTGACCATTCTCCGAATGGTGAGAACTATAAGGTAAGCAACGAGGTTGAGGGACTCAACCCGGGACAATATCACCCGGATGTAACAACCAATGGAAATAGAATCTGTTATGTCTGGTATGATGCAAGGCAACAGAAAGGATATGATATTATTGGCAAAGTAACTGACTGGGAATTTGTAAGTATAGAAGAGATTGCGAATTACAAATTGCAAAATGCAAAATTGGAAATACATCCAAATCCAATTATTCAGTCTATGAGTATTAGTTATTACTTACCTACTAAAGCTACTGTTTCGTTGAAGATTTATGATGTAAGCGGTAGAATAGTAAAAACTCTGATAAATGAAGAGAAGACTGCCGGTAATTACAACGTTAGTTTTGATGCCAAGAAACTTGCTACCGGTATATATTTTGCAAAGTTCAAAACAGGTGATTGTAAAATCACAAAGAAAATTCTTTTGATAAAATAAGCAAATTACAAGGGGGGAATGCATTGAAATAAGTCATTGCATTCCCCTTATAGAATCTACGATTAATTCTTTCTTTTATAGTGCTTTTAAAAAATCCTTGCAAATAGACAAAATATTGTATGTTATATTAAAATGTTAACCAACAAGCAAACCGGAATATTTAATCCTACTTTTTCTTTACCCCAATATGTCATTATAAGCATAAGCCAAAGCGGCGAACCAAAAACATGGCAGGAAATAATCTCACACTCAATAACCTAATTATTTAATAATCATTTAACCTCCGGCCAATGCAAAGAAAGAAGAATTTAATACATAAGAGTGCCTTAATTTTATCCTGTGCTATTTTTTCTATGAGCACATTGACTACCTCAGTGGCTGCAGAGGAAAAAGATTTTTGGATTGAGGATTGGAGTACGCATCAAAAAGCTCCTGAGTTAGAGAAGCCGGACACATTAACAATAGAAGTTGCTACGAATCTCCTTGTTCTTCTGCAAAATCGTGTCACGTTTGGTATAGAAATAAGGAAAACTTTATGGAGAAGAAATATATGGGGAACAATTCCTATTTATCCAATAATAGAAGTACACTACGTAGAAATACAATATGCAAAAATTGAGGACGTAAAAACCTATGGCGTAGTAGTTGGAGGTAAAAGTAACTTCTCAAAGTCCTCCTCATATTTTTCAGACTTTTGGCTTGGAAGGAATTTTGGTTTTTTTGTCTCGGAATCAAAGGAAAGCAGATTAGCTGATTTTGCTATCTCTACGACACTGAGAATAGGATACAAATGGTTAATCCGAGAAAAACTGGTAATAGAACCTCGCTTTAATATAGGAATTATTTGGGGTCCCTTTTCATATCCTTATGAACTTAACTTTTGTTACCCGTATGGTATGAATATAGGATATCAGTTTTAAAAAACAATCGCAAGAATGATTGAAGTAGTCATTGCATTCCCCTCATAAAATCTGTTTCTACATTCCGAAAAAACAAAATTTATAGTTTTTCTTGACAAGGGTAAAAAAGTAGAATATTTTTTTCATACAAAATGTATATGTTTACCCCTCCCCCCCAGTATAAATACATTCTCCTATTCAAAATTCATCTTAGTTAAAATAAAATGGCCACAATTTACTACCTATACCTGAATATACCCCATCTCACAATTGTGAGATGGGGTCATGAAATTGGTAGTTATTTTTTAAAAACTTTAGAAATAAATAAAGGAGAAAAAGTGAAAAAACACATAGCATTTTTAGGAATAGTTTTAATAGCGGTTGTAATTTGCTCCGGATGCAAGCAGGAAAAGGCATTTTCACCAACAGAATCAACAACGGAAGAAAGTCTTGAAATTTCTGCCGTTGAAGCAAAAGAAGCAGATAAATTCTTAGAAAAAATTAGTAAAAACAAGAACTACGTACAGATTCGTAATATGATAGTATCTGCAGGATTTAACGAGATAGAGGCAAAAGGAACGGATGATTTAGTTTATTCGTTTGCAGACCAGGATAATGATGCTGAAGGTATTGTCGGCTTTATGACTTTTATTAGTAATAAGAAAGGAGATACTCGTTCGCCGGAAGCTAATATTATGGTAAATCAAGTTTCATATACCGATTCAAATGGAATTGCTCAAGACACCACAATTATAATTCCATTTGCTTATTACTTTAACGAAAGACCCCAGGGAGTAAATTACGAACTCTTTAGTGCTAATGAAACCGATACTGTATGGATTAGTCAAGTATGTACCTATAAAGCACTTAACTGGAGAAAGTGGGGAAAGTGTGTTGCTGGAAGTTTTACCCCAGTATGCGCTGTAGCTATTAGTGCTTGTGCTTCTACAACTATCGGATATTTTGCATGTGTTGCAGCATGTTGCGGTGGATCAGCAATTGGAGCAGGAATAGGTTGTGCTATATTTAACAATAGATTAGAGTAAAACATAAAGTTTTTTATACTTGTGTAATATCATATGAAGAAAAAATATAAATTAGAACTTTTGTGGTTGATAATAGTAATCTGCGTGGTAGCTTTCTTTAGTATCTCTTTCAAAAACGCATTTCTTGTGCAATTAGGATATGTAGGTGAATTGGCAAGTGTTGCAATTATGAGCATAAGTATGGGGTTTTTGTGTAGTTTCTCCCGATGGATAGAACGTTGGATACAAGCAGAGAATAGAAAAAAAAAGTAGGGGAGATTTTTCCTCCTGCCTTAATTTAACTTGGAATTTCTTGTCTTTTTAGGCAGGGAGAGTTTATTGGAGAAAAAAATGAAAGAAAAAAGCAAATTAATAAGATATATTTTTCATTTCATTGTGTTTATGATTTCAGTAATGTTTTTTATGAATTATATTATCCAAGTAATTATTTTGGGTGGAGATCTTGAAGTAAATTGGGTACCTCTTATAGGAATAGGATGCAGTATTGGAGTTGGTCTTGGTATATGGAACTCACCATATCAGGGAACTCTGTTTAGAGAAAAACAATGGCATTGGCGAGTTTTGTTTGTCATACTTTTATCCACAGTAATTTCTGTAATAGTAACACTTGTTACACTTCTAATCAGAAAACTATGATAGAAATTTACAATAAGTAGAGTAGTGGGGTGTTCAATTGAACACCCCTACCCATACAAAGAAAAATGAGAGACAAGAAAATTAAAATGTTAATACATTTTATTTATAGTTTTGCATTAACTTACTTCTTTGTTTTTTTATTTTCTAAACTTATACATTACAAATTATAATATTTACTGGGAAAGCTGTGTAGGAATAGGATTTATATCTGGTGTGATAGGAGGACTAATTAGGTCAGGATATTGGACAAGTATATTCCAAAGAAGACCCTTCTATCATAAGATCTTATTTTTTATCTTTCTTGGTGTGATAGGAGGACTGATTGCAAAACTTTGTTCCTTATTTTCGGCACCTACTATTTGATTATTTCTGAAAAATGAAAATAAAAAAGGAAGTAAAAGAAGCAATGGTATATGGAGGAGTAGCCGGGTTAAGTACTTCTTTGGTATACGGCATATTTCTGCAAGATTTGGCAATTCCGTTTTGGATAAAAAACCTGGCAGTGCTGGGAGTTTGTTTTAATGTCTTTGTGGTATGGAAATTATGGATAATAATAAAAGACAAGATTTACAAAAAGAAAAACTCTCGTTCTGAAACAAAGAAGGATTAGTTCATTCTATTTGGAGCTCTATTAGTATTGAATGGGTAGGGGCGTTTAAATTAAACGCCCCTACCCATTCAAACAAAAACTCCATGCAATGCAGAAGCAAGTTTCTGCATTCTAAATTGTGATTTATTTTATCACAGATAGAATCTGTTTCTACATTACATTCTTTTCTTGTTCCGATTCGGATTTGATAAATCAAATCCCTACAAAATCCCAAAAAAACTTGACGAATTTCTTTTGTGATATAATTTTATTTCAATGGCATTTTTGATTTTCATATCAAGTTTATTACTGTCCTTTATAATCATTTTCCCTTTTGCAAAGAAATTTGAAATAAGAAAAAAACTTTCCCTTGTCGGAATTCTAATAATCGGGTGCCTTGTTGGAATAAGCACTATTTTAGTATGGGCGTTTTGCAAACCACCACTACATATAATATTTCTTTTAGAATTAGGATTTTTAGGATTATTTACCGGAATCATTAGTTTATACAGATTTTACAGAGACCCTGTGCGTATATCCCCTGATAGAGAAAATATAATTCTTGCTCCTGCTGATGGATTTATAAGATATATAAAACCTGTAACACGGGAAGATGTATTAGACTTTGACGGCATAATTGAGCCCGACGGATGGCTTATCGGCATTACAATGACTTATCTTGATGTGCATATTAGCCGTAGTCCTATTGAGGGTAAAATATTATTTGCAAAACATACACCTGGAAAATTCATATCATTAAAAAGAAAAAAAGCATTGAGAGATAATAAAAGAGCAGTATTAGTAATAAAACAGAGGAATTTCAAAATAGGATTAACCTTAATAGCTTCAAGAATGGTAAGAAAAATTTTACTGTGGGTTAAAAAAGATAACCATGTTAAATACGGAGAACGTATGGGCAAAATTGTATTCGGAAGCCAAACCGATATTATAATACCTAATCTCTCAGGACTTAAAATAAATGTACAAGAAGGCAAGCAAGTATATGCCGGACTTACTATTATTGCGGAATATCAAGAAAGTTCAAAGCTCAAGAGTCAAAATGACGTAGGACTGTCATGCTGAACGAAGTGAAGCATCTCAAATCAAAGAGATTCTTCGCTATCACTCAGAATGACAAATGCATTTTAAATATCTAATTTTTCATTTTTAAAAATGAATATATGTATGATAGTTCATGCTTATTATCCGCATGATGAATCCAGAGTTCAAAGAGAAGCTATTGCCCTTTTGGAAAAAGGACATAAGATTGATGTAATTTGTTTGCGAAAAGGGAAAGAATCATCCAAAGGATATTGCGATGGGATAAACTTTTACAGACTTCCCGTAGAAAGACGAATTAATCCAAATTTAATTGATTATCTTCTGGAATACATACTCTTTTTTTTATTAGCAGGATTAAAGTTGAATGCTTTGTTCTTTAAAAAGAATTACCACGTTATACAAATTCATAATCCTCCTGTTGCACTTGTTGGAATAACACTTATTCCAAAAATACTTGGAGCACGGATAGTTTTGGATATTCATGATATTGAACCCGAACTTTATTCGGCAAAATTTAATATAGGAATGCAACATCCTCTAATTAAATTCCTCCTTCTAATTGAGAAAGTATCTTGTTGGTTTGCAAACCGAGTTTTAATAGTTACTAACATTTGGAGAGAAAAGCTATTGAAAAGAAGCGTTTCCGAGAAAAAATGTAGTGTGTTGATGAATCTTCCTGACAAGAACATATTTAAACCTATATCTTTACAAAAGGATAACAAGCATTTTAATCTTGTATATCACGGAACTCTTGTAAATAGGTACGGCATAGACATAGCGATAAGAGCTGTTAGTATTTTAAAAAACAAGATTCCGGAAATAAAACTAAATATTATAGGAGAAGGAGAAAATTTATCTGAATTTATATGCCTGACCAAAGAACTTTCGATTGAAGATAAAATATATTTTAATCGCAAATTTGTGCCTGTGAATGAAATCCCCAAAATAATTGCAAAAATGGATATAGGTATTGTGCCTAACAGACTAAATATTTTCACCCGAGATATATTAAATACAAAACTACTTGAGTATGTTGCTGTGAACATACCTGTTATGATTTCACGAACTCCTGGTATAGAGTATTATTTTGACGAAAAAATGGTAACATTTTTTGAAGCAGGAAATGCTGAAGAACTTGCCTCTCACATCTTACGGCTTTATAAGAATCCAAATGAAAGGAAAAAACTTGTAGTAAATGCAGAAAAGTTTTTTGCTCAATATAACTGGGAGAAAGAAAAAGAAAGGTATTGTTATACTATTTTAAATTAAGAATAAAATAGAATAACAATGGTAGTGAACAATCTTTAGACCATTTATATTACGCAAAATATAAAAACTCCTCGCTACCAATTTGGCAAGAAAAATTTCAGAGAAAAGATAAGAGCATCGCAGAGATAGGCATAGACTTCAATAGAAAAAACAGTCAACATAAACAAAGAGTAGAAAAATAAAAAAAATTCTTGCACACTAATATAGATGTGATATAGAATACCAGATTGATTTATAGTAAAATTTTTCAATTGCGATTAAAAGGAGGCAAGTATGAGTGAAGAAATAAAGACAGAAATGATACCCCCTAAATTAGACCATCTTATGAAGAAAGGGAAAAAAGATTTCAAAGCTTTTTGGGAAGATGTAGCACTACAATCCCAGGATAATATTCATTGGTTCAAAAAATGGGATAAAGCATTCAGTTGGGACGAAGATGCTTTTAAATGGTACCTCGGCGGCATCACAAATATTTGCTACAATTGCGTAGATTATAATGTTAAAAAAGGATTGGCAGGAAAAGCAGCATTTATTGCCGAGTCTGGAGAATCAGGAGACATAGACGTTGTAACTTACGGACAGCTTCTCGTGATGGTAAAGCAATATGCTTCTGCATTGAGAGGTATGGGCGTGAAAAAAGGAGATTCAGTAGCAATTTATATTACTACCTGTATTGAGTCTGTTGTAAGTATGCTTGCTTGTGCAAGAATTGGTGCTATTCATGTTGCTATATTTGCAGGTTTTTCCGGAAAAGCTATAGCCGACCGTCTTGAATTATCAGAAGCAAAATATATTCTTACACAGGATGCAACTTCAAGAAGAGGAAAACCAATTTCACTCAAAGGAATTATTGACCAAGCATTAGAAATTTATAAAGGTGAAATCAAACAAGTTGTTGTACTCAGAAAAAACAAAGACATTGAAATATCTATGGTAAAAGGACGAGATATCTATTGGAAAGATTTCTTGAAACTTGGCAAAGGACAAAGCTCTGAGGTGGAAAAAATGGAAGCTAACGAGCCAATTTTCCTACTTCCTACATCAGGCACTACAGCTATGCCCAAAGCTACCGTTCACAATCATGGTGGCTATCAAATATATATATACATTATGGGTAAATGGATATATGGCTTGAAAGAAAATGATGTGTGGTTCTCTACATCAGATATTGGATGGATAGTGGGTCACAGTTACAATGTATATGGCCCTCTGCTCTCAGGTTGTACATCTGTTTTATATACCGGTACTCCGGATTATCCCAATAAAGATATGTGGTGGGATGTCATAGAAAGGAACAAAGTAACAGCTTTATGGATATCTCCTACAGGTGTAAGAGGATTAATGAAATTTGGAATTGAAGAAGCACGAAAACATGACCTAAGCTCATTAGAAAGAGTTTTTAGTGCAGGAGAAGTCTTAAACCCAGCAGTATGGCAATGGCTTCAGAAAGATGTACTTGAGAACAGAATTCCGGTAATTGACCATATGTGGCAAACTGAAAGTGCAGGACCTGTAATAGGAAATCCTTATGGATTATCACTATTACCTATTAAGCCCGGCTCTGCAGGAATACCTGTTCCCGGAATTAATATGGACGTTGTAAGCGAAAAAGACGGTAGTTCTATGGCTCCCGGTGAAAAAGGTATTTTTATAATTAAAAATCCTTTCCCGGGACTTACACCAACTATCTGGAATGAACACAAAAGATATTTACAAGAATATTGGGAAAAAATCCCATCAATGAAAGTGTATTACTCAGGAGACGCTTCTTACAAAGATGAAGATGGTTATATATGGTTCGTAGGTAGATCCGATGAGGTAATAAAAATATCTGCTCATAGAGTCGGAACCGTAGAAATTGAAAATGCTCTCATATCACATCCGGCAGTATTAGAATCAGGTGTATCCGGAGTACCGGATGATATGAAGGGACAAGTTGCTTGTGCTTTTGTTGTATTGACAAATGATTACTCACCATCAGAAGAACTGAAAAAAGAACTCATCCTACATGTAAGAAAAACCATGGGACCATTCGTAGTAGTCAGAAGTATAGAATTTGTAACTATATTGCCTAAAACTCGAAGCGGTAAAATAATGAGAAGAGTAATGAAATTGCTATGGGAGAATAAAGACTTAGGGGATTTATCTACTATTGAGGAAGCAACTTCTGTAAACGAAATTATGGAAGCAGTCAAAAAGATGCAACGATAATAAAACTGCTAATTTGAAGGGGTAAGTGCAAACTTGAAAACTTTCTTCAGGTAAATTGTGCTTACCCCTGTAATAATTCCTGTAATTACTGAGAGCAAAATAAAAACCGGCAACAGATAAAACACCTCCGCTCTCTTGATGTATATTAAATAAGCCAAAAAGAGTTGAATCATATTGTGTGCAAGTGCTCCGATTATTGATATTCCTACAAGACTGAAAACTCTCTTGCCAATTACATAAAAAACCCACATCACGCAGGTACTTACTATTCCTCCTGAAAGTCCGAAAAAGAAAAACGGATTCAAGAACATCCCCGTAAGAAGAGAGCCAACCATAGTCCGTAAAATGGATACAAGAAGACCATATTTTAGTCCGTAAACAACAAGCACGAAAAGGATAACTGCATTTGATAACCCTAACCTAAGCCAGGGTAGTGGTTTGGGGATAAGAGTCTCTATTGCATAAATCCCTATTGCAATTCCAGCGAGTAAAGGAAGTTTTGTTTTAAACATACAATCTTTTAATCTGAGAATCTTTTAATCTGTATCTATTTGTGTTCATCTGCGTCCAAAAAACAAAAACTTTTAACACGAACTGAACACGAAAAAAGAATTGCACACAGATATTCACAGATAAAACAAATTTGCACGGTAAAAGCAATTTCCTCATTGCGATTTATATTATCGCAGATAGAATCTGCTCCTACACTCCAAAAAAGAAATAAATAGATTTACACAATCTGTGGTAATCTTTCCAATCAGTGTAAATCTGTGTGCTAATGTTTTTTAATCTTTTAATCTTTAGTCTTCAATCTTCTGACTTATAATCCAGTTTGCTGCTTCAAGTAGATTCTTGGCTATGAAATCAGGATTGGCAGGCATAAGAGTAGATTTACCGGAATCTGATAAGAACTCTCCTTCTGTAGTATCCACAGTTTCAAGTAACTCCTTAATCTCACAATCAGGTTTACTAAGTTTGAGGACTTCTTTGCCATAACCGGTTAGAACTAATATGGTTTGCAAACCGATTCCTTTACCGAGTTTTATATCTTCAGTCCTATCCCCCACCATATAGGATTTAGACAAATCTACATCAAACTCTTTTTTTGCCTGTTCAATCATTCCGGGTTTTGGCTTCCTGCATCCACAATTATCCTCTGGATGATGAGGACAAAAATATATTTTCTCTAAACTTGCACCTTCTTTTTTCAATAAGTATAAAATTTGCTCATTAACAGCGTTTACATCATCAAGTGAGAAATATCCTCTTCCTACTCCGGATTGATTAGTAACAACAAAAATTTTAAATCCGTTACTTTTCAGTAATTTTATGGCAGAAGCAGATGTTGACAGAAGTTTAATTGTTTTAGGGTCAGAAGAATAATGCTCCTCCTTGATTATGGTTCCATCCCTATCTAAAAAAACAGCTTGATTCATAATGTTAAGTATATGAAAAGTAGGCAATTTCAAAACACAAATCTTCAACTTGCAAGATTTGTTAAAACGGACTACAACTCTTGATATTACTACTGTCTCGACAATTATTTTTATACATTATTAGCATTAGTACCTTCTCTTTGGAAGATATCAAAATACTCCTTAAATATAAATTTTCGATTTCGTTTATATCCTGTTAATTCCTCTAATATACCTAATTCCACTAATTGATTTATAAATCTATTT
>JAUVIV010000053.1 GCA_030592575.1 bacterium | reverse complement strand
TTAGGACAGCAAGTATATCTCGCTCCTCTTTTGTTAAATGTTTGTATTTCCTGTGCATTTTGCTCTGACCTCCTTTCTTCTCTTGTCATTATATCAGAGCGTTGCACTTTGTCATTGAACTTGTGAGGTTTACATAGCTCAATTTTTCTGAATTATTGCTATCACGTAAGAATTTGTAAAATATTATAGCAATTTTTTCTTGACACTATTTAATTTATGAAATAAAATTGCTCGGAATAAGCAAAAAAAGGAGAATAAATATGAAAAAGAAAATATTTTTAGTAGGTTTAATTCTTTGTGTTTCAACAATTACATCTTACGCAAAAATAAGTATAGGAACAAGATTACCTTTCCAAACGATAATAAATATTAGTAAACCAGGTTCCGGCGGTGAAACAATTGATAATGAAATGTGGATTGGTGGAACTGGAATGATTGAATATGCTCTTTTGCAAAGACTCGGAATAGAGTTAGGCATTACTCACCTTATGAGTCTTGGAGGAAAAAATGTTAATACGTATTACGATAATGATAATAATAAGATAAGAACAGAATATAAGTATAAGAATAATATCATTCCTATTTCTCTCCTTTTAAAATTTTACATGCCAATTGGAAAAAAAGATTCTTCTTCAACTAATTTTTACTTTGCCGGAGGACCACAAATGGCATTAATAACCGGAAGTCAGGAAATAGCAAGTGGAGATTATCAAAAAACACACTCTCTTAGAGGTATAGGATTTGGATTCATGGGATTAGTTGCCGTTCCTACTCTTAAAATAGGAATTGACCATAATATTACAGAATCTACGAAGTTTGATAGTTCGCTTGAAGTTGGATTTTATAATGAGTTCTATGAAGAAAGTAAGGATAATACCACTCTTATAGCTCTTGGATTAGGACTTGGACTCAAATACTGTTTCTAATCTATCTGTAAACAAATTTTAAACTCTACCATATTACAATTTAAAATTCACACTAACAGCATAGAAGTAAATCATAAATTCTCTCTATAAACTTATGTATGGTTATTGATTTTGCTCTGTAAAAAAGATAAAATTTTCTGTTTAAGTAAGTCAAAGTTTTTATCTTTTAATGCAGACATAAAGATTGCATCCGGATATTTTTCTTTAAAAACAGTCATAAGGTCATAATTCCTATCAATTTTATTAAATATATATATTATCGGCTTCTCACGAACACCAAGCTCCTCAAGTATTTTATTCCCTGCAAGCAATTGAAGTTCACAATTTGGGTGAGACATATCCACCACATAAATCCGTAAATTTGCCTCAACTGCTTCTTGAAGAGTAGATTTAAAACTCGCTATTAAACCATGCGGTAATTTCCTCAAAAACCCCACAGTATCAGTAAGAAGAATTTTGAGTTGTGAATTATAATTTGGCAATTTTGAGTTATGCAAATAGAAAGTACGAGTTGTAGAATCAAGAGTTGAGAACAACTTATTCTCTACCAAAAGATCAGAATGGGTAAGTCGATTCATAAGAGTTGATTTTCCAGCATTTGTATAGCCAACTATTGCTATTCTAAAAAGACTTTTCCTTTGAGAAGATTGAGTTTGCTTACTAAGTTCAATAGATTTGAGTAGCTTTTCAAGTGCTTTTATGTGGTCCCTTATTCTCCTACGGTCTATTTCAAGTTTTTTCTCTCCAGGTCCACTTGTCCCAATACCACCACCAAGCCTTGACAATGTAATTCCCTTACCCGTAAGTCTTGAAAGTCTATATTTTAATTGTGTAAGTTCAACTTCAATTTTTGAGGCTTTTGAGCGAGCATGCTTAGCAAATATATCAAGTATAAGTTCGGTTCTATCTATTACTTTTCTCTCAGTAATTTCTTCAAGATTTCTCAATTGAGTGCCTGTTAGCTCCTCATCAAATACAAATGTATTAATATCAAGCTCTTGAGCTATTTGTGCAAGTTCCTGAGCTTTGCCTTTGCCAATAAAAAATCTGGGTTCAAGCCTTTTACGACGCTGGAGTATACGTTCTATAACCTCACCTTCTGCAGTTTTAACAAGTGCCGCAAGTTCGTCAAGCAAATCCATTTTTTCCCACCGTTTATCGTATTTACCTAAAACGCCAACAAGAAACACTCTTTCCATAATCAATATAAATTACAGTTACATATTTCTACAAGATTTTCAATCACGAATTTGTCCAATTAGTAAGCAGATTTATCTGATTCCTCCGTACCTATCTATAACATTTTTTGGTAGCTAAGTCAACCCTTTACCCTAAATAATTGTTATCCGCGTAGTTTCACTCTTAATAGAGTAATATTAATTTTTTTGTTAAACTATCCTTTCCTTCAGCTACACACATTTCACTAATTCATTCACAAAACTCTTCAAATCATTCATCTATTCTCTATAAAGGCGGTTCACGAACTGCTCCTACAACATCAGACACGATGAATCGTGTCCCTACTTTTTTACAAAACTCATTATATTCCGATAATTAGTTAAATAAGAAATAATAAATCTAAGTTTAGGTAACATCTTGTTGTAATTTATTCTACTGTGCCAACACTGTCAAGAGAAAAGCTAATTCTATAAGCAAATGAGAAATGCTTCATTTTATTTAGCATAACATATATTTTTGCATTCCATAATTAGAAATTTATTGAAAGATCAGCACTTAGAGAGTGATCTGTAGGATAATCAGGTGTTTTAGTTCCCTGATAACTTATTGTATAATTTGTGCGAGTTTTAGAGAAAAACATAAGTTCTATACCCCATTCTGTGGTAATACCTGGAGGATACATAACTCTCACAGACGGAGAAACTGGAGTATCGGAAAGCCAGTTAGTTACCTTAACCTGAGTTTCAAACCTCTTGTTATCAAGTTCATAAATTAGAGTTGGCTCACCGCTATATCCATATAGTTGAACAAGAGAGTAAGGATATTCGGTAATTTTTCTCTCTTCCCCTTCAAGTGAAAAATGAGAAGTGAAAGATGAAAGACAAGAAGTAAACCCAATTCCAATAGCATTCGCCTGTTCATTCAAAACCAAAAAAGATTGCTCCCATTGGTTCGTTTGACTCGTAGTATAACTTAAATCCAGAAAGGTATGTCGGAAGTTAATTTCTAATATTTCCTGATTTCCACTTGTCGGAGCAGTCATCAAATAATCATTACCAATATTTTTATTTTCTCTCCAATCTTCTTTAATATAATTCGCATATATTTCAAATCCACGAGCAATAATATTTATGCGATTCCTATCTTCATACGCATTTTGAGCTCTTTCCCAAAATAATATTTTCCTTCCTTCTCCTCGTTTAGTTGCAGCAAATCTAACGGAAAAATCTTGCGAAGGAGTTAAAATAAAAGAATGTGAAAAACTAAAATTTTTATAAATTGAAACTTCGCCGGAAGTCACAAGTTTTTTCTCATAATCTCCATGAGAGTTAGGATAATATTTTCCTGTCAATGAATCAAGACTAAAACTACCTTGTTCCGCTTGCACCCTGTAATACTCTTCCTGAAAAGATTTACGTTCTAATGAAGTAAGATTATACGCGAGATTTGTGGAAACAAGCTTTTGCACTCTATGCGAGAATGTAAGTGTTCCTAAGTCCATTGCAGAAGCATAATTACCTTCAAATTTTTGCTTGTAAGCATAGTATAAGTTGAAAGGCATTTTTGAAATAGCTATACTGGAAGTCCGATACTTAGTGCTCGGTAATTGAGGTTCATAATTATAAACATTTTTCTCAAGAATACCAAGATTAAGATATTTATTTTTCACTCCTATTTCTCTTGATGCAGTTCGTGAAATCTCATGATTCGAAGTTTGGGACTCAGGTTCATATTTACATTCTTGCAACCTAATAAATGGAATAACCGAAACAATATTATATGATGTAATAAATTCATCAGTTCGGTATAATTTACCGGCTAAATATTGATAAGAAAGATTCGGAAAATCCAAAAGAGTAAGTCCTACACCTGCTCCTTTGATAAAATCATCTGCTGTTTTGATAACCTGAGCACTGGTTGATAACGGAGGAAATGGTGATACTGTACCGGAAAGTTCTAAACTTTTTAAAGGCAAAGTATCCGAAGTCCCCGGGAAATGAAAACTTTCATCAAGATTCCTGATTTTTGTAGCTACTCCCCAATTTGTTTGCCTACCTGATTCTCTATTGTTTCCAATGCTTATTTCTCCGACAAAAGCTTTGCCAATTTGCTCATCCTTATTAAAAGTATTGGAATTAAACTTAGTTGCCCCACCTTCAATATCAAGCTTTATTTCACTATTTCTACTTTGTTTCAATATTTTATCATACCCAATAGAGAGCAATGAATTACTCTGAGGAAGCACCACCTTAATTTTAGAAATATAATCTCCATTACCTTTTCCCACATACCAATAACCACCAAGAAGAGGGTCAAAATCATAATCACCTTCAGACGAATCTACGACTGTAACTCTGCTAAAACTTACTTCATAATCTCCATTTGGATAACCTACGTACTCGTAAATAGAATCTGTTTTTATATAACTACCTTTATCTGATGGCGAAGCTCCGGATACCCATATTTCCGTACTATCAGCAGCTGAAAGTGATTTTTTTCGTTCCGATGTAAGTGTAAAAGCAATAGGAGAGTTCTGCATATCATTTTCTTTAAGCAAAAGAGTTCTGAAACCTTGAGCATTCTTATGGTCAGCCATAAATAAACTTCTCCTGTAACCTTCATTTTTCTGTTGAAATTCTGCGATTATACGGTCATTGTCTTCTATAGAAAATTTTGGCGTAAAGGTAATAGTCGCCTGAGAGTAATCAATAGTATAATCTTTCCCTCTGGTTACAAGTTTTCCATTAACCCAAACACGTTCTGAGCCCGCCACTACTATTCCTCCTAAAACATATTGAGAAAGAAGTTCATAAGGACCTTGCTTTCCCGTAACGCCTTCAAATTCTTTGTGAGTCCATTTTCCTTTGCTAAGTGCTCCTGATAAAAGTGTATGGTCACCAATTTTTCCAAGAATACCTTCTTGTTTCTTTTGAAGTTCTCCGAATTTTGAATGAGAAATAGAAAGATCAAAATCACCTAATCTTACCTCGTTTTTGGAAGTGTGAATATTTAGAAACATCTCATCCATTTCTTTAAGTTCCTGCGTAGTTCCTTCCGGATCTAACGGAATTCCATCATCTCGAAGAGTTCCTTCTATCTGCATACCAGGAGATAATTTTCCATCCAATTGAATTTGCATTGATTGCTCTAAAGAGGGATTATGCCTTGAACCAACAGATATTCCAAAAGTTTTAGTTCCACTCAAGAAAAGTCGATGATCCATATTCGACTCTCGGGAATTAGTTCTTGAAAATTGATTCTCATCCTTTATTTCTTGCCCATTATTTTTTACATCTGTATCCTGTGGAAGTTTACGATTATAATACTCTCTTGATAAATTAAAAGGCAATCTTTCATATACACATAAAATCGTATCTTGCGAATGTATAGGGATGTTTAGAAAAAGCATTCCATTGGCATAATCAATAGAATAATCTTTGAGAGACAATTGACGTTTAACAACCGATAGCTGACGACTGATTACAAATATTTTTTCTGATTTTTGTATGATACGCGGTTGTAAAATTAAAGCAGAAGTAGTATCTATTACTTCTTTACCACTAAATTTTTGATGTATTTGAGACAGAGAGTAAGTTCGTTGAGTTAATTCTAAAGATGAAGAAAATGCACTTGTACAACATAATGTAAGAATACTAAAGCAGAAGAATTTAAATTTTAGATTTTTCAATCCAGAGGTTTTATTATAAGTTCTATTCTACGATTAAGTGCCATTCCCTGTTCCGTGTCATTTTCCGCTACTGGTTTCTCGGCACCCCATCCTTTAACACTAAGCCTGTCTTTAGATATATCTTTTTGTACAAGATATTCCAAAACTGCATTTGCTCGAGCTTCACTTAATTCAATATTATTTTTAAATTTCTTTGGAAGTCTTGGATCTGTATGACCATGAATTTCAAAAGCATTTTCCTGATATCGTTTCAGGAATTCTACTATCTCATCCAGAATTTCAAACATAGAAGGATGAACATAAGCTCTATCTCGCTCGAAATAAAGTCTTAAAGTTTTTAATTTTTTAAGTGTACAATGTAATAAAGTTGCTTTCTCATGTTCCACTGTAATATTTTTTATTATTTCCGGGAAGTAGTCATGTTTCGCAGACTCTATAGTAAGAGTATAATTTCCTACCGAGATATCAGGTATCTTATACCATCCTTCTGAATCAGCAACAGCAACTCCCGAATCAGCTCCTTCATAAGTTATAACACCATCTCTAAGCGGTTCTACAGTTCCTTCTTCGGTTAATTGCCCAACCAATATTCTACCACATATTCCTTCTTTTACAAGATTCTCTACAGATACTCCTTCCGGACCTGTATATTCTAATGAGACATTTACTTCTGAAGTTTCATTCAATAAAAGGAAAATAGAATCAGTACTTGAAGTATAGAAATCTTTCTGCGTTGTAATATAAATTTTCCCAATAGGTACCTTTTGAAAAACAACTGCACCAACATCCGGTGAAGTAATAGCCGTATCTGTTAAAGTACCCACCGTAGTAACTATAGCTTGTAATGGTTCATTAGTCTTAGCATCAATAACTCTTACTATAATATTACCGGATTTCGGTTGTCCGACAGCACCGAAAGTCCAATTAAGATTTATTCTATGAGTCATTCCAAGATCTCCATAAGATGAGTAAGCATAATCCAATTCAATATCTCCGAGAAAACGATCCCGCAAGTCAAGATTTTTAAGTTTCACCCCAAATCCCATAGATAAAGCATCCAGCACATCAAATTTATCTAATGATTGTGGTCCCCTATTATATCCTGCTCGTAGAGAAAGAAAATCTTTTGCAATATAATACTCTCCTCCAAGATGATAATTAAATTCTCCAAATTGAGGTACATTTAAATCAAATACTCCGACTAAGTTTTTAAAACCAGACCAACTTGCTCCTAATTTAAGAGTTCGAGGAAGATATTCCGAACCTCCCCAAACATACCATACAGTAGTTCCTATATTTTGAAGACTGGCACCAACTCCGAAGTCTCCTTTTTTCCACAACATTCCTATATTAGTTGCAATGGCTTTTCCTTTATCCCCCGTTACTCCAGAAACCTCAGGTTCTAAATTCTGATACAAGAAACCTAATGTCATTCCAATATATAATTTTTCTATAATCTCCCTTGCATACGCAAGTGATAATACAGTCTCATAAGGACTAAATTCTCCTATTTTCTGGAAATTTTTACTCTCTCCTGTATTAGCCTCTACCCCTGTAACACTTGAATATAAGAGACTTCCACCTATCACACCAAATCGGGTAGGAAATACAACACTTCCATATTCATCTCTAAATCCTTGAAACCATTCCTGATGACAAAAATGAGCTTGACCTTTATCCATTTGTCCAAGTCCACCGGGGTTCCACCATATAGCAGTAACATCGTTAGCTAACCCACAAAAAGCTCCCATTGCAGCACCTCTCGCTCCAAATGGAAGTTCTAACACACTAAAAGTAGCTACTCCTACTTGTGATTCATCTGCAATGCTAATAAACGGAATACAGAGACACCAAAATATAAGAGTGCATTTCTTAATCATAATTAGTCACGCGGAGGTACTACTACCAATTTTTTAATTATTAATGGTTTATTACCTGTTTTAAATGTATAAAGATATGTTCCTGCTCCGACCTTATGTCCTTTCTTATTTCTCGCATCCCAATTTATTGTATGCCGACCAATATCAAACATCACATTCTCAAAAATCACATCAATTACTTCACCCTTACGAGTATAGACTATAAGATCACAACTCGCCATCTGAGGAATAACAAATATAAATGTTGTCCCTTTATCTTTATTAAATGGATTTGGATAGTTATGTATCTCCGGTCTTGTTATTTTTAACTCTGTAATAATCCTTGCACTATCTCTTACACAAACAACGCTGTCTAAAGGATTCTCGTGACTTGAAGTCCCCCAAATCAGCAATGTATCTTCAGAAGAAACATTAACACCTGATGCAATATCAAGAGGAGGAGTAACCCTAAGAAGCAGTGGAACAACTCCTCCGTATGGCGACACAGCACCCACATCTATCTTGCCATCAGAATCAGTATCTTCAAGTAAATCTCCATTAAAATAAGTAAGTGTATGTTGCCATCCATTATTAAGCTCGATCATAGATATATTCACAACATCATAATCATTTCCATTATTAATAACACTTATATCATAATTCACTATACTTCCTGATGTTTTATTTGAATCATCAGGTTCTACAAGAATGTTTAAAATTCTCTTACCGGAAGTAATTATTATCATAGCAGTATCAGATACCGTTTTGCCTATATTCTCAGACCTTACGGAAGTCGCTATGACATAAGCTGTATCTGTACTGGCTTCGTCTGGTGCTGTAAGTGTTATCGGAAGTAACCAGAGAGAATCTGATGTAACATTTTGGAATAAAGTATCTTCAGGAGATATACTCCATTCTGTATTTGTATTAAATGCAACTATATCAATATTATCAGTAAAGCTCCCTGTATTCCATACCCTAAGAATACATTCTTTTGATTCACTTACAAAAACAAATAAAGATGTATCCGGCTCTATCCGCACTCCACACTCATAGCAAAGATACAACTGATGTATATTTGAACTATCCAGATCTATATTTCTCGCTTCTACCCAACAAATATTTCTAATAGTCTCAAGTGTATCTAAAATCTCATTCTTAAAACTAATCGTAGGAAGTATATGGGCACGAACTCTTATATTAATACTTTCCGCTGTATCCAATTGAGGAACCCACCATCCTATTACATTTGGTGATATACTCACATTATTCCCATGCCACCATACTGAATCAGGTCCAGATATAATGCTATCTATTTCTACGCTATGATAATTATTCCGTACGGTATCGGTAATTATCAAATCCTTGCCTGCTACATTTCCTACATTAGTAATATTTATATCATAATAAAAACTTGAATCCGGATATACACAGGAAAATTCCGGCAATAATTCCCATCCATTAAGCTCATAACTCCTCTTTTGTATATTTAAATTTGTCTTTGATAAAATATGATATGTTATGTCCTTGCTCGTATCTACATCAGTATCTGTTATACTAAAAAGCACCGAAGTATTAAATATTGTATCACCCCATGCAGTTTCAGTAAGATTCAATCTTACTATCCTATCAAATGTAGTATCCTTAACACTCCCAAACGCAACATTTCCCACATTCCAAGTTACTACATCCGCTAAACTGAAGTATCCCGATAATGTATCAATTACTATTATATTTCTTGCTGTATCCGTCCCTAAAGTATTATCACAAGTTAAAGTATATTCTATTGTATCTCCTGATGTTACATAACTTCCTGATACAGGAACTGCTGTCTTTTCTATTATAATATGTGGTAATCCTATCGGATGTATTGTTGGTCCTTCTACTCTCGTTTCCATAGAAGAATAGAAAGTAGCATAATTGTATATAGTATCACCTTCAACTGCAGAGGATAATACATTAGCCCTGAAAGCAACTGTATCTATAGAACGAGGAGTAACGATTTGACTCCAAGTAATACAAGTTCCATCCCATACTCCTCCATCCGTAATAATATTAGGTACACTTAGAAGACTATCTAATGTATCTACAATAGTTACAATAGTATCGTTAGCACCAGCCACATACGAAAGATAGAACATTATAGGAGCGCCGGGTCTTACTATAGTTCCGGATGATGGATTTGCCCGTTTTGTTGTCTTCTCTGCTACGAGGAAATGGAAAGTAGTATCTGTAACAGTATCTATATCAAATGATTTACAAAGATTTACTATCTTACCTTCGGACACATCGCTTCTTACTACCCCCCAATATTCAGTCATTCCGGAATCTCCCGGAGGCAAATTTCCAAGCGTCCATCGTATAGTATCTTGAGTATATAAACTTGCTATTGGATTTATATTTATACAAGTATCTATAAAGTTCGTATCTATAAAGTCTAATATTTCTGTATTGCGAACAGTGTCATTACCTACATTCCAATACAATATCCAATACTTTATCGTATCACCCGGTTCAACAATAGAAGAATCAGGCAAAGGAAATTGAGCACCCTTATTAAGCCTAATATCCGGAATTTCTACATAATGTACGGTTCTATTTGACAAAGTATCCCGCAATATTGCAAAATTCTCTACCGAATCACCTACAACATCTCCTACAATTACACTATATAAAAGTGTGTCTATTGCTCGTGCGGGAACGCTATCAATACTCCAATCCACTACCCAAGTCATCCCTACATTACTCCAATTATCATTTCCTATTGTAAGTCCAGTTGTCCAAGCATTATCCACATTAGTTATTGTATCACTGATAAGAATATTCATCCCTACAACATCACTGTTATTATTTAATATAAGTTTATAATTTATTGTACTTCCGGGATTTACTATAGTACCTGATGAAGGTATTACTTCTTTCATAAGTCCAGGTATTGCCATTATATAATGTTCTATATACGAAAATCCATTTCTTCTCCCATTAAATACTCCTATATTTGGAATCGTATCTCCTGTTGGTGCTCCTGCCTTCACTTCCCCATCAAACCATACTCCACAGGAATCCCACGGAGCTATATCTCCTATATCCCAAGTGATTACATTTCCAGCGACACTACCACCAGCACTCACACCAAGCATATTAAGATGCAATGCATCAAATGTATCTACCAAACTTACTGCCCATACCGTATCTTTCCCCAAATTATAATACCACAACATATAATGTATTGTATCTCCAGATGTTACCCAGCTACCTGCTGGCGGTTGAGCTGTTTTATTTATTCTTTCCGTAACTATATAATGCACAGTTGTATCTGAAGTAGAATCTATTACATCGGAATATTCTATTCTATAGTAGTTAATTACCGAATCACCAAGAAGAGCAAGAGTATCTACAATTCCTCGATACCAACCTGCAAAGGAATCTCCCGGTGCCAATGAGTCTATAGTCCAAGTTATTAATGGGTGCACGTAAGCATTAGGATGTGTTCCTCCTATTTGTATTGCTGCATTAATCCATGCATCCAGATTATCTGTTACTATTATATCCCTCATTACACTGTTTGCATTCGAGTCATTATAAAATGTTAAAAAATAATCTATTGTATCTCCGGCTTCTATTATACTTCGAGATACTGGATTCGCCGTCTTACCCAAATATACATCCAATTTCCTGTAAATATAATGTGTTGTAGTATCAGACCAACTCGTATCAAATGTATGTAAAGTATCTCCTGTTACCCAAGCCCAGTTATATACTGTATCAATTCTATCGTATATTGCCTTGAATTCATAACCTACACGAACACTTAAAGTACAATAATAAGTAGCGCCTGCATCCAGAGAATCCACAAACCACTCTATACCACCATTCCATTGGACAGTATCTGCCGAATGACTACAATATACTATTTCAATTATATCATCATCCAAAGTATCCTTAATCACCACATCCCTCGCAGGAACATCCCCAGTATTCGTAATATCAAGATAATAAGTTATTGTATCTCCGGGAAGTACCGTATCTCCTGACGCTGGCAATGCACTCTTATTGAAATCTAAATCAGCCTTCCCTATATAATGAACTGTTTCATTAGAAGTTGTATCTATTGTATATTCAGGATAAGAATAATTAGCTCTATAAAAATTAAGAATAGAATCCCCAAATGCAGCAGAAGTGCTTATAAATCCATAATACTCTGCAACAAATGAATCTCCCGGAGCAAGCGAGTCTATCATCCAAACAATCTCAGGATGAGTATAAGTACCAGCAGAAGTAATATAATCCGCTTTGTCAAGCCAAGTATCAAGAGTATCTGTTACTGTTACATCTCGCATTACACTGTTTGCAGTAGTATCATTGTAAAACCATAATCTATATAATATTGAATCTCCTCTTGACACCCAACTTCCTGATACTGGATTAGCTGATTTATCAAGGTTAACATCTAATTTTCTGTAAATATAATGCGTTGTAGTATCTGACCAACTCGTATCAGATGACCATGTTGTGTCTCCATATGCAATCACCCAGTTATGAAGCGTATCAAATCTATCATATACTGCTTTAAACTCATAGCCAACGCGAACAGTTAAGGTACAATAATACGAAGAATAAGCCATGAGGCAAGAATCATACCATTCCACACCATTAGCACAAGAAACAGTATCTGATGGATTACTGCAATATATTATTTCAATTACATCATCATCCAGAAAATCTTTAATTACTACACCTTTTGCAGGAAATGCACTATCATTTTTGCATTCAAGATAATAAGTTATTGTATCACCCGGAACGAGTGTATCATAATTAGGATGAGCTATTTCCGAATCTTTTGAAAGCCCAAGTTTTATAGGCGTTTCACATAAATAATGAACAACGGCATTTGAAGTTTTAGGAAGCACACAATGATCACCAAAAAAACTTAAATCTGAATAAGCAGTATCAATAACACTATCAGGAACTACATCTTCGCAAGTAAAGCTCTTAACTCTTCCGTTAAAATAAATTACATGCCCTTGAAGACGAGGTAAATTATAAACTGTCCACGTTAAACCCAATCCATTAACTCGAGCACTATCTCCGGATGGAATTGAATCAATCCATGCCGTATCATAAACCAAAGAATCCATAAAGTCATGTATGGTTACACTATCTATGGTATCAGAAGCATTGGTACTTAAATTCAGAATAGATATGGCATATTTAACTATATCCGGATGTTTTATTGTATCTCCTTCAAGCGGAGACATTGCATTTTTATTCAAACTAATAGGAATACTATCCAGCATAAGAGGTTGAGGAGTAGGATTATCTATATCTTCAACAACACTTTCAGAAAATATTTTGGACTGCTGGAACCAAACAGAAACTATAAATAGAAAAATTATACTTCCGAAAATAAATAACTTTCTCATGTTTTATTTTTTTATATTAACGATTATTATACTTTTATAATATATTTACAATCCATTGTCAAGACATTTCTAAACACACATTGCATTAGAATCACACTTTTTTTAAAAGTCTCTTGCTATTTAATGAATGATAGTTAATTTTCTGATTTTATTATAAAAAATCTCTTTCGCCTCACCTTTTGAATCCTTATTGATTTTGCAAACTTGAAGACAGCAAAAATATACACCGGAAAGCACTTTTCCCCCTTTTTTATCTATCCCATTCCATATTATTTCTTTATAACCCGGATCATCTATTGCATCAATCAATGTCCTTACCACTCTACCGCTTAAATCATAAATCTTTAACACTACTTTACTTTTAACAGGTATTTGATATTTTATAGTAGTTTTGTTAGTTATTGGATTTGGATAATTTTGCTGAAGCCCATACCTCGTTGTCTCTACCTCGTAAGAAACTCCATTCGTTGTTACTATTGCATAATCCTCATACGCCAAATAATTATGTGCTGTAACTGTAACCCACATTGTATCCCCTGCTATAGTAGGATTGACTGGAAGAGTTATCTCTCCCAAAGAATTTGTCCAACCTCTTGCATACATTTCTTGTTCCTCATTGCACCATAAACAAACAAGAGCACTATCTACAAGAGTTGTTCCATCATTATCCATAACGGTAAGAAGAAAATTACCAACCGTATTAATAATCGTAGTATCATGCATTACCTGAAGAGTATCCACATCTCGTGTACGTATAGGCATTTCAGGACAACCAAATAAGTTATATCCAAACAAAGACCATCTATGCTCATTATAAACATTTACTGCCCAAGGAATCATTCTATCTCTTGCTATTGCAAGAGCATGTCCAATATGTTTGTAATTCCCTTTCTGAAATATTTCATCGAAAAACCACATAGTTAAATTATTACTTGGGCCAAGTGGTGGGGGATTAGGATATGCCCATCCATATCTTGAGTTATGTATTACTACTACTGCTCCTCCATCTGGATGATTGCAAAGATGTTCCGCATAACAATCCACATCTATTTTACCACTTAGACAACAAATCCCTGTATATATTCCAAGTTTATTACCTACATTGAGATAGGTATCAATATTATTATTCGTTATATCATTGTTCGTGTTAGTTCCATCCATAATCCTATCGTATTCCCCATGACTTGATGCACAGAAAAATCCACATCCTGCATTCATTTTACTTATCATTGCTTGATCTCCCGGATAGGTATTTCGTCCCTGTTCGTAGTCATTCTTGTCATCAACATATAAAGCAGGAGTTAATTTTGCTACTGAATCAGTTGTATAATAACCATAATGATTACTAAATATATGAGCAGAGCATAAAAGTATATTCTCAATATAGTTTGTTGCGGGGCTTTTCTCGTAAGTTAATATATTATTCACAACTGTTTGTGCTTTACTTGCTGTATTTACCGATGCTCTACCAATCCAGATATCTTCATACATATCAATATCTGCACCACTCATACCATCATCTTTCTCCCCATATAATGCGTCGCCATCGTAGTTCCAGTTATTATCTAAATCTTCCCAATATCTCTCAGATGGAATTTGTTTGTCTATGTATGGGTAAGGAATTGAAGCAACATACCCGTAACATCCTCTTTCCGGCATCCAACCACTTTCATCAGCCCCATCACCACCCAATAAAAACCAGATTGCCCCCCATGTTGTATTGGCATCACGAATAAAATTTTTGATTTTCTCCCTCAAATTATCACCTGTATAATTTACATCTATCCACTCCTTCGCTACCATTTTTGCAGGAACACCTTTCTTAGTCTTCCAGTATGCAAGTGGCTGAAAGTAAATTGTATCCAATTCAGGAGCTACTATCACATAATCAATTGTATCCTCTTGCAATGACTTAGAAGTAGTTCCTGTACCCATCTTGTTTGGAGGACTCCATCGTGAAATATCCTCAGGATTTATAATAAGCCTTTTCACTTGTGATTTTATAAGTTCTTTATGTCTTCCCCAAACAGCTTTATTGCTTACCTTATTTCTCTTATAATAGATTCTTATTTTGAGTTTTGTAATTTGTTTCAATTCACCTTTCGTCGGAATATATTTAATAGGAGCTACGCTAAAGCTACCAATCCTAAATCCTGACAATGTTCCTGTATGGTAGTTCCCAACGATTTCGGCAGGATAAGGTTTATTTGACTCATATATTTCTTTCTTTGGCAAAACAAACTCTGATGTTTTTTGAGAAGATATTGGCTTTGGTGGTTGAGCAGGATATATAATGTAATTCCCAGAAACTACATGCTCCTCCTTACTCACAATTTCAACCTCATTAAGAGTAGCATCAGGAGGAAGCAATATCTGATAAAACTTTATAGGCAATAAAGGTTCTCCAATTTTTGTAATAGCTCCCGTCCCTTTAATTTCTACTATATCATAATCTTTGTCTTTAACAGTATTCGGCTTGCGAAAGGACAAGTTATCAAAGTAGAAAGTCTTTTCAATAAATTCTGTTTTTCTTTGCAAGAGTGGTATTGTCTTACACTTCACTAAATTAGAAATCACACAATTTACCAACAACACCCAAAACAAAATATAGAATTTTTTCATTCTTATTTATTATAGAATTAAAAGCTTAAAACTTAAGTTTCTATTATTAATAATACAATATTTTCAAAATTTGTCAAATTATTTTTTCAATAATTACCCCATATCCATAGCGTCAGGTCTCTACAACCGTACTTGTAGCGTCAGATCTCCGCACCTAACGAAATCATAGCATCAGACATCCATCACTCCTATCCCATAATGTCAGGTTTTCATACCTAACAAAATTTCAATTTTTTATTAGATAAATCAATAACTGAAGGAAAATACAATTGAGACTAAAACTGATATACAAGATTGAAGAATCCCACAACAAATTACATTGAGCTAAAAATAAAAAGGCAACCACAACCGGATTGCCTTAATAATTTAAACCTTTAAAAAAACGATTAAAACAAATTTGTAATCGTTTGAAATATTACAAGATAAATACTTTACCTTACTTTTTTTCTCTCTTATTTACTATAAAGTCCCCATCCTTTGAGTTCAATTCTAGTAGCAGGAACTCCTCCTCCACATTTACTTTGAATCTCTAATGTCTGCCAACCTGCAACAGAAGCATTTATTATTATCTCATCTGACCAAACATCGTCTGATTGTCCACTATGAGTAGATTCAGAGCTAAGAGTAGTTCCAATTTTAAATCGTACAACTATGTTATTGTTATTGTATTTATGGTCATAAAATATCTTCCCTGT
>JAUVIV010000011.1 GCA_030592575.1 bacterium | reverse complement strand
TGAAAAAGAAATCATAGAGATTGAAGATTGGCTTAATAATAGACCAAGGAAGTGCTTGAATTATCAAACACCATTGGAAGTCTTGGAAAAAGAAAGGAGCGTTGCACTTGCTGGTTGAATTCAGTATGTCAATATTTATTACTTCAGGAGGAATAAACTATGTACGATTTTCATAAAATAGAAAGCCGCTGGCAAAAATTCTGGCTTGAAAATTCAATATATAAGGCTCAAACTAAACCAAGAAAAAAATATTATATTCTTGAAATGTATCCTTATCCTTCCGGAGATATTCATGTGGGACATACTAGAAATTATGTAATTGGCGATACAATTGCAAGATTTAAATTAATGCAAGAATACGATGTTTTACATCCATTTGGATGGGATTCTTTTGGATTACCTGCCGAAGAAGCCGCTATCAAAAACGGAATAGATCCTCGTAAATGGACTATGGGAAACATAAAAACAAGTAGAGAAACAATTAAACTTATGGGAATATCATACGATTGGGATAGAGAAATAACAACCTCAGAACCAGATTATTACAAATGGAATCAATGGTTATTTTTGAAATTCTTTGAACGTGGACTTGCTTACAGAAAAAAAACTTATGTGAATTGGTGTCCTCATTGTCAAACTACACTGGCAAACGAACAAGTAGAAAATGGAAAATGCTGGAGATGTAAAACTTCTGTAATCGAAAAAGAACTCACTCAATGGTTTTTAAAAATTACATCTTATGTTGAAAAATTACTTTCTGATTTAGACAATCTACCAAAATGGCCTGAGCAGGTAAAAAATTTACAAAGAAAATGGTTCGGGAAGAGTAAAGGGTTAGAAATAGATTTCCATTATGACGAAAAACTAATTTCTGTTTTCACAACAAGACCTGATACAATTTTTGGAGTTACCTTCTTAGCTGTCTCACCAGCCAATGAATTAGCAAAAAAAATCGGCACAAAAAATACAAAAATTAAAAATTACATAGAAAATTATCTGAAACAACCGGAAATTGAACGAATTCAAACTAAAAACGGTATATTTACAGGAAAGTACGCAATTAACCCTATTTCAAAAACCAAAATACCAATATGGATTGCTGATTATGTATTGCCAAGTTATGGAACTGGAATCATAATGGGAGTACCGGCACATGATGAACGAGATTTTGAATTTGCAAAAACTCACGACATTCCTATAATAACAGTTATTCAACCGATAAATACCACTAACAAATTACCGGCAGAAAAAGCTTACGCAGGTTACGGCACAATGATAAACTCAGGAATATTTACAGGTTTACCATCTGACAAAGGAATTACTGATATAGAAAAATATACGAAGGAAAAAGGAATTGGGCGAAAAAAAATAAATTATCGTCTTCGAGACTGGCTTATCTCACGACAACGGTACTGGGGAACTCCAATTCCTATGATTCATTGTTCAAAATGCGGTGTTATTCCTGTTCCTTTGGAAGAATTGCCAATTCTATTACCTGAAAAAGTTGATTTCACACCCAGAGGAAAATCACCATTAGCTTCAGCTCATAATTTCATTAATACTTCCTGTCCTAAATGTGGAGGGAAAGCACAACGTGACACAGATACAATGGATACATTTGTGGATTCATCATGGTATTGGCTTCGTTACTTAGATCCCAAAAATGAAACCGAACTTTTTTCACAAGAATTTGCTCGCAAATGGCTTCCAATAGATGAATATATTGGAGGCATTGAACATGCTACAGGACATCTTATTTATTTCCGTTTCATCGCTAAATTTCTTTATGATGAAGGATTATTAGAACACAATGAACCATGTACTAAATTATTCACTCATGGAATGATAATGGATAAGAATGGTCAAGTAATGTCAAAATCTAAGGGAAATGCAGTTCCCGTTGGACCATTTGTGAGGAAATGGGGAGCTGATACAGAACGAATTACAATACTTTTCATAGGACCACCTGAACACGATTCCGTATGGTCTTCGGAAGGAGTTACAGGTGCATCCAGATTTCTCTCAAGAGTATATAACATTGTTGATAAAAACAAAAACATTGCTCAATCTATTCCGAAAGAGCCGTCTCCACTTTACAAAAGTATAAATATTGCAATTAAAAAGGTTACACAAGATATAGAAAATTCTGGTTATAACACGGCTATTGCAGCTCTTATGACTTTCGTCAACGAACTTTATCAGGCAGAAAAAGACACATGGTTTAATTATGGATTAAAAATTATCGTCCAATTACTCGCACCATTCGCTCCTCATTTAGCTGAAGAATTATGGATTGAAAAATTTGGAAATAGCGAATCCGTGTTTAAATCCAAATGGCCAAAATGGGAAGAAATTGAAGAAGAAACTGTTACGATAGTAGTTGAAATTAATGGAAAAGTCAGAGCAAAAATTCAAATACCAAAAGACACGCCCGAAGATTCTGTTAAATCACAAGCTTTGCAAATCCAAAAGATAGCAGATAGAATGAAATCCATTAAAAAAATTATTTTTGTCCCAAATAGACTTATTAATTTTGTAGCTGTAGAAAATTAAAGATGATTATTAATATAAATAATATACGTAATTTGCAGAATTTTTATTCTGATAAAACAAAACCTTATGGAATTAGAATAAACTGTCTCGGTCTTACTCCTAAGGAAATTGTAAATTTTGTTCTGAAACATAGAGAAAAAGGAGATATATATGTGAAAACAAATACTACTTCCTGTATTTCAAAAAACAAATGGCTAATATTCAAAAAAAAGAGAGTAAAAACTTATCGATTGAAAAGAGCAATGGACATTATATTTGGAACATTATTTTTCATCAGTTCATTGCCGCTATTTATTATAGCATCTATTTTTGTAAAACTAAGCTCAAAAGGAGCAGTAATTTTCCGACAACAACGAGTAGATAATAATATGTGTACATTTGATCTCTATAAATTTAGAACTATGAGAGAAAATAAAGGAGAAAAAATTCATAAAGAATATATGAGAAAAAACATAAAAGGTAAATACGGTAATCAAAAAGTATATAAGCTAACAGATGACCCAAGAACTACATTTATTGGAAAATACTTTCGCAAACTCTCAATCGACGAACTTCCTCAGCTTATAAATATATTAAAAGGAAATATGAGTCTTGTAGGGCCAAGACCCCCTATACCTTATGAAGTAGAATCCTATAAAAAATGGCATTTTGCAAGATTCTCGGCGAAACCGGGATTAACAGGATTGTGGCAAGTAATGGGAAGAAGTCTTATCCCATTTAACGAAATGATATTACTTGACCTTTATTATGCATCAAATCAGTCGATATGGTTAGATATAAAAATATTATTACATACAATCCCAAGAGTATTATCATTAAAAGGAGCTTTTTAAAAAAACATACAGATAACTTATGATTAAAATTGGAAAGTCAGTAAAAATATATCCCGGAGTAGAAATTGGTAAAAACAGTACAATATGTGATTTTGTTATCCTGGGATTTCCTTCAAACCGAACACAAAAAAATAACAACCGAAACCCAACTACTATAATTGGGGAAAATACAATTATTCGCCCATTTACTACTATCTACGCCGATAATAAAATAGGCAATGATTTCCAAACAGGACAAGGAGTTACGATTAGAGAAAACAATATAATTAACGATAAAGTAAGCATAGGTACCAATACAGTCATTGAAATTGAAAATAAGATTGGGTTAGGAACAAGAATACATTCATCCTGTTTTCTTGAACTCGTTGAACTTGAAGAACATATTTTTATAGGTCCAGGAACTACATTTCTTGACGACCCTCATCCACCTTGCCCCAAATATCGTGAATGTCTCGGCGGTGCGAAAGTAAAAAAATTCGCCAACATTGGAGGCGGATGTATAATCCTTCCCGGAATTACTATTGGAGAATATGCTCTTGTTGGAGCTGGAGCATGTGTAACAAAAAATGTACCACCAAGAACAGTTGTTATCGGTCACCCGTCAAAAGTTATAAAAAAAATAGAAGAACTCAAATGCTATCCGAAATTTTTCAAGCGTCCATATATTTAATAATAATCTCATAACTGGCTTGCAAAAAAAATACAATCACTCTCTTTGTAACAATTCAGTATTTTAAATATCCGGAAAGTTTTTTTCTTATAAGATTTTTTTTCATTATTTTAAATAATTATATTGACTACTTAATATAAAATGATTATTCTATAAATCTATCATTTATGTTTCTTGTAAAAACTTATGGACACTTTAAAAGTGATGAGTAAAAAGGAGAAGAAATGATACAGTTTGGTAGTCTTATGTGGGCTGGATGCTGGGTAGCATGTATCCTTATCGCAAGACAAAAAGGAAGAAGCATACCACTCGCTGTTTTTGGCGGGTTTTTTCTCGGAATATTTGCACTTGTTTATTATTTGGTAGTTCCACCAATTGGACCTCCACCGAAACGTCCTTTGATTGATGAGCTCACAGGCAAAAAGAATACAACCGAAAGATTGGAAGAACTAAAAAAATTGCATAAGCAAGAAATATTATCTGATGAAGAATATAAAAGAGCAAAAGAAAAAATTATAGATCAAATGTAAAATAGGAGGAAAAAATGGAAAGAGAGAGTTTAGATTTTTTTAAAAAGCTTGTGAATTCAATGAGCCCAACTGGGTTTGAAGAAGAAGCAAGAGAAACATGGAAGAAGAGGACTCAGAAATTTGCAGATAAAATATCCTCTGATGCACACGGAAATGCAATGGGAATGTTGAATAAAAACGGCAGTCCTAAAATTATGCTTGCCGGACATATGGATGAGGTCGGTTATATGGTGAAATACATAAATAAATTCGGATTTTTGTATTTTTCACCAATCGGAGGTCTTGACATACACCTCATTCCGGGAAAAAGAGTATGGATTAAAACAAAAAAGGGAAAGATTCTTGGAGTAATAGGAAGACAAGCAATTCATCTTTTAGAACCAGAAGAACGAAAAAAATTAGTAAAACTTGACCAACTCTTTATAGATATTGGGGCTAAAGACAGAAAAGAAGCTGAGAAACTCGTTAGTATCGGTGACCCGGCAGTTCCTGCAGTTGAATTTGAAGTATTAAACAAAGATATAGTTGTTGGAAGAGGATTTGACGATAAAGCAGGTGCTTGGGTAGTATCTGAAGTCCTTAGAATTCTTTCAAAGAAGAAACTGAATGCATGTGTACATGCTGTAGCTACAGTCCAAGAGGAAATTGGACTTCGTGGAGCACGTACAAGTGCATTCGGAATAGCACCGGACGTTGGAATTGCTACAGATGTAACTTTCGCCACAGATTATCCAACAGAAGAATCAGGAGCTACAAAACTCGGTGATATCCGAATAGGTAAAGGTCCTGTAATATCAAGAGGTCCAAATATAAATCCAAAAGTATTTGATTTGCTTGTGGATGTCGCAAAGAAAGAGAAAATACCTTATCAAATTGAAGCAGCACCAAGAGCTACAGGAACAGATGCAAATGCAATTCAGATAACAAGAGCAGGTGTGGCAACAGGACTTATTTCAATTCCAAACAGATATATGCATTCGCCCGTTGAACTTATTTCACTAAATGACCTTGAGAATGTAGCTAAACTTATGGCTGGTTTTGTTTTACGACTGGATAAAAAAACTAATTTTATCCTATAGAACGCTTAGAACGGTCTAAAGACCCTTCACTATCAGCGTGAAAAGTATACTTGCTATACAGACTAAAATTGTAGGGGATAGGTACGCCTATTCCCTGCACTCTTTTATGGATATACAAATAATACAAAGGAGGCAAAATGAAAAAAGGGATTATTTTATTATTAATGTTTGTTTTTACAACAATGGGGGTTTGTAAAATGACAAAAATTACACCAGCCAAAAGAAAGACTATTCTTGATACACTTAAAGTAAACGGCTCAGAGATAGCAACTATAACAATGAAAGATGGAAATAAGATTTATATGAAGTTTTTTTCAGAAGATGCTCCAAATACTGTGAAGAACTTTGTAATGCTTACAAATCTCGGATTTTATGATGGACTCACATTTCATAGAGTTATCTCCAAGTTTATGGCTCAAGGAGGAGATCCCACTGGCGATGGAACCGGAGGACCTGGATATAGTGTAAACGCAGAATTCAACAAGCAGAACCATCTTTTAGGAACACTCGCAATGGCAAGAAGTGCTGACCCAAATTCAGCTGGTTCGCAGTTTTATATTTGCCTTGCTCCACAACCTCATCTTGATAATCAATACACAGTTTTTGGGCAAGTAGTTAAAGGAATGGATATAGTTGAACAAATTAAAAAAGGTGATATAATTAGCTCTATCAAAATAGAGCAAAAAAATTATGAGAAGCTTAGACTTCTTTGCAAAGGAACTCCGAAAAGTGCAATATATAAATTACCTACACCCAAAAGCATATCGCTTCCGAGTTATCCTGAAGAACTGATTGAAAAAAATGTAGAAGGAAAAGTCTGGATACGAATTTTATTGAGCAACAAAGGAGAAGTAACCAAGGTAAAATTCATAGAATTGGAAATTCCTAATCTAAACGAGAAAGCCCTTGAGCCAATAATTAAAACCTGGGTTTTTACTCCTGCAAAAATATCAGGCATACCTATCTCCGATTGGATTACCGTAGCAATTGATTTTAAAATTACTGGCAGGTATCAAGGTGTAGTTTCCTGTTTAGGAGAATCAAAAGAAGTTACGCAAAGCAGAGGAATGAAGAGATAAATAAAAATCTTATAATTTCATATTCAAAAATTAGGAGGAAAGATGAGAGAAGTGAATACCAAAGAAATTGTTGATGTTGTTGCTCGTCTATGTATGGATGCAAACTATAACTTACCGGAGGATGTACTTGATACCATAAAAAAAGCAAAAGAAAAGGAAGACTCGCCAACTGGCAAGGCAATACTTGATGAGATTATAGAGAACAATCGAATTGCTCGTGAGGAAAAGCTTGCAATATGTCAGGACACAGGATTCGCTCTCTTTTTTGTCGAACTCGGACAGGACGTCCATATTATCGATGGCAATTTTCAAGATGCAATAAATGAAGGAGTAAAAAAGGGCTATCAAGATGGTTATTTGAGAAAATCTATTGTAAATGACCCTGTGCTTTTGCGTGTAAACACAAAAGACAACACTCCTGCTATTATTTATACAGATATTGTTCCCGGTGATAAGCTCAAAATTATCTTTTGTCCCAAAGGAGGCGGAGCGGAAAATATGGCAGAAGTGCAAATGCTTACAGCAGCTCATGGGATAGAAGGAGTAAAGAAGTTCGTAGTTGAGCGAGTAAGAAAGTCAGGTGGCAATCCTTGTCCTCCGGTAGTTGTGGGAGTTGGAATAGGCGGAACATTTGAACGTTGTGCTATGCTTGCAAAACAAGCTCTTTTGCGTGAGCCACTTGGAGCACCAAATCCAGACCCAAAATTTGCTGAAGTAGAGCAAGAACTACTGGAAGAGATAAACAAATTAGGAATAGGACCTATGGGACTTGGCGGAAGGACAACAGCTTTGGCAGTTCACATAGAGACTTACCCCTGTCATATAGCGACGATGCCTGTAGCAGTTAACTTGAATTGCCATGTAGCAAGACACAAGAGTGCAGTTATATAGGATATTCATTAATAGTATGTAACCATTATTCATATAATCGTTTTTATATAACTTACGATATGGTTAACTATTTTCGTTTAACAAATTTAAGTATTTATTAAAAAGGAGGAAAAGATGTTGATTTTATTGAGTCTTTTAATGATTGGAGTGCCTGGTAAATCCGCAAATTTGGAGAACTTACAAGGCAAATGGACAGTGGGATTGGGAATGCCTAAAGATTGGCCTTTATTCGGATTGTTCAGTTTCACCCAATATTCTGTTTCATGGAGGTCATGGAAAACAGTTGCGATAGGCATAGATGGTAGTGGCTTTTTTTCTGGTAGGGATAACTGCTCTAATAGTGAAAAGAACTGGAGTTGGTCCGTAGGTATTGGATTCTATAAATACTTTCTTGCAAATAGCTCGTTTTCACCTTTTATTGCCCTATCACCTCATTATAGCATGTCTTATTCATACGACGAGGGAATCCACTGGCACGAATATTCGGATCAAGCTTATAGCGTAAATATTAACCCTGGTGTTGAGTATTTCTTTGGGCTTTTGGGCAAACAATTGAGTTTGAGATTTAAAACTTCTTTGGTCAGTGCTTCACGGACTTATTCGGAAAACAAGAATTCTGATAGGGAAGGCTATTCTTATGTTAGGGATAGGGTATCTTTTTATTTTCCAACACAGGGATCTCTTAGTACCTGGTTATGTTTTCATTTTTAATCTTGAATGATGAATATAAATAAAATCACAGAGAGCACAGAGAAGAAAAAAGAGATTCTTCGCTTCGCTCAGAATGACATTTTGAGACATCTGTGAACATTTGTGTGCAAACAAAAAGGAGATATTATGGGAAATGAGATAAAACTCAAAACACCTTTGAGTGATGAGGATATTGAAAAACTCAAGATAGGGGATAAGGTTTTATTATCCGGCATAATCTACACAGGCAGGGATGCCGCTCATAAAAGATTATATGCGTTATTAAAAACTGGCAAGCCACTTCCTATAAATATTAAAGGAGCTGTGATTTATTATGTAGGACCTGCACCCGCAAAGCCAGATTATGTAATAGGAAGCGCAGGACCCACAACTTCTTATCGCATGGATCCCTTTACTCCATTTATGCATGAGAAAGGACTTAAAGCTACAATTGGCAAAGGCAATCGTAACAAAGATGTAAGAGAGTCGCTACAAAAATACAAAGGAGTTTATCTTGCAGCAACCGGTGGAGTAGCCGCTTTAATTGCCAAATCTATTAAGTCCGCTAAAATAATCGCATACGAGGATTTAGGAGCAGAAGCAATAAGAGAACTTGTGGTTGAGGATTTTCCTTGCACAGTAGCAAACGACTGCCGAGGTGGAGACTTATTTGAGCAAGGAATAAAAGAATTCAAAATTTAAATTGTTTTTAACTGAGGATAGACGCAGATTACAAGGTTTAAGGGTTTAAAGGTTCAAAGGTTTAAAGGTTCAAAGGTTTAAAGGTTCAAAGGTTTAAGGGTTTAAAGGTTTAAGGGTTTAAAAATATTTAATCTGCAATCTTTCAATTTTTTAGTATAAAAGTTTGTTGACAAGACTTGAAAGGAGCTTAATATGAAAAAAATGGAAGAGCCATTAGATGATAGACTGGGAAAAGAAAATCATCAAAAGCTTTTAGAAATAGATAACCCCGAACTTCATCAATTCATTGATAGATATGTAAAACTCTGTAATCCTGCTCGTGTATTTGTATGCACGGATTCTCCGGAGGATATTAGATACATCCGAGAATCTGCAATAAAAAACAAAGAAGAAGAAAAGCTTGCTATAGAAGGTCATACTGTTCATTTTGATGGTTATTATGACCAGGCAAGAGATAAAAACCACACTAAGTTTCTGGTTCCAGAAGGCGTTAATTTAGGACTCAATTTAAATACAATAGATAAGAAAGAAGGGCTTGCCGAGCTTGATGATATTATGAAAAACATTATGCAAGGACATGAACTGTATGTTCGATTCTTCTGCTTGGGACCAACAAATTCTGAATTTTCTATCCCTTGTGTTCAACTCACAGATTCCAGCTATGTAGCACATAGTGAGGACTTATTATATAGAAAAGGATATGAAGAATTCAAAAGACAGGGACGGAATGCAAAGTTTTTCAAATTTGTGCATAGTGAGGGTGAACTTAACCAAAATATGACAAGCAATAATATTGATAAACGCAGAATATATATTGATACTGAAGATGAAATAGTCTATTCCATGAACACACAATATGGTGGCAATACTATTGGATTAAAAAAGCTCGCAATGCGACTTGGGATAAGCAGAGCATCAAAAGAAAATTGGCTAACGGAACATATGTTCGTAATGGGAGTGCACGGTCCGAATAGCAGAATAACTTATTTTACAGGTGCGTTTCCTTCAATGTGTGGCAAGACTTCTACCTCAATGATAGAAGGTGAAAGTATAGTTGGAGACGATATAGCATATTTCAGGAAAAGAGATGGAAAAGCTTATGCAGTTAATGTAGAAGAAGGGATGTTCGGAATAATAATGGGTGTAAACGTTAAAGACGACCCAATAATATGGGAAGTGCTTAATTCTCCAAATGAAATTATATTTTCAAATGTTTTGATTCCTGAAAATAAAAGCGTTTATTGGATTGGAAAAGATGGCAAAGCTATCTCAAAAGGTAAAAATCATTCAGGAAACTGGGCTCTTGGGAACAAAGATGCTCAAGGTAACGAAATAAGCCCTTCACACAGGAATGCTCGCTTTACACTTAATTTAAAGCTTTTAGAAAATGTTGACCCGCTTTTAAATGACCCTAATGGTGTTGAAATAGGAGGAATAATTTATGGAGGTAGAGACTCGGATACCTGGGTACCGGTAGAGGAATCTTTTGATTGGGTGCATGGTATAATAACCAAAGGTGCATCAATTGAGTCGGAAACTACAGCCGCCACTCTTGGGAAAGAAGGAATTAGAAAGTTTAACCTTATGTCTAATCTTGATTTTTTATCTATTCCATTGGGCACATACGTGGAAAACAATCTAAATTTTGGAGCTGATTTCAAAAAAGCTCCTCTTGTTTTTTCCGCAAACTATTTTCTAAAAGATGAAGATGGAAATTTTATGAATGAGAAAACAGATAAGGCAGTTTGGCTTAAATGGATGGAGCTGCGAGCACATAATGAAGTTGGAGCAATAAAAACACCAACCGGTTTTATTCCAATATACGAAGCCCTTGAAAAACTCTTTAAAGAGGTGCTTAACAAAGATTATTCAGGAGATGACTATATCAAGCAATTTACTACGAGAATCCCAGCCCATTTAGCTAAAATTGACAGGATAACAGAGATTTATAAAACCAAAGTTTTGAATACACCACAAGTATTATTTAAAGTGTTGGAAGAGCAAAAAGATAGATTGCTCAAGGCAAAAGAAAGATATGGTGATTACATAGCACCTTATAAATTTGAGGTAATTTTATTAAACCGCAAATGAACGCAGATTGTAAGATTCAAAGATTAAAAGATGGAACAAAGAGATTAATTTTATAGGAGTTCACAGAGGAAAAGAATATTTATAACCCTCTGTATTCTCTGTGGTTAAAATACCACAAATTTAAACAGGAGGAATGATGGAAAAGGAGTTGAGCGTAGAGGAACTTCTTGCAAAGGCTAACAAGCCAAGTGAAGATGCCATGAAGCTCCATCCCTTTTATAAAGGGAAGCTTGGAGTAACTTCCAAGTGTTGTATCAGGGATTTTAATGATTTTGCGATTTGGTACACCCCAGGAGTTGCTGCACCGTGTCGGGATATTGCAAAGAACCCCGAGAAAGTCTTTGAACATACAAACAAAGGAAACTTTGTTGCAGTCGTATCAGATGGGACAAGAGTTCTTGGACTCGGTGATATAGGACCTGAAGCAGGACTTCCCGTAATGGAAGGGAAAGCAATTTTATTTAAATATCTCGGTGGCGTAGATGCTTTTCCTATATGTCTTGACACGAAAGACCCCGATGAAATAATTCAAGCATGTAAGTGGCTTGTACCTACTTTTGGAGGGATAAATCTTGAAGATATTGCCAAGCCAAAATGTTTCTATATATTGGATAGACTTCGCAAAGAACTTCCTATTCCAGTATGGCATGATGACCAACAGGGAACTGCAGCTATAACTTTAGCCGGACTTATAAACGCCATTAAGATAGTAGGCAAAGGCAAGAAAGAGGTCAAAATAACTATGATTGGTGCTGGTGCATCAAATATTGCCATTTCAAGAGTAATGATTGCCGCTGGATTCCCAGCAGAGAATATTATAATGGTTGACTCAAAAAGCACACTTCATAATGGCAGAAATGACCTCAATACTCCTGAGAACAAAGAAAAATGGCATATGTGTGAGGTATCAAATAAGGAACAGAGAATGGGTGGAATTCCAGAAGCTCTGAAAAGTGCAGATGTATGTATTGCGCTTGCAAAATCAGGTCCTGGAGTCATAAAAAAAGAATGGATAGCGGAGATGGCAAAAGATGCGATTGTTTTCACCTGCGCTAATCCTGTTCCGGAGATATGGCCATGGGAATCAAAAGAAGCTGGTGCAAGAATTGTTGCTACCGGAAGGTCGGATTTTCCTAATCAGGTTAATAATTCGCTCGGGTTCCCGGGCATATTTAGAGGAACTCTTGATGTTGCGGCAACAACAATTACAGATGAGATGTGTATTGCAGCAGCAGTGGAACTTGCCAAATGCGCTGAGGATAAAGGACTTTCAGATGATTATATTATACCAACTATGGACGATTGGGAGGTCTTTCCTCGTGAGGCAGTTGCAGTTGGAATGAAAGCAATAGAGCAAGGAATAGCAAGGAAAAAGCTCACAAGAGATGAGCTTTTTGAAAAAGCTTCTGCAATCATTAAGAAATCAAGAGATGAAACAGGAATTCTTATGGACAAAGGCATTATTCCTATGCCGTGAAAAGAGAGTACTGTCGGGATATGATACGTCCTATGAAGAAAAGTATTATTCCTAAACAATAAAGAATATTGTAGGGGGGCACGATGCATCGTGCCCCCAATTGAAGCAAAAGCCTCAACCTATTCTTCTACCGCACTTTAGTTTTGAGACCAGTTCTCTATCCCGCAATTATGGGTAAGGGCGTTTAATTAAACGCCCCCCTACAAGAACACCCTCGACTAAAGTCAGGTAGAAGAGAAAAAAAGAGGTGTGAAAATGGAAGAAGTAAAAGCACTTATTCACGCTCTTAAGAATGAGGACAAGAATGTTCGAAGAGAAGCAGCAGAAGCTCTTGAGAAAATTAAGGCGAATGAGTGATAGAGTTATGAGTTATGGAGTTAAAGAATTCCCTATGAGAGATAGAAGAGTTCTCCATGAAAAATACGAATTGCAACAACTATCATTGTGAGTCCCGATTTATCGGAACATAGCAATCTCATTGAGATTGCTTCACGGAGCTTGCTCTGAGTGAGATTTTTTCACGGAGTTTATCCTGAACGATATATTGAGATTCTTCATTTCGTTCAGAATGACAAGTGAAGAGTTCGCGAAGGAGTTCTCAATAACGGACACTTCATTTGCAATGACTGGCAAGTGAGTATGAATGAGGAGTTTCCTGCACGAGAAGAAAGATGTCCTTGCTCTCCTTTGCGTCCTCGCAAAGGATTCGTGTGCGTGGACGCCCACGAGAGCACGGTTTGACTATTTGAATGAAGAGTTGTTTATCAGGATCCCTATTAGGAAAAATATGGAGTGCAGTAGCTCACTACTGCATTAGGCAAAAGCAAGCTTTTGCAATCCAAAATCAGATAGAACAAGGCATTTTTCCCCCTACCTACCCTTCTCACTCCTCTGCCCCACTTCCCACAAAATTCTGTAATTTTTTTGA
The DNA here is from genome assembly GCA_030592575.1 of bacterium. Taxonomy (GTDB): domain Bacteria; phylum Hydrothermota; class UBA3073; order JACQXS01; family JACQXS01; genus JAGMCN01. The sequence goes on along the minus strand of JAUVIV010000011.1, from coordinate 25,299 downwards.
ACTTACTAAAAAAACTTGACAAAAGAAGTACCAAGCAATAAGTTGAAAGTAATACAATTAAGTAATATAGGAAGAATATTTGTTTTTTATCGCTTTATTTTTAATACCTAAAAGGAGGTACAGAATGGATGAAGCAAAACAAGACATAAGTGTCTTATTAACAGAGAAAAGGGTTTTTACCCCGAAGCCCGAATTCGTAGAACAAACCAATGTCAAGAAATGGATGGATAAATTCGGGATAAAAGATTACGATGAGCTATTAGAAAAGAGCAAAAATTTAGATTGGTTCTGGGGAGAAGCCGCAAAAGAATTAGTAGAATGGTATAAACCTTACGATAAAGTTCTTGATTGGAACCCACCTTGGGTTAAATGGTTTCCAGGAGCACAATATAATATTGTTCATGATGCTCTTGACAAACATGTAAAAACAGCAAAAAAAGATAAAATTGCCTACATTTTTGAAGGCGAACCCGGAGACATAAAGAAATGGACTTACGGTGAGCTTTATACAGAAGTTAACAAACTCGCTAACGCATTGAAAAGTTTTGGAATTAAAAAAGGCGATAGAGTCGGAATCTATTTACCAATGCTTGTAGAACTTCCAATAGCAATGCTGGCATGTGCAAAAATAGGTGCAGTTCATTCTGTTGTTTTTTCAGGTTTCAGTTCAACTGCCCTCAGCGACAGACTAATTGATTGTGAAGCAAAAGTGGTTATTACTTGTGACCATTTCTATAGACGTGGAAAGAAAGTAGCTTTGAAAAAACAAGCTGATGAAGCTGTTACAAAAGCTCCTACAGTTAAAAACGTTATTGTTTACAAACGCACAGGAGACGATGTAGCATGGACTGAAGGAAGAGACCATTGGTGGCATGAAATTACAAAAGAACAGTCCGCAGAATGCGAAACAGAAGTATTAGATGCAAACGACCTTTTATATATTTTATATACTTCCGGCACAACAGGAAAGCCAAAAGGAATATTACATTCACACGGAGGCTATGCAGTAGGAACATCTTTAACACTTAAATGGGTGTTTGATTTAAAAGATGATGATATTTGGTGGTGTGCTGCAGATATAGGATGGGTAACCGGACACAGTTATATTGTCTATGCTCCTTTGATTTTGGGAACTACCTCCATAATATATGAGGGTGCCCCAGCTTTTCCTGAAGCAGAAAGATGGTGGTCAATGATAGAGAAGCATAAAGTATCAGTTCTTTACACATCTCCAACAGCCATTAGAGCACATATGAGATTTGGAGAAGAACATACAAAGAAAGCTAATCTTAGTTCATTACGAATTCTTGGAAGTGTTGGAGAACCAATAAATCCGGAAGCATGGATGTGGTATCATAAACATATTGGTAAAGAAAATGGTCCAATAATGGATACATGGTGGCAAACAGAGACAGGACATTTTTGCATATCACCGTTACCAATTACTCCATTAAAACCCGGCTCAGCTACCAAACCATTCCCTGGAATTACAGCAGCAGTATATAACGAACAAGGCGAGGCTGTTACAAATGCAGGTGGTAATCTGGTTATGCTTACTCCATGGCCTGGAATGCTTAGAGGCCTTTATAAAGATGAACAAAGATATAAAGATGTGTACTGGAGTAGATTCAAGGATACTTATCTTGCAGGTGATGTAACAAGAAAAGATGAAAATGGGTATTTTTGGATTCAAGGAAGATCAGATGATGTTCTCAATGTTGCAGGACATAGAATAGGCAATTCGGAAGTGGAATCTGCTTTAGTAAGTCATCCAAATGTAGCAGAAGCAGCCGTGATTGGTAAACCACACGAGTTAAAAGGTGAGTCCTTGGCAGCTTTCGTAGTCTTGAATCAAGGGGTAGAACCAAGTGAAGAATTAAGAAAAGAATTAAGAAACCATGTAGGAGAAGAAATAGGAAAGATAGCAAGACCTGATGAAATAGGTTTTGTCAATGATGTTCCCAAAACCAGATCCGGTAAAATAATGCGCAGAGTAATACGAGCAAAAGCAATCGGAAAAGAAGTAGGAGATACTTCTACTCTTGCAAATCCGGAAGCAGTTGAGGAAATAGGTAACGCTAAGTAAGATGCTGTAAAATTGTAGGGGCGTGTTGTAATACGCCCCTACAACAATGAAAAAGGAGATTTTATGACAGAAGGAAAAATTTTTAATCGCTGGTTAGTTGTAGTAGGTGCAATTCTCGTTCAATTATGTTTGGGCGCAATTTATATATGGAGTGTGTTTAGAAAACCTTTACAACAAGCAATTGAAGAAGGTGGACTTGGTTTGACTGCAAGTCAAGCAACTCTTCCCTTTTCTATAGTTCTTATATTTTTCGCTACTTCCACAATAATTGGTGGAAGATGGCAAGATAAAGTTGGACCCAGAATTGTTGCTACAACAGGTGGAGTTATTCTTGGAATAGGAATGCTAATAGCGGCTTTTTTACATACATTCTTTTGGCTTGTGGTCGGCTATGGTATTATATTGGGAATCGGAATCGGATTTACTTATGTATGTCCTATCTCCACAGGAGTTAAATGGTTCCCTGATAAACGAGGATTGATAGTAGGATTGAGTGTCGCCGGCTTTGGAGCAGGAGCTTTCATAGTAGCTCCCATAGCACAACAATTAATAGACAGTGTAGGAATTTTCAAAACTTTTGCAATTTTAGGAATAGTTTTTTCCTGTATAATTGTACTTAGTTCACAATTACTCAGAAATCCACCAGAAGGTTGGACACCAAAAGGTTGGACACCCCCAGAAAAAACATTGGTAACAGGTCAGGAATTTGGCCCCATGAAGATGTTGAGTTCGCCTCAGTTCTATCTTATCTGGATTATATATTTCTTCGGCTGTACAACAGGATTAATAGTTATAGGACACACATCTCCAATTGGACAGAAACTTGCTTGTTTAACACCAAAAGTTGCTGCATACGCTGTGAGCATCCTTGCTATTTTTAACGCTCTCGGCAGAATTTTTTGGGGCAAGATTTCCGATACATTGGGAAGATTAAAAACAATATTCCTTATGTTACTTCTCTGTGGAATCGCAATATTATTATACAATACCATTGGGAAATTCCCAGCATACTACTGGTTAGGAGTATGCATCGTTGGGTTATGTTTCGGTGGCTATTTATCCGTTTTCCCGGCAATTATTGCAGATTTTTATGGAACGAAAAATATCGGTATCAATTATGGACTTGTTTTAATGGCATACGGTGTTGCAGGATTATTTGGACCATGGTTTGCTGCTAAAATGCTAGAAGCTACAGGAAGTTACTCAATAGCATTTATTGTCGCTGGAGTACTCTGTTTGCTTGGAGCAGTGATTTCACTGGCAATAAAGCCTCCAAAATCAATTCAAGTTCCATCGGAGAATAAAGTTTAAAAATAAAAATTTCATAAAAGCCACGGAATTCTTTTGCAACGAGAAGTTCATATTTGATTCTGTGGTTTTTATGTTATATATATGGCAAAAAAAATAGGGCTCGTTCTCGGTTCCGGAGTTGCAAGAGGGCTTTCTCATATTGGAGTACTTAAGGTACTTGATAAAAATAAAATCAATGTAGATTTTATTACAGGAACAAGTATCGGAGCACTTATAGGAGCAATTTATGCATCGGGAGTAAGTGCCAAAGAAATAGAAGAAATAGCTCTGAATATAGATAAAATAAAAACGCTTACTCTTTTTACACCAACAATTTCTCATTCCGGCCTCATAGATGGCAACAAAATAATAAAATTCATTGAATCCATAATTGACAGACAAAACATAAGCGATCTAAATATTCCATTTGCCGCCATTGCAACAGATATTATGACAGGAGAAGAAGTTGTAATAACAAAAGGTTCGCTACTTCACACACTTCGAGCAAGCATTTCCATACCTGGTATATTTACACCTGCTAATTATAATGGAAAATTCTTAGTAGATGGAGGACTTGTAAACCCTGTTCCTGTAAGCGTTGCACTTAATATGAGTGCAGATATTTTAATTGCTGTAAATGTTATCCCTTCGCCTCAAAAGAAAGCACAAAATATAAAAATGAAAGAAGAAACAAGAAAGACTCCAATAAAAAGAATTAGCTCCGAAATGGTAAATATTCGCTTAAGCAAATTTTTATCACCTTTGAAATCTATTGTTAACATTAATGAGTTATTGAAAAAGAAAACTCCCACACCCAATGTATTCAACATAATACTTCATACAATAGCTATTGCCGAGTATCAAATTGCTGCTTTGCAATTGGCAAAATACAAGCCGGATTTCTTAATTGCTCCCTCTGTTGAATTTATTAAACCAATTGAATTCTTTCGTGCAGAAGAAGCTATAGCCGCAGGAGAAAAAGCAATTACTAAGATTTTACCTAAAATAAAGAAAAGATTAAAAGAATAAATTCAAAAATGATAAATTATCGAAACGGATTACTACTCAGCATAGCAAGTGCTATTTTGCTTCTTATTTCTTTATACTGGGTTCCTTGGTTTATTTTTCTTAGTTTTATTCCCCTGTTTTTTGCCTGCTATAAATCTAATCATACATTTAAATACGGATTTGCAACAGGATTTCTTTTTGGTGCTGGCTTAATATATTGGGTACTTGCAGTTGATGCTCCTATACGCGGATGGCTATGGTTAGGTGCTCTTTTTTTATTTACATATTTTGGACTAATATTTGGATTTTCTATGTGGCTTTCAAGTCGGATTAAACGTTTTTATCTTATCCCGATTATCTGGACATCTGTAGAATTTTTTCGCGGACTATCTTCAGAACTTGGTTTTCCATGGGGAAGTATGGGATATATGCTTATGCCATATCTTAAATTCGTCCAATTTGCTGAATTTATAGGACTTCCGGGAATAACATTTTTTATATTGCTCATAAATACACTCCTATTTTATGCAATAAAAAAGAGAAACTTACGCTATATGTATACTGCAATTATTATCATATTGGGTGTTTGGCTTCAAGGAATTATAGCATTCAAAAAAAATTCGCAAATTACAAATAACAAATCACAAATTAAAATTGGGGTTATACAACCAAATATATCTCCCGAAACAAAAAGAGGACATAATCTTGATTATAGACTTTCTACGCTTTATGAACTTAGCAAAGAAGCAAAAGATTGCGATTTGATTGTCTGGCCAGAATCGTCAATACCCGGATATTTTAATCTCGGTAATTTAGAGACACGAATAAGAAAACTCGTGGATTCATTGGATACTCCTATATTAATGGGAGGAGCAAGACTTGCTCTTGATAAAAAACCAGCGAGAAGCTATAACTCATGTTTTCTTGTTGTCCCTCATGAAAAAGTTAAAAAAATTTACGACAAAATTTATTTAGTTCCTTTTTCAGAACATCTTCCTTTTGTTAAGCTATTTCCTACTATACAAAAGCTTCACTTTGGGCAAGGCAATTTTTCCCAAGGCGAGGAATATAAAGTTTTTGAACTAAACATAAATCATGGAAAATCACAAACTACAAAATTTTCTACTTTAATTTGCTTTGAATCCATTTTTTCAAGGGTTTCAAGAAAATTTGTACGAAACGAAGCACAATTTCTTGTAAATATTACAGATGACTGTTGGTTCGGACGCACTCCTGGTCCATATCAACATGCTCAACAAGCAATATTGCGAGCAATAGAATATCGTATCCCACTTGTAAGATGTGGCAACACAGGAATCTCATATTTCGTTGAGCCAAGTGGGAAAGTGGAATCTGCCACAAATATTTTCACTCGCAGAGTTATCACTCGTAGAATTACTATAAAAAATATACCCTGTAACAACAAATCAGGACGTAGTCTTACATTTTATGCAAAGTGGGGAGATTGGTTTGCTTGGTTATGCATCGGAGTACTTTTCTTTGTAATAGCCATACCTAAAATTCTTAAAATTCGTGCATTTCATAAATAATAATTCTTTAAACCCCGATTATTATTTCCAACAAATAAGAAAAGGAAAGTTATACAAAAAAAGTCGTAATCCTAAAATCATACGATAAAGTCTTACGAACTTTTTTTTAAAAAGAGGATTTTTAATTCTTCTGCAAAACTCACAAACTAATTTCTTACTCAAGAGTTATTTACACCTTTCAATTATCTACTATCTACAAAAAAACTCTTGTTTTTTACAGTATTATATCTTCGGTAAAGCACTCCACTCAGGTAAGAACCCTAACATAGAACCGGTTATCCATAATACCAATACAGCTAAAACTACACTAACAATACCTAATATTAAACCTGTCCAGACAAACCCTTCTCCTTTAAGAGTTCCTCCACTTTTTCTTATTAAGCCTTCTCCTAAAATTCCAAGAGCTATAGCTATGACACCCAACATAAATCCTGCAAAAGGAACAAACCAAGAAATAATTCCCAATATTCCTAAAGTAAGAGAAACTACTGCCTGACCAGCAAGCTTTTTTCCTTCTTCTCCTATCATCTTACCTCCTTTTTCTTTCTGATGAAAGTGAGAGAAACTTCTTTTTCTCTCTAAACATCTTTATCATCATTAAGTATTTTTATATTATTACTATTTTTTATCAAACTTGTTCAAAATATGCATTAGAATATAAAGAAGTCAAGTTTTTTTTCAACCCCAAAGATAACAATTTTCTTAATATCCAAAATTTTTTATATTTAGGATTATAATAGATATGATTTATTAAGAATGTTCTTACTTTGTGAAGGCATTAAATTTACAAACTTGCAAACAGAGACCACATCCAACACATAAAACTTCGTTTATAACAGCTTTCCCATTATGTTTCTCGATTGCCGGACATCCAAGATTAAAGCAAGCTCCACACTCATTACATTTTTCCGGAATTACTTTAAACGGTGGGTTAATATATTTTTTTTCATAAACAATACAATTTCCACGAACTATAATAACTGACACATCTTTGAAATCAAGTTCTTCTTTGACTACTTCTCTGATTTTTTTAATATCAAGTGCATCTACAACTTTTATATGTGGAACCCCGATGGCTTGACAAAGAGCCTTAATGTCCAAAATATTTGTTTGTTCTCCTTTTAATGTTAGTCCGGTTCCAGGATTTACTTGATGGCCTGTCATTGCTGTTATATGATTATCCAAAATACACAAAGTTACATCTCTTTTATTATAAACACAATCAATAAGTCCTGTTATCCCGGAGTGTATAAAAGTAGAGTCCCCAATTACCCCAACAACTTTTTTATTTGTTGCTATTTTTGAAAGTCCAGATGCAGCACTAATAGATGCTCCCATACACAAACAAGTATCCATCGCATTTAATGGCGGAAGTGCTCCTAAAGTATAGCACCCAATATCTCCTGATATTACGACTTTCAGCCTATTCAAGACATAAGAAATTGCTCGATGTGGACAACCGGCACACAATATTGGAGGTCTTTTAGGTATTTCTACTTCTTTTGTTTTTTCACTTTTCACTTCCAACTTTGTAATCCCATTTAAGCTCTCTCTAACTTTTTCAGCTGACAATTCTCCTATTTCAGAAATTAAATTTTTACCTTCTACTTGAATTCCCATAGCCTTTATTTGCTCTTCCATAAATGGGTCTAATTCTTCCACAACAATTAGTTTTTTAACTTTACTTGCAAACTCCCTTATCTTGTCTTCAGGCAAAGGATAGGTCATTGAAATTTTCAAAAATGAAGCTTCCGGAAATGCCTCTTTGGCATATTGATAGCTTATACCTGCAGTAATTATTCCTATATCTCGTTCGCCCCATTCAAGTCTATTGTATTCAAATTTTTCAGAAAATTTCTTTAATCGCTCAAGTCTTATTTTAAGGTCAAGTCTCCTTGCTCTTGCATTTGCCGGTAGCATTGTGTATTTCTTTGTATTTTTTTCATAACCTTTTATTGAAAATTCTTTTCTTTCTCCAACTTCAACTATTCCCTTAGAATGAGAAATACGAGTGGAAATCCTGAGTAACACAGGAATATCAAACTCCTCTGATATACGTAAAGCTTCTCCTACAAAGTTTTTTGTTTCTTGTGAATCAGATGGTTCAAGCATTGGAACTTTAGCAAATTTCGCATAATTTCTGTCATCTTGTTCGTTTTGCGAGCTCCACATCCCAGGATCGTCAGCAACTACAAGAACAAATCCACCATTTACTCCGGTATATATACTTGTTACAAATGGGTCAGCTGCAACATTTAAACCAACATGCTTCATTGCTACCAGTACTCTTGCACCAGCAAGAGAAGCCCCCCAAGCACTCTCGTAAGCTACTTTCTCATTGATAGACCATTCACTATTTATTTTTTTATATTTAGCAATATTTTCTAAAATTTCAGTGGAAGGAGTTCCCGGATAAGCTATTGCAAAATGTACTCCATATTCGTAAGCACCTCTGGCAATAGCTTCATTTCCTGATAAAAATTTATTCATCCTCGTAAATATGATATAGAATTACATCTTTGTCAAGATAAAATACAGGAAGCTTATTATTTTTTCTTGACAAATAAAGTAAATAATTTATTTTTTAATATAAAAGGAGGGTTTAATAAAGAATTAAGGTATGAATGAACATCTTTTTATTTCTTTTTTCTACATTTAATTTTGAGCCCTTTTTTAACCTCACTCAAGAATTAGATATCTCCTGGAAGCATAACCACATAACTTATTACGAACTAAAAGATGGAGTTATCGTAGATGTAGAAGTTAAATCTTTTACATCCTTCCAAGATTATTTATCACAATCAGCTCTGAAAGTTTGGTACACCGAAGATTTCAGAGGAGATAAAAAAACAAGTGATAATGAAAAAGGATTAGTTCCAGTTATAGATCTTCCTATTAAATTCCCAGCTCCTGTTGCAGGAATAATAGGGCAAGGAGGAAAACTTGACGTATCAGGAAGTCAACGAATTGAATTTGAAGGAATTAAAACAAAAAACTTTGACCTTAAGACAAACGAGTATTCAGATGAATCATGGTTCCCTCAACTTGGGATGGAACAACAACTTAGAGTAAATCTTAAAGGAACCATAGGAGAGAAGATTAATGTTTTTATTGACCACGATTCAGAACGAGAATTTGACCTTGATAATACTATAAAGCTTGAATATGAAGGAGATGAAGATGAGATAGTACAGTCAGTAAAAGCTGGAAATATAGGGCTTTCACTTCCAGGAATAAAATTAATAGGAGGAGCAACTTCGCATAAAGGACTTTTTGGCATAAAAACTGAAGCCAAGATAGGTCCTGTTAATATAACTGCTGTTGCATCAAAAGAAGAAGCAGAAAATCAATCAAGAGAATGGAAAGGTGGAGGAATAAGCGAAAGAGAAATAACAATAGATGATAGGAATTTTACAAGAGCACGATTTTTCTTATTGGCTCCTCCGGAATATGTTCATTCTCTTACCAATCCTCATGATATATACTCAGGAGACCCTTCTTTATTACCTAAACAAATTGATACTTTTCATCTTTATCTGGATGAAGATGGCAGTAGTTACGAAGGAAATGAGCGAGATGGCAATACATTTGATATTCCGAATAGATGTCATACTATTCCGGATTCAGTTGATACAACAACAAACGGATATTTTGTGGAGAAGTTTGAAAATGATTTTTACTCTATTAATGAAACAGGGATTACTTATATAACAGCAACCGGTGATACTCTCAAATTTCCAACTTTAAAATTAAATTATGGTTTGTCAGATGGAGATTTGCTCGCAGCACGTTGGACTTATGTAAATAATAACGAAAATATAATTACAGTAGGCAAAGCTCTTGAGGATTCACTAAAAGACCTTCAAATAATAAAACGATTGAGGACTAAAGGAACTACAGATACTTCTTATGTTTCATGGTGGTATGAATTGAAAAATATTTATTCAATAGGAGGAGCAGATATTTCAAAAATCAAGATTAGAGTATTTAAATATAATTATGGTGGTGGTGAAGATATTGAATTCCCGGATGATGTTAACAAAACATATAGGGAACTGTTAGGATTATATACATCAAGTGGATTGCTTAAGGAAGGTGTTTTAGACACTATAGTTGGGACTATTACATTCCCGTTTACTTATCCTTTTCTTATGAATTCATCAAATATGGAGCCGGACTCTATATACAATGTGCCGAAATTTTCATCGGATATTCGTCCAAAATATTATATCTGGGTGCAATATGAAGGCGTAAAAACAGAATACTCACTTGGAATGCTCAATATCATAGAAGGAAGTGAGGTAGTAAAAATTGATGGGGAAACATTAGAGAAAAATAAGGATTATACAATAGACTATGACTGGGGAACAATAAAATTCATTACTCCTAAAGCAGAAGATTCAAATGCAAAAATTGAAGTTGATTTTCAATATGTGCCAATATTTCAACCAACTTCAAAAAGTTTAATAGGGATACAAGGAGAATCAAAAATAGGAGAATTTGGGCAAATATCCAGTGCATTCCTTTATTATTCAACATCTTCCTCAGATTTTCGTCCACGACTTGGAACCGAACCAAGAAAAATAGTATTAGGTGAAGTAGTGGCCAATTTAAGCACAAAACCGGAATTTCTTACTCGGTTAGTTAACGGGCTTCCATTGATAGAAACAGATGCTCCGTCAAGCCTTAGTCTTCAAGGCAATATAGGATTTTCATCGCCTAATCCGAATACAAGAGGAGAAGTATATCTTGATGATATGGAAGGAATAAAATCAAGCACTTCACTTGGAATATCAAGAGGAAATTGGCATTACGGAAGTGTTCCTATAGGCAAGCAAATAGATGAATTTGCTCAAATCCAATGGTATAACCCAAAAGATGGTATTCTGTCTTCTGAACTTTATCCAAATCTACCAGAGAATAAGAAAACTGAAAAGAAAACTATCTTAAAGCTTGCATTCCCATCACAGGATGATTGGAGATATCCACTCGTAGATTCAACTTGTTGGACAAGTTTACTTACCTGTGTTTCAACTCGTGGGATGGATTTTTCAGAAGATGAATACCTTGAAGTATGGGTACGAGGAGATAAAGGAACATTACATATAGATATAGGAACAGATATTTCTGAAGACCACATAAGAAGAGATGGAAATGGAATTGTTCATGCTCCTAATGACACATTAGATACAGAGGATAAGGACAATGCTGATGGATTGGGACCAACAGAGGATACAGGACTTGATGGCATAGATGATGGATTTGACAATAATGGGAACAAGAAGCCGGATGGAACAGCAGTAGGTGATGATGGAAATGATAATTATGGATATGACAACGTCAATAATCCAAATGATTATTCTAAAATAAACGGGACAGAAAACAATGGTATTCTTGACGAAGAAGATCTTGATATGAATAAGCTCTTGAATGTACAATCAAATTATTTTCCATTTAAGATAGACTTAGAAAGTAATAATGCACTAATAGAACATGCCAATGGGTGGAAGCTTTTTAGAATTCCTATTAATGAGCACGAAATACCTGAGGGAACATCACAATGGGAATGTATAAAATATGCAAGAATTTGGATAGAAGGTTTATCGGAAGGAGATGGGATTGAAATAGCAACTCTTGATATAGTAGGACATAAATGGAAGCATGCAGGTTCTGATTCGGTCAAAATTAGCGTTAAAAACACTGACGAAAATCCGGATGAATATGTTTCGCCACCGATTGAGCTTGAAAAAGATCCATACGGACGAACAGAACGTGAACAATCATTAGTATTAAACTATAATGGATTATTAGATGATGAAGGAAGATGCTATACTGTATATACAAGAGCAAGAAACTTAATCCAGTATAGAAGTTTAAAAATATATATAAGAAATGCCCCATGGAGTCAAGGCAGTAAGGCAAAATTCTTCGCAAGAATCGGAGGAGATGAATTAAACTATTATGAATATAGATGTGATATACCAAACTTATGGGAAGAAGTAGAGATAGATCTTGAAAAAATTGCTCAGTTAAAGCTTCAAGTCCCGGATTCCGTAAATAAGGATATGAGTATCTCCGGAGATTCCATCAGAATCTTTGGAGACTCAGTCAGAATATTGGGAAATCCATCTTTCACAAATGTAGGACGAATAGAATTTGGTGTCATAAATGAAGATTCTATCAGTTCTGTATCCGGAGAGATATGGATTAATGAACTAAGACTAACAGATATAAGACGAGATAAAGGAGTCGCCGGTAACATCAGTACAAACATACAATTAGCAGATTTGGGAAATGTCTCATTGTCCTACACCGCTAACGATCCATATTTCAAGTCACTTGGTGCTTTTGCATCATCCCAGAGTGATATTGCAGTAAATTCTAATCGAGCAATAGGACTACAAACTAATGTTTCTCTGAATAAATTTATGCCAAGTTCTTGGGGAATGGCTATTCCTTTGAATTTAAGCATCTCAAAAGATAAGAGCATTCCTAATTATCAAACAGGTAGTGATATTCTTTTAATAGAATCTCAATCAATAAGTCAAACTTCTAATAATCTTAAGAGAAATTGCGGTATAGGATTTTCAAAGTCAGGCTCTAAAAATCCATTTTTAAAATATACCATTGATAATATAAGTAGCAGATTAAGTTATGGAGATAACAGTTCTTTTGCCTATACGAAAATTGATTCTTCGAAAAGTTATGTGGGTTCTATATCGTATGGATTAAGACCTCCGCTTCCACCAATTAAAATTAAGAATTTTGAATTAAAATACTATCCTGATCAAATAAATTTGAGTACGAATTATTCTTATTCTTTATCAAGATCCTACCAAATGGCAATAATAGCTGACACAACCAATACAACAAATACATTAGCAGATACAAGTTACAAATGTACAGACCCCGCACCTGCACTTCGTCCTCTTTCAAAGAGTGGTAGTTTTTCTTATGTTCCTATAAATCCTTTAAAATTTGATTACTCAACATCAATGACCAATGATTTAAGTATTGAAGGTGGTTCTACGCGATTTGATAAAAAGAAAAATAGATTTGATACAGAGATAGGAAGAACAGAGAATGCAAGCGTAAGTTTTTCTCCATCCTTTGGATTCATATCACCATCTGTTGATTATTCTACAAAATATAATGAAGATAATAGGAAAACACTTGATACTTTAAGAGAAGTTAGTAATTCTAACAATGTTAGTTTCGGACTTCCGGTTGATATTAGCAAAACTTTGGGCTTTTTTACTCGAATAAGAGATGAGAGTCGTGATTCTCTTGCAAGCATGGGAAGTCCTCATTGGGTTTTAATGATGATGGATAAGCTTTTTCAAAAATTTTATATACCTAAATTATCACATTCTATTTCTCGTTCTTCGCGATTTTATAAAGTAATTGATAAACCCTGTTATAAATACAAATTTGGTATCTGGAACGAACCGACTCAGTTTTATAAAGATCCAAACAACGGTTTTGCTATTACTAAAAGTTATGGAATAAATAGCGTAGGGTTAAATATTGGTAACATTTCTATTTCCGGAGGTGCAACCCACAGTATTAGCAAGTCTGTTATGGAGAATGAACGTAAAAATCCGTGTTCTGAACGTACTGAATTCCCGAAACTTTCGTTGAATATATCTCGACTTGAAAAACTTATTTTCTTACGTAATTTGTTCAGTTCATTTAGTACTTCCTGTGATTATACCGTAAGTTGGGAGAATTCAGGTTATGAAGGAGAAGATTTCTATATGCTTGGACGGAAAATATATTACGGTTTTGCAATACGACCTCAATGGAAACGAGGAATATCAACAGGACTTTCAGCTACTTTTTCAAATGGTAAAGATGAGACTATAGGCGATACCCGAAGTATTTCGTATGACAAAAACGCTAATTATAGTTTACAAGGAAGTTACACTTTCCGAGCTCCTAAAGGTGTAAAAATTCCATTCTTAACTCATATAAAATGGACAGGCAACCTTGATGTTTCTTTAACCACAACTTATTCTTCAAATTCAAAGGAGGATATTGCAAATGATAAGCTTTTACAAGATTCAAAATCACTTTCAATGACTCCTCAAGCAAAGTATAATTTTTCTTCCAGTATCACCGGAGGAATGAATTTCTCATATATTCGACACTGGGATCATATAGGAACAGGTAATACAAGAAACGTAAGTTTGAGCTTTTTTGCAGAATTCGCTTTCTAATAATCTATACTATTTAGTTTATCATTATCTGACTTCATTACATAACCCGAATAAATATAGTACTATGTTTCCAGCTATACAATTTTAATCTCGATATGTCATAAATAATCATTTCTTATTTCTCTGTCATTCTGACCCCTTCTTCTGTCATTCTGAACCCTTCCTCTGTCATTCTGAACAAAGTAAAGAATCTCAAAATAGCTAAAACAACTATTTGTACCAACTCAACATTAAAATGTACTGTCTCGTCATAATTTTAATCGTAGATTATATCATTATTAAACTTGAGCACACTACGGGGTAGATGAGAGCCCCTTGCTCTCATCTATCACAAATCCTCCATAATTAACAGCAGAATTGTTTTCACACTTCTACCGCACTTTAGTGCAGGGTTAGAACCATCGGCTAAAGCCGTGTAGAAGTAAGAATCGCTCCTACATTTATGACCTTTCAAGATGAAAATGATATAAAGAAGAGAGGTACCATTTTCCCATATCTCTTTAGTTCTCAAGCAAATCTTTATTCACAATGAAAGGGGTTTTTGTTTTTCCTCTGTGTTCTCTGTAATGATTATCTTGTCTTGTGAAAATCTGTGTAATCTGTGGCTGAAAAATAGAACCACGAATAAACACGAATCCCGCGAAGTCCCAAAAAATAACTTGCAAAAAATGAAAATGGAAGATATACTATTGAAAAGGAGAAAAAATGAGAAAAATTCTTATCGTATTAGCTGTCGTTTTATTTGTCGGTGAAGTGAGAACTGCGAATCTAAAAGACAAATTTAGTGCAGGAGTGGAGATTAGCAATTCCTACGATTATAGCTACTATTATTATCAGGGTCTGGGACTTCAGGATATGGAACTAATGTATGGCTGGACGAATAATCTGGCTCTCATTGTTGGAGGTAAAATACCAATCGGTATCGATTTGGATCTGCGTCTTAAATTTGGATTGCAAGGATATGTAGAACCTACTAAAGCAGTTAGCCCATATTTAAAGGTCAGTTTTAATTATCGGCACTACAACGGATATACTCCTGAAGAATCCTACTATTTAAAAATTGGTGTTGGAATGGAATATTTCTGGACCGAGCATCTGGGCTTAGCTATCCATATGTCTTTCGTTACCTTTTATTTGGGTGAAAAAGCAGATGCTACACGAATAAACGCAGTACCCGGTATATACTTCTGGATTCGGAAATAGAGCCATCCTCTACACCTTTGATTTAGGAGGGGTTTTTTCTTTGTGGTTTATAATTTCTTTTTTAAATAGAGAGTCCGAGGAAGCCCATAAACCCGAGGAAAGCAAGAGACATCAAAGAAGCCGTGATAAAAGCTATCGGTGTTCCTTTCAAAGCATCAGGTATTTCCGAAAGCTCAAGCCGTTCCCTTATAGAAGAAAAAAGAATAATAGCCAAAGCAAATCCAAGTGCTGTACCTATTGTAAATACCGTTCCTTTCACAAAAGAATAGTCATTATCTACAATGAGAAAGGTTGTACCCAAAATTGCACAATTTGTTGTGATTAAAGGAAGATATATCCCAAGCGAAGAATAAAGGGCAGGGATAAACTTCCTGAAAATCATTTCCACAATTTGAACAAGCGATGCTATTACAAGAATAAAAGCAGCTGTGCGTAGAAAAATAAGGTCAAATGGCAACAAAACGAATTTATATATTGCCCAAGTAAACCAACTTGCTATAAGCATTACAAATAAGACTCCGCCAGACATTCCCAGAGCTGAGCTAAGCTTTTTTGAGACACCAAGCCAAGGACAAAGCCCAAGGAACCGCATCAATATGATGTTGTTTACAAGAAACGAAGAAAGAAATATTAGAAATAAGCTCATAATAAATACATTAACACACAAATCCCCACAAAAATAATTTATTTAAATCTGTATGCTATTTTTTGTTTTTCCTTTTCTCTGTCTAATCCAGTTCATCATTCCTATCAGGAAGGCAATCACAAGAAATCCTCCCGGAGGAAGTATCATATAAAGAACAGGTGCTTTAACAAATTCTGCTCCAAATACCGTATATCCAAATAGTTTGCCACTTCCAAATATTTCTCTGATTGCTCCCATCAAGAAAATGGCAAAAGTAAACCCAATACCTGTTCCAATTCCATCAAGTAAACTTGCAAAAAATCCATTTTTTGAAGCAAATGCTTCCGCCCTTCCCAATATTATGCAATTCACCACAATTAAAGGGACAAATATCCCAAGCTGGGAATATAAGTCAGGAAGAAAAGCATGCAAGACATACTCTATAACTGTAACAAAAGTAGAAATTATTACAATGAATACAGGAATTCTTACAGCATCAGGAACTATTTTTCTTATTATTGAGATAGTAACATTTGAAAGAGCAAGAACAAATATAACCGCTACTCCCATTCCTAATGAATTAAAAGCAGTGGTTGAAACCGCAAGAGTAGGACAAAGTCCGAGCATTAAAACAAGCACCGGATTATTCTTAATTATCCCTTCGGAAAAATATTTACCCATTATTTAAATTTAATCACTTGGTAGCTCTGTAGCTTGACTACTCAAGTATTCTTTGTATTCTGATATTCCTTTTTGCACTCCCTTTGCAACAGCTCTTGAAGAAATAGTTGCCGCTGTAATGGCATCAAGAGCACCACCATCTTTTTTGAGCAAAACATCTTGCTCCTTTTTCCCTATAAACTGATGCTTGAACCAAAGAGCAGTTACTTTTATCCCAAGTCCGGGTGTTTCCCTTAACCCTTCAGCCGGAGTTACGGTTCTTATTCCGGTAAGTACGGTATCCATTCCTAACCCGACAAGAGTTTCAATCGCTCCTCCATATCCTTTAGGCCATACCTTAAATGCAATTCCCATTTTATTTTGAGTAGTATCAAAAATAGTCCAAAGCGTTCCGGGAATAGTTAATTCAAATTTAGCACTTCCGACAATTTTTCCAGCAGAATCACAAGCTACCCATAATATTGTATCTTTATCTGATAATTTATACTCTTCACCTTTTGGGAATGCAACTTCCATAAGATAAAGATTGGTCTTCTTCGCTATATCTTGTCTTATTTTAGGTTCTGTAATCCCATAAACCCATGCAAGTAAAAAAGCCGACACAGCACACACACACGTAAGCAACAAAATCATTTTTAGTTTCATGTTTTCTGCCCTAACCTTTTGGGTTTTATTGTTCTATCAATTAATGGCGTTAAAATATTCATAAGTAATATTGAGTAACAAACTCCTTCCGGATAGCCTCCCCATAGCCTTATAAGAACAGTAAGAACTCCGCATCCGACTCCGAATATCAACCTTCCACGATGAGTAATTGGAGATGTTACATAATCTGTAGCCATAAAGAAAGCTCCTAAGAAAAGCCCACCTATAAATATATGAAAAACTCCATCAAACGGTGTTACACCGACTAAATGGAAAATTTGCATTAATATTCCAACGGTTCCTATATATGCCAAAGGAATTCTCCAATCAATATATTTCATTGCGATGAGAACTAATCCTCCGATTAACAAAAGTATCGCAGACGTCTCACCCAAGCAACCGCCTTGATTTCCTAAAAATACATTTAAAATACTTGTGTTTGAGCCAAACTGAGTTGTTGCAACTTGGTCAACGATACCAGTCTTAAGTGCAGTAAGCGGAGTTGCACTTGTTATTGTCTTTATACTACTCATAGTTCCTGCAATGGGAGCGCTCCATTTGTTAGTCATTATTTCAGGCCAGGATGCCATAAGGAAAGCCCTTCCTGCCAAAGCAGGATTTATAAAGTTATATCCAAGTCCTCCAAATACCTGTTTAGCGACCAAAATCGCAAAGAAAGAGCCAACCAAAGGAATCCAGAAAGGTGCGTTAACGGGGATATTAAAAGCAAGCAATATACCTGTTAGCAAGGCACTTCCATCCCAAATTGTCAGCTTCTTTTTTCTGGCACGTTGAGCAAGAGCTTCTGCTGCGACAGCTCCCACACAAGAAAGAAGTACAAGCCATATTACCCGAATTCCGAAAAAGTATATCGCTCCTATAAAAGCTGGAACTAACGCTAAAATCACAGTGTACATTATGCGTTTGATAGAAATATTTTTATGAATATGCGGGGAAATTGACGCTGTTAGTTTCATTAGATGCAATATATTCTAACAGTTTTCAAAAGTCAACAAAAAAGCTAATTTTTTTTCAACAGAAATTTTTTAAAAATATCGAAATATCTACAAAAAGCTACTAAATCCAATAAGATTATTGATTTATTCGATTTAATAGCAACCAATTCTTATGATAAATTTCGTAATTTATTTTAGTATTTCTTCAACCAGTTCGTATTTTCCTCCCGGAATCATTATACATACTCCATTAGAAAATTTACGTAATTCTTCAAGTAATTCTCTTGCAATAAATACGCCTTCATTAGAAGCACCTTTTTGCATTCTGTCCATTATTGAATCAGGGATAGTAATTCCGGGTACTTCGTTTTGAATGAATTGTGCCTGTCGTAAACTTCCAAGCACAAGAATTCCTGCAATTACAGGAATATTGGGCGGTTCGCGAACCGCCCCTACAAACTTTTGAAAATTTTCTATGTCAAAAATCGGTTGAGTTTGAATAAATCTTGCTCCTTTGTCTATTTTTTTCTTTGTATGAGCCAATCCATCTAAACTGCTTGCAACACCTACAAAAAAAGAAGTTGGAGCGGAAATTGGATTTCCAAGCCAGTCTGTCCCTTGATTAAGAGAGTTTATGATTTCTACGAGTCCCTCAGAGTTAATTTCAAAAACAGCGGTTGCAAATGGGTAGTCTCCAACCGATGGAGGATCACCGGTTAAGGCAAGTATATTATGAATTCCCAGAGCATGCATTCCAATTAAGTCGGATTGAATCGCAAGAAGATTGCGGTCTCTACAAGTAAAATGTAGAATTACATCAATATCTACATTATCCTGAATTATATGAGCAAGCGGTATAGGACTCATCCGAAGCCTTGCCATAGGATTATCCGATACATTAATACAATCTCCTCCAAGAGTTTTAAAATTTTTGGCGACGAGAAGTTCCTTTTCAAGACTCGGAGATTTTGGTGGTTCAATCTCAAGACTGAGAATAAAGTTCTCTTTAAGTTTTTTCTGTAGGGACGAATGTGTTTTATTTTCATTTATTTTAAGGATGGGCTTTACCCTTGTTTTTACATTTATCTGCGTAACTTTTCTGGGTTTCGGGGTTAAAGACCCGACAGCGTTTTTAATAGCGGATATGTGTGCAGGAGTTGTCCCGCAACATCCACCTATTATCGAAACTCCGCTATTCACATAACGTTTGGCATAATCTGCAAAATATTCCGGTGTAGCGGGATATACGAATTTTTCTCCAGTCCAATTTGCTCTGCCTGCATTTGGTTGTGCTGAGAGAATTGCCTGAGTTATATGTCCCATACGTTGGATTGATTCATATACGCTTTGAGGTCCTATTCCGCAGTTAATACCCATTATTTGGACTCCTTCTTCGTCAAGTCTAATAGCTGCTTCTACGGGGTCAGTTCCTAAAATTGTACGACCATCTTCAGTAAATGATAGTTGGCATATTATAGGTAGTTTGCATATCGCTTTTGCTGCCTGAAATCCTAATACAAGCTCATCGAGAGAAGCCATAGTCTCAAGTATGATGAGGTCTACTCCTCCTTCGAGAAGAGCAAGAATTTGTGATGTGAAAATCTCTTTTATTTCTGATGATTTTAGTTTTTCCCAGGACTCAAGAGGTCTTGTAATAGGTCCCACACCTCCGGCTACGAATATAGGGGCAGTTCGCGAATTGCCCCTACACATTTCTTTCGCAATTTTCGCACCTTTATAATTAATTTCTTTGCTCTTTTTACCGAGGTCATAATATTTCGAGAGAATATATTCGTTTGCTCCGAATGTATTGGTTTCGATTATTTCAGCGCCTGCATCAAGATAAGCTTTATGGATTTCTCGAATAAGTTTCGGATTGGATAAATTTAGCTCGTCATAACAATGTCCCTTTGGGATTCCTTGTTCATAAAGAAGAGTTCCCATTGCTCCATCAGCAATAAGCACTCCTTGTTTTATTCTTTCCCAAAAATTCATCTTGTAAGATTATCTATCTCAATAAAATCGCATAGTATAGTTTTAAATTCATTATTTGTTAATCGATATTCGATATTCGAATTTTCCTCAATTTAAGATTAGAGTTTGATTCTATTTGCTTAAATTCATTCAACACTTCATTATTTTATAATAAGACAGAACATTCAAGTTCACCTGCACGGTTTCCTGTCAGGTTGAGCGAGGGTTAGAGTGCTTTTGTTTTTATTATTCAATTGATTAGTTCTAATCCAAAGGAAGTTTCTGTTATCTTATTAGTTCTCAATAAATATGCTATCTGTTTTTTGATTCTATCTTGAATTTTTTTGCCAGTGTGCTGATAGCCAAAAATATGTGCCACTTTGGGTACCAATTCAGCCTGTAGAGTTGAAATTTCCTTGCTTAAGACCAAAGAAATAGCGTTGTGAATTTCATCTCTTGATACAAAATCAATATTTGATACTGGGCAAAAATCTTCCCTAGTACGAATTTTTAAGTAAGGTTTGTTGGTTTTATATACAAAATCATTTTTATAAATAATATCGCCAGATTTATTTAAATATTTAACAACGGATTCAATTATTAATTGAATTTTAGAACCAACTTTATTCATCCTATAATGCTGTATAATTCTCAAACATAATTCCTTTATATGAATGGGAGATTCTACATCAACAATATTTAATACCAATTTTTGGGTTACACCATAGGAATGTAAATAGAAATATTCTGGAGGACCTTTAATTACAACTGGAAATATTTCATAGGGAATAATTTCAATCCCTAGATTATTATGATTTGCAGACTCAACATCTTCAACCACTAATTCAGGTTTTTGATTTCGGTTTGTAAGGTTTAGGGGGGATGATTTTGCATCTTCAATTGCTTCAAGCAATTTAGTCATTTCCCGGGATTGGTTTAGAAACCAATCAGTTGACCATATTCTATAAAATCGCCATCCCAAATTTTCTAACACTTGTTGTCTGAGCCTATCCCTGTCTCTCGCTGTTGCTGATGAATGGTAGTTTGCACCGTCACATTCTAATGCTAAAATAAACTTAGATGGATTATCAGGGTGAAGAATGCCAAAGTCTATTTTGTAACCTGCATAACCAACTTGTGGTATTGCTTTAATTCCTTTTTGTTGCAACTGGTTATAAACGCTTCTCTCAAATACATTAGTTTCATCAAAATCACCGGATAAATCTTCACTTTGAATAATGACTGAGCTGTCCCCGTGATACCTGGCAAAATCAAGATACTGTTTAAGCTTATGAACACCCAATGTTTGTGTTTTAGAAAGATCAAAATCGTCGCCAGTTATAGAAGAAAATACCACAACTTTTTCACGTGCTCTAGTAATCAATACATTTAGACGTCTTTCACCTCCGGCTTTATTTAGTGGGCCAAAATTCATAGTGATTTTACCATTGACGTCTCTGCCATATCCCACTGAAATAAAAATTACATCTCTTTCGTCCCCCTGAATTGTTTCCAGGTTTTTAACAAAGAAAGACTCTTCTCGATTATCAGTAAAAAAATGTTCAATCGACAGGTCATTTCTTCTTAAAATTTCTAATTCATCCAAGATTGCTGTTTGTTGGGATTGACTAAATGTTCCTATACCTAAAGATTTTTCTGGATTATTCTTATAATGGACAAATACAGCTTTTGCAACTTCTTGAGCTTCAGGTATATTTTTTTGGCTTCCACCACGATCATAAACACCATTTTCAATGTGAATAAAAGACAAACCATTAGAATTGTTATCCCGAATTGGACTTGGAAAAGTAACCAGCTTATTCTTATAAAAACTTGTGTTTGAAAAATGAATAAGAGACTCGTGCCTACTTCGATAATGCCATTTAAGATAAAATTCTTTCATACCTATTGTTAGGCATTCATCTAAAATACTTTCTAAATCTGGTGTGGATAAATCTTCTAAATCTTCATCGTTGAATTCTATTTGAACTACTTTATCGAAGAATGTTGTAGGTGGTAATTGTTTTGTATCACCGACACAAACAAGATGCTTACCACGAATTATCGCACCTAGACTATCAACAGGGGATATTTGACTGGCTTCGTCAAATATCACAAAATCAAATTTTATTTTTTCAGGATCTATGTATTGAGAAAGAGACAAAGGACTCATCATTAAACAAGGGCATAACTGCTGAACAATATTGGGGACATTCGCAAAAATTTTGCGAATTGGATGGTGACTACGTTTTAATCGAAATTGCCTTTGTAAGTATCCAAGTTGTGATGTTTTTGTGCCTTTCCAAGAAGAATCAGGTTTGCTTTTATAGAGATTAGTCAAAACACGTATTCTTGCTAAATCAAGTTGGAAAGAATCTAATTCTTGGAATTTTTTAACAATTTGGCTTTGAGTTAATGCTTCAAAATCTTTAAGGATTGGATTTCCATTTAAAACATTTTGAAAGTGATGGTATAAAAATGATTTCTTAAACTTTTGAATTAATTCTTCTATTCCTGTATCATCAGAAAACATTTTATCTAGAAATGGTTCTAAACCAGCTTTTTTACAATTAACGAACGATCTTTGATAACGTGTCCAGTCAATAATCAATTGAATATTGTTCTTCCAATTATTTAGCAATTCACCAATTTCAGAAAGATTTGTTTTCTCAATTCCATCTGAGAAAAGAATATTAGTATCTACTGCAAGATCGTTAAAAACCTTTTTGACTTTTTCTATAAAATCAGGGATCATTACTCCGATGGACGTTTTATTTTCTATTAATTCATCAGGAATAGATGAAGAATCAAGAATGAATTCTGATAATGATTGATCATCTTTATCCGTAATTCTGCTTTCTTGGTATTTTATCATCCAAGTGATGGCGATTCTAATTACATTAGTATTTGAATTCGTTCCCTCCCAAAGTGTAGATAAAGGATCGGTTATATCTCGTTGAATATCTTCTATTTTTCGTTTTGATTCAATATGAGATATAATTTTCTCTAGATTTGTGATTAATTCAGGATAAGTTAGAGAATCATCAGATCCAATATAATATTGAGTAATTTTTTTTCTGGTTTTGTAAAAACTTGGATTGAATATTCGCCAAAATGATTTGTACTTCGTTTTTAATAATTCCAGTATTTCATTGACTTTTTCGTTAAAAACTTCTTCTTTAAAAATCCTTGCTATTTCTTCGGTTTGTTTGTTAAAAAGGTCTATTTCTTCTAATACGGGGCTCAATTCAGAATCATATTTATCCACATACAAGACTGTTGCTAATGAATTTGGTATTTGATGGTTTTCACTTAATACAGTTAGAAGTTGACAATATGAAATAGTAGTAGATAAATCTTTTAACTCAATTTTTAGCTCATCGGAGAAACTCTTTATTTGATATTTTAGATTCTCATAAAAAGAGGTTACAGAATCTAAATTCTTACTTAACTGCTGCTGTTGATATTCGTTGATGTTATTTATTTCACATCCCCAAAATGGATGACTATGGGGATGACCAATCATCTCAATTCTTTCTTTCAAAGTACTGATTGTTGTAATGATGTTTTCATACTGCTCATATGAGATATTACTTAATTCAGAAAAATCAATATCAAGAATTTCAATATCTGTAATCTGGTTTAATTCGCCTAGAAACCAATACAGAGTTTTATCAAACGGCTTAACAGGTGTATGCAGAGCGATCGAATAATCGTTTAATTGTTTTTTCTTTTTTACCAATTCATCAATTTTTCCATAAATAATCGGTTTCCCAGGATGCTTTGATTCATAGGCATCTTTGAGTTGGTTTAATACGTGTCTTTTGTTAGCTTTTCGACTATGGATTTCAAGGCAATATTCACATAGACCAATGCCTTGAAGCCTATTATACACAACCTCCAAAGCGGACATTTTTTCACTGACAAAAAGTACTTTTTTATTATTGGCCAGTAGTTCAGCAATAAGGTTTGTAATTGTTTGAGATTTACCTGTGCCAGGAGGTCCTTGGATAACAATACTATTGCCTGCTTTTACTGCTTCAATTGCTTCTTGTTGAGATGAATCTGCATCAATTACTTGATACAATTCTAATGGTTTTCGTTTTTCATCTAATTCATTTGCGGTTATGTATTTCGCATCACTATCAACGGCATTTTTGCTAACACCTGCAAGTGCTTGGACGATTGGATTGTTTTTAAAAGTTTCGTTATATTTTTCCAAATCCTTAAACATTACAAATTTTGCAAACGAAAAAAGGCCAAGGTATATCTCATTGGTGATCTTCCAACGTGTATTTCGCTTTATTGAATCTCTTAATTCACTCAAATATGCTTTTGGATCAAATGAATCATTATCTAATTGGAAATCAGGAATTGAAAGGTTAAACTCATTATCCATTTTATATTGCAAAGCTGGATTGACAAAGGGCTCTTCATCTGTATGATATAATTTATACTTTGACCTAATTGAACCTTTTTTCAATTCAACAGGTAACATTATTAGTGGAAACCTGTTTTTTATATCTGAGTGTTCTGCTTCATACCATTCAAGCATCCCCAATGTTAAATACAGGATATTATATCCCTGTTCTTCCATTAACTGGTTTGCTCGAAAGTGTATTCTTTTGAGATTTTTTTGTAGTTTATCGTCAAGGAGATTCGTTTGAAGATTGAGGTCAGTGTGTTTTTCTTCTAAATCTTCAGTTTCATATTCGTAAATTTCGCTGTCTTGTTCATCGTCTGAATATTTTTGTGATTGATCGAATAGATCTTCTGTTTCTTTGGGTAGGAAATGAAAAGAATTATTATTGATTACCATAGATTTGAAAATTTCCGATGGTAGCTCATCGATTATTTTTATTGTGGTTACTTTAGTTGATCTAAAGTTTAGAAGGCGATTTCTTCTGGAAAGATCAATTAACTTGTTTTTCCAAGCTTCAATCTTTTGTTCTAGGATTTCTTTATCTGATATTTCAGACATGTTTATTTAAGCACAAGTTCAATGACAAAGTGCAACGCTCTGATATAATGACAAGAGAAGAAAGGAGGACAGAGCAAAATG
>JAUVIV010000007.1 GCA_030592575.1 bacterium | reverse complement strand
TATATTGGAAGGAAATTAGAGGAGCAGATAATGAAGAAAGATATAGGATTATACGCAGGTGTGAATCTTATACATGGGCATTGGTTCATTGATTTTAGGCGGGGCGGGTGTAGTGGTAGTAGTAGTAGTTCAATTACAAGTCGTGGAAGTATCAATAAGCTAAAAATAGCAATAAGAAAATACTGCTTAAATCCTGAAACTATCAGGATATTCAATTTTTCAGAATATCAATCAAGCAAAATGGAAAGTTGTGTTAATACTGATTCTGAGGACGGTTTTGGTTACAGGGTGCAATTAGATAATGAGGAGTATATGAAAATGTTAATTAAAATAGGTTGTAAGGAGGTATTATGGAACAGAACTATCTAAAAGAATTAGAACCGTTTATAAAAATTGCAAGAAAGTGTTACGCAGGAGAAGAGTTTATTCGGAAAGCAAGAAAGATACAGGTAAAATCTTTTGTTTCAAGCTGGTTCTTTGAGTATTACGAAGGACAAAAGAAGGATATGAGGAAAGTCGCAGATATGTTTGTAGAAGATGTAAAGAAAGGAGTGTACGAATAATTAAAATGCAGGAAGTTATAGTTAATCAGGGTCTTGTTCCTTACGGATTGATAATAAAAAAGAATTGTTCTTAAAACTTATTAAAGGAGTTGAAAATGGATAAAAAATTTAATATTAATAAGTATCGTCCTTGTGTAGAAGCTGTAAAATGGTACAAAAAATTTCATTCTTTTGAAGACGCTTGGAAAGAGTGTCAAAGAGGTGACTGGTTGTTGTGGGTAGCATCAAAACTAAAAGTAGATAAAAGAACACTTATATTCGCTAAAGGCAAGTGTGTTGAAAGCATTACTCACTTGATGAAAGATCAAAGAAGTATCAATAGTGTTAAAGTAGCCATAAGATACGGTGAAGGTAAGGCTACCGATGAAGAACTGAAAAATGCTGCTTATACTGCTGCTGATGCTTATGCTGACGCTTATGCTGATGCTGCTGATGCTGCTGATGCTGCTTATACTGCTGCTGATGCTTATGCTGACGCTTATACTGATGCTGCTTATGCTGCTACTGCTGCTGCTTATACTGCTGCTACTGATGCTGCTGCTGCTGCTGTTTATACTGCTGCTGATGCTGATGCTGCTTATGCTGCTGCTGCTTATGCTGCTGATGCTGCTGCTGTTTATGCTGCAAAAAAAGAAAATCAAATACTCACTGCTAATATATGCAGAGAAATATTAACAAAAGATGTACTTAATATTATAGTTAATCAGGAAGGAGTTGAAAATGGATAAAAGAGAGCTTACTACTGCAATTCGTGAAATGAGAATATCTATCAATTATAACTCATTTCTTAGTCAAATAAATTTTGATGATAATTTTGTACGGGGTAAGAAATCAGATTATTGGATTTACACTAATTGCAATAGTCTTTCCGGTGATTATTGTCAAAGTGGCTATTTCACAATATTACCCCATCAGATCAAAAAGTTAAAAAAACTACTTATCGTACTAACAGATGGATATTATTCACATACCGGCTTAATCAATTATACTCAATATCAGCTAACCGAACTCATTTTCGATGAAGAGCTTAGTAATAACGAATTACAAGAGATGTTTGATGACTTCAAAATCAATTATGAGATCAATTATGAAGTTGTTAAAATATACGGTTACTCGCAAGGTGATTATGCGAAAATCTTAGTTAATACAAAGGAATTTAAGAAAGTTACCGGCAGTGAGTTCGACATTAAAACTTATAAGAAACTGTTTCACAATTATTTTTTTGATTCACCTCTTGAGTGTAGAGTGAATTTTACCGGAGAGGAATATGTTTATGAAAATTATGATAGTTGTTATATTAGTTTTAAAGAATATGATAGCGACTGCGTAATTGAGTATTTCTACAAGGCTATCATCGAAAATAACCTAAAGTTCGACAAGGTTGATAAGGAAATGTTCCTGAAAGAACTAAAACAAAAAATTCCAACCGAACCGGAATACTTATAAAAGGAGCTTTTCATATGGAATATGTTATTGTTGTAATAATTGCTATCTACTTATCAGGTATTTTTCTTAACATAGGTAAGCCTAAAAGCTTAAAACAAGTGAAAGCAGTTCAAGATCGTGAAGAAGAAAATGACCAGCGAAATAAGCGACGGAAGAAAAAGTGGTGGAAGAAACTTGAAATCAAATACAAAGATGACTTACAAGCTCATCAGGAATATATTGCATCTCACCAGAGCTTTGTTAAGGTAATTTATATCACTCATAAATACACTAAGACTAAAACGGGCTTTAAGATAGCCATTGCGTATTATATTATCAATTCCGATAATTATTATGACATCTCGTTTGGTGGGAAATTTGAGTGTCCTGTTAATGTTGTAGAAGGTCAAATTAAGGAAAGATTATCTAAGCGATACCAGAATCGCAAAATTGTAATAACAAAATTGTAAGGAGAGGTAAAATGAGATCAAGATTGAAAATTCAAAACGCAGTAATAAAAGATGCTATAAAGGTATGTGGGTCAATATGCAGAATGAACGCCACCAGTGCAGTAGGATATGCTTTCACTTGTGCAGATGACGGTAAAAGCGTCGATGTAGGTGAGTTTATCTATGCCGGAGAGTTAATTGATGATAATTACGATGGTTATATTGATTTTAAAACAAGTACAATATCTAATCTGAAGAACGGTGTAAAAAGAAAGATTATTGAAAGAAATAAGTAAATTGAGAGAGATTGTTGATTGTGTTGATGATAACCTTTAGAAGATAAAGGAATTTTAAGTAAAGTAGGAGCTTTTTAGCTCCTTTTTTTTATTAGTGAAAAACAGTGTTTTTTAAGGTTGTTTTTTTTGTGCCTGATAACATTTTTTGTGCCTGAGCAATAATGTTATTTGTTATTTTGATGTTACGAGTTAAGTTACCTATATTCTGTATTTTAAGTATGATTATGTTATTTGGGGGTTAAATTTGAGTTCCGCATGAGGGCGATGGCGATTGTGAAAAGTGTGACATATATGTCTCACATACCGTATTCGTGCCTAAGTTTACATAACGCCGTGCCTATAACGAGGTGTTTGTGCCTAAAACACAGTTATTATGTAAACCTATGTGCCTAAAAACGCAAAAAAAAGGTAAATATAGAGAGATCGTAAATATACAGGTGAGACATATATGTCACACATTGAAATATGTAAAGTAATTTCTTCATGTGCGTATATACACACACGCATACACGGCGGAATAATAAAAAAAAAGGGGTCAAATAACATTATCGTACTTAAAAGTCATCTATTTCACAAGTTAACTTGTAACACACAAATAACACAGTTTGTGTTATTCAACCTGTAAGTAATGAAATAATTGTAACTTAAATACGATAATGTTATTGTGTTATTTGTGTGTTATTTGTGTTATTTGCGTGTTATTTTGGACGCTTTTTGTATGATATTTATCATCTTTTACCGTTTTGTAAAGTAGCGACTTTATATGTTTTGTATAATTTTTGTCAAAAAATATCCGGAGAATGTCCCTTAGAAAAAATATCCGGAGAATATCCCTTAACGGGTGTGCGTATGATATATGTATCATGCGTGTTTGTGCGTGAATAATAATAACAATAACAACAATAAAGATATATAACAATAATAGTGAAGTTGCTATGTAGTAAGAGTACTATGTGAAATAATTGAAATAAACCTTGACTTTGTATAGTAATTAGTTTACATTACAGGAAAAATGGAGAATTGAAAATGAAAAGAAATAAAAGCCCGCCCTCGATTAATTAGCTACAAATCGTGCTTGAATAATAATAACAACAATCAAACAAAAAAATAGAGGACAAAATGAAAATCACAAGAAAAAACTACAAAATGACAGTTAATGGACATGATATTAATTATCTCAATACATATAGTACAGATATTTTGTATTTTGCAAGGCAAATTGCAATTGAAGTGATCGGCAGTTCAGAATGCGATATAACAACGAAGGGGAAATATTTGTTTTGCAATGGTGTTGAGTTACAAGATGTTAATCTGAAAATTCATGTAAGATCAAAACTTTCGGAAATAAAAGCAGAAATAAAGCGTTTTTCTACTGAAATAGTCAAGAGTTACAATGAAATGAGAAAATTAGATTTCGATTGTGAAATTATCGTTATGCAAGGTGGTGTATAATGAAAGAGAAAAAACTATATCGTAACTACAACGAGCTTTCGCACGCTTTTTTCTACAATCAAACTGAACGGTGTAATGTTCAGACTTATAACAGAAGTATGCTATTTCACAATGATCGAATTTTCAGTTATGGAACGCATTATTGTATAGCAGAAAAACTGAAAAGCGACAAACAAGGCAAAAAAGATATTTTGTTTTTCAACTGCTACAATTATAGTAATACAACAGTAAGACACAAACAAGCTGTGCGATCAGCTATACCGCCTCACTACATTATATTCGATGTACCTGATGCGAGCACAAATCGCGAAGCTAATATTAAGTATTTTTTCGCTCAACTTAGAGACAATTTGTTCAAAGCAAGCAAGGCAAGAACAAGAAAGCGATATTATCTTGCAGAAGCAGAACGCTTCAGATTAACAATCTTGCAATATAGATCATTATTTCATTGTAGTCGATTGAGCAAAGAGCAGAAAAACATATTGAGTAGTCATATTGTGTCAACAGAATTGTTAGCTTATATAGTGCAAACTGAAAATAAGTTGAAACAAGCAAAGATTAGAAAGCTACAAACTGAAAAAAAACAATATATAGCTAATGAAGCGCAAAATATTCAAAACTGGATAGCTAATACGAGAAATTATCTCTCAAGACAAATCTATGATAGAAAAGTATATTTGCGTATATCTGCAAATAAGCAACAGATAGAAACATCAAAAGGCTCGGATATGGACATTGACAAAGCTAAGCGTCTATACTGCATCATGCAGCGTGTAGAGTCTTGCAGTGAGTATGACGGTTATCGTATGTCGTATAATAGTAATCATCTACAGATTGGCTGTCACAATATCGACCGTTCAGAAATTGAACGAATTGCAAAATTGGCTGGCTGGAGGTGCAAATGAGAAACAAGGCAAAATATCAATTAGTCATTAAAGGATCAGTACTGTCAAATTCAGTTGACTTTGTGCAATTTATCACAAAAGAGTTCAAAGACTCATTTCACTTCAAATTTATTGATACTCATGATCTTGAGCTAAGTATATTTCTTCACGACCTTGAGCAAGTCAAGACAATCTACTTGCATTTTTTCACAGTGTCAAGTGTCAAGATCTCAAATCTCGACAGATAGTAATAATCCAAATACAAGCCCGTTTCGATAGCGGGCTTTTTTTTAGCTTCAAAATGCCGTTAGTACTCATTCTGTTGTATGGTTAATACTTCACTATACTAATTCATTGATTGCTTTGTTTGTTGCGTTTAAGAACTGCTTACCATATCTGCCTGCTTACCATACCTGCTTGCTTGCCATATCTGCTTGCTTGCCATATCTGCTTGCTTGCTTACTTACCTGCTTACCTTGCCTTGCTTACTTACCTGCTTACTTACCTGCTTACCTTGCTTACCTTGCTTACCTTGCTTACCTGCTTGCTTGCTTGCTTGCTTGCTTGCTTGCTTGCTTGCTTGCTTGCCCTGCCATGCCGTTGTGCCTGCGCACCCCCCGTTGAGGCTAACAGGCACAAAATCGGTATCTCCTCCACTCTGCACCACTCCAAAAAACCGTTTTTCAGAACATCAACTTCACATCACAGAAAGAAACCCGGCAGTACATCCTTTAAAGGACTCTTCACCCACACCACACAGTCTAAAACCAAAAAGTCATATGTAAAGCAATCCCTTTAATAAAAAAAGTCCCCGTACAGAATTGCCACACGGGAACTAAAACAATCAAAAAATTAGAGGAATTTTGGTTGTGATGATAATATACGACAACATTTCTTAAAAGTCAAGAAAAAAATACTTGACTTCGGGTTGTTAAAATATGTATATTTAATTAACTAATGGAGGATTAGGTATGAAAGACTCACTTATACGACTCTTATTATTCACGGTTTTTTTGATAATTGCTACGCATGGGATCATTACTCCCCTTATAAGAAATAACACCATAGAGGTTGTTCAACCGATTGTTTTATCTGATTCTGTCGAGGTTTCAGATAGTTTAACGGTAGAGCCTGTAATAGAAACAACAATAGAGGACACCTTAAAAATAGGGGAGGACGAAAATGTTCATACTGCAAGATAATACGGGGACAGTGCCGGATGCCAACGCTTATGTAGATGTTCCTTATTACAAGCAGTATTTCCTTAATAGGAATAAACCAACAGCGAAAACCGATGATGAAATTCAGGGTGCGATAGTTGAAGCTACGGCATTTATTGACTCGTATTATTGCTTTATAGGAGGAAAACTTGCCGGAGATATTCAAACAACAGAATTTCCGAGATACATGCCGACTTCGGAAGCTCCTCCTGCGACTGTGGAAATACCTACAATGATAAAGAACGCTACTTGCGAATATTCTGCTTATGTTCTCGATGGTGGATCACTCGCTGTTCCTATAGGTGGGGAATTGAGCGGTATTGCTGAAATGGAGAACAAGGTTGGTGAGATTAGTGAAAGAATTGAATATATCGGATCGAGTTCGGAATCTGTGGTGGCTATTGTTCCTATTGCGGGAATGTATATGGGCAAGAGTGGATGGTTATGTCCGTTTCGTAATGTAATTGAGAGGTCGTAATGTTTTACGATAGAATTGCGAAAATGGCGAAAAGACTGATAACGCTTCGGGGGACTTCGATGGAGATTGAATCAGTCCCTGCCGGAGTAGCGACATCGGGAAAGATCGTTTATATACGCCCGGACAAAAAACGGGCTGACACACCGTTGAGTCCATCGAATCTCACGACAGCGGTTCAGAGACGAGCGTATTTTTTCTTAGAGGACGATTCTATTTTAGAAGTTGAGAGAGGTTGCCGGATAACCTCGAATAACCGAACCATGACGATAGAGAAACTCGAACCGATAGCTCCGAATGATGTTTTGATAGTTTATGAATGTCTGTTGGAGGTGTAAGATGAATTTTGAAGAAGTCAAAACAGTTTTGGAAGATGAATTTTTACTTTATTGGAACAGCCGCACTCCGGTTGAAACTGAAAATATAAAATATAAACCGACAACCGGTACGCCGTGGGTTAGACTTGAAGCATTTGAACTGAATACGAAAAGACCGGAACTTGGTGATAATCACATAAGAAAACGGCACTTTGGGGTCGTTATGATAGAAGTATTTGTACCTGCATACACGGGAAGGACGCATTCCGGTCTGTTTACTGACGCTGAACAGTCGTTGCAGTATAAAAATATACCTGAAATTACACTCGGATCAGCTTCGGTGTTATCCGATGGTGATATATCAGGTGGGGCGTGGTCACAGAAGACGATTTCCACGCCGTTTGATTTTGATGAAATATTAAATTAAAAAGGAGTCGTTTATGACTAAAATAACCGATGCTTCGACTACTGATTTTTCGATTTATATTGAAAGTGAATATGGTGTTTTGCCGTACCCTCTGGTTGGTTTCGCATTTGGAATTACAGGCGAAGGATTAGCCCCGAATCTCACTACGGTTCAGTCGGAAGAATTGAATCCGAATCCGGCAATTATGGATAATTTACTGTCAGGAGTAGATGTTGGTGGTGATGTTAATTTTGAGGTTGGAGCTGGCAATGCGATGAAAACGATATTAAAACACGCATTGAGAAGTGAGTGGACTTTCCCTACTGGGAGTCCTCCGCACACATTAAAAGCATCGAACCTCCACCATTCGATGTCGTTGTTGAAAACATTTAATAACGAACACCGAGCATTCCCATTTCTTTATACAGGATCGAGACTTAATACTCTGAATTTTAACATTACCGCTGAGGGTGGAATTATTACCGCAACGACGAATTTCATGTGTAAAAACGAAGGCTTGTTACCTGATTTGGGAGTGTATCAGTCTCCCGATACTGACAATCTTGAAAAATCGTGGGTTTCTCCGTATGCTGTTTTTTTGGATACGGTCGATCCTATGAATAACCACATAATGTATTTAGACCCTGATAGTAATACATGGATGCATACCTACGGGGATGCAGGATGCCTACTTCATGCTGACGATAAGATTGTTGTAGATCATGGCGATCCTATTGGGATACCTGCTTCTGCTACGGTATATTTTGATCTCGATACAGGGTGTTTTTGGCGTAGTGATGGAGCTGTTAATTATGCAAGGTATCAGACATATGGAACAAATGGAGCAAATGGAGATGGATTGTCGATTTTATCTTCGTCTGATAAAAATATGTTTTCAGGAATAACTGTTCCTGACGATTCAATAGGTGCTACTGACGATACATATATTATCACAGGAGACACTGCGGTTGATCCTGATGCCGGAAGGATATATCAGAAACTCGATACTTCATGGGTCAATATAGGATTTTTTAAGGCAGACTCAGGATTTAATCCTACTCTGTTTTATAACGGTGCTGCTGTTTTTCCTAAAGATGTTCAGACCAAAATGCACATTCCTCAGTTTAAGAATATCTTAGTAACTGATGTAGGAGAACCAATTTGCTTTACTGATCTCGGGTTTACTATTGATAATAAATGCGAGAATGTTAAAGGACTGTGTACTGACAATCAGGATTACCCACACTTATCGGCAGTAGCAACAAAGTATGGCGGAAGAGAAATCACGGGAAATGCTACAATTTTGTTTAATTCCGTAGAATTATACGAGAATTATTTCAAGCAAGGTAAGGAACTTGGAATTTCGTTTTCAATGGAAAATGGACAGGGTTATGGATGGAAATTTGTATTTCCCCGTATAAAGTTTTCCGAGGGAAGTGTCAACGCATCAGGAAAAGGCGAGAATGTCGAAATTCCGTTTAAATGGGTAGCACTTTACGATCATACGGAAGGTTGCGACGCTTATGTTGAGGTAATAGAACCTTGCATTCCGTATCCAACCGCAGAATAAACTAATAGGCGAGTAGAAATAAAAACCTTTTATTCGCCTATCACTAAATAACAAAAAAGGGGGTAGCATGAATTTTTTAGAAATGTTCAAAACCGATGAAAAAATCGAAAAAGAAGGTATTTGCTTAGAATTCGGCGATTCAAGATTCCATGTAAAAAGAGCAGGAAAATCCAACAAAGCATTTGTGGTGGCATTGTCGTTATATCACAAAAAAAACAAATTTCAAATCGAGCATGAAATCTTAGACGACAAGAAAGCACTGCCGGAATTGGCGAAAATTTATTTTGATACCGTTTCGGTTGGATGGGAAAATGTAAGATCTCTTGAGGATGACACTTTGCTGGAATGCAATAGGGAAAATTATGTTAAACTCATGGTTAACTTTCCTGAATTTTTCGATGAATACAGAACTCAAGTATCAGCTCGTGCTAATTTCCAAGCGGAAGAAATTGAGGAAGACTCAAAAAACTAATCGAGTCCGTACTGTGGGGGCTACGGAACGATTCGGCTTATAGGAAATCATTTGGAACGCTTATTATCAATAAAATGCAAGTCCCTGATGAATGGGTTAATCCCCCAACTCTCCCATTGCACCTCGCTTGGATCAGGGACGCTTTTGAGAAACTTTCAACTTGTAGAGGAGCAGGTTTTACGGCAACACCAATCCCATGGAGAGATATTAAAGTATATTCTCACGATATGCGGTTGGATAGCGAAGCGGACGAATGGTTCGTTACGCTTATAATGAATCTCGATAGTGCCGTCTTGAAATACTATCGGGACAAAGAACCAAAGAAGGACGAAAAGTGACTTACGGATTCAAAAACTTAGCGAAAGACTTTAAAAAAATTGCAGATAATTCATTTGACATGATGGATGATACTTTAGGGTCTTTTTCTTTGATTTTCGGTACGGAATTATTTTCAAGAACACCGAAAAAAAGCGGAAGGGCAGTTCGTAATTGGATAACGACAACAGATTCACCTTCGCTTCAAGTATTGGATAAGCCTCAAAGTAGAGCAGGCGGTCAGAAACACGCTTATATGAGCTTATTGTCCAAAGTAAATTGCTTTAATTCACGCATGAATAAATCCTTATTTATATCTAATAATCTTGAATACATATATAAATTAGCTTACGAAAATTGGGCACGCCGTCCAAGAACAAATCCTAAAGCTCCACCGTATTGGATGATTGAGGATAATCTCAATGAAATTGATTTTTCCAAATATGTTGATATTCACGATAATTTATTTCGAGGTGTAAAATGACAGATATGGTAAAAAAGACCATTGTAATACAAGTTAGTCAGGTTGGAGTTGCGGAATTTGCGAGTTCGATGAATAAGCTATCTGTAATAGCTGAGCAGGTTGGCACTAAAGTTTCATTATTATCGACTCGGATCAAAGATCTTTTAGCCACTGTTAAAGGTGGATCAATTGGAAAACTTACAGCATCTATGAAATCCGCAAATGCTGAAATAAGCAGTCTGAAAGCTAATGTTGCCAGCTTAAAGGCTCAGATTCGTAAGACTACCGGAAAAACGAACACTATGGATAAAACATTTAAGACCGCAGGTGGGACGATTCACTCGACAAATAGAGCTTTACATTTTTTCAGAACAGCTTTGACCACAATTGGATTTACTCTCTTTTTAAAGTTGATTCGTGAAACTATAGATGAATTTATTGAGCTTAGAAGTCGTGTTCTCTTAACTGCTGATTCGTTAGAGGATTATAACGAATCTTTAGAAGGTATGTTTAGAATATCCAACGAAGTCAGAGCCTCCATAGGCAGTATGTCGAAACTATTTAACAAATTTCATATTTCACTTAAACCGTTTGGGGCTACCATAGCTCAGTCAACAGCTTTAGTTAAAGCACTTGGTCAATCCATAAAAATTTCCGGTTCAAATACGGCTGAACAGAAGGCTTTTTATATTCAGTTTGGACAGGCAATTCAGTCGGGAATATTAAGAGGTCGTGAATTCAGAAGTATGATGGAGAGTAACCTTTATATGTCAAGATTATTAGCAACCGAGCTTGCCGGTGGTGATCTTGGAAAATTAAGGAAGCTTGCATTTTCAGCTCAACTTGATACTTTAACTGTCACGAATGCTATTTTGAAAAATCAGAGTAAGATCAACAAGGCATTTAGCAGGGTTGGTATTACCATTTCCGATATGTTCATACTTATTAAAAATGAATTAGTTGATGTTATGATGGAGTGGGAGAAATCTATCGGTCAGAGTAAATTGTTTATAGGTACTTTAGAGGCTGTAAGAGATAACCTTAGGCAAATAATTGTTGGTGTTGGTGTGTTTATAGGATCGACTATGGTTCAGTTATTATTTCAATTTGGATTATTGGTAAAAATAATCAGAGGTGCAGGTATTGGGTTATTAATTTACGGGATCATTAAGTTATATAAGGAAAGCAAGGGCTTTCGGGATTTAATTCAATCCGCAGTTGAATATTGGGAAGACTTATTTGCAGGTGTCACTGAGGTTGATACCGTTATGGGAAAACTCGTAAAGCACGCTGAGGATTTTATTGGTGTTTTTGACGGAAAGTTTGTCGAGATGTTTTTTGTGGAACTTAAATATGAGCTAATTGCAATAGCCACTATAATAGATACCATTATACGCCCTCTTGGGAGAGGTGGTTTGGGTCTTACTTTGGCAGATACACTTGGAGCAATGATGTCTCCACCAACCGAAAGAATGGCTGAAGCATCTCAAAAAACAAATCTTTTTAAGGACTTTACTTCTAAGATGCGTGACGAAATGGAGAGTAAAACGGGTGAGATAGCGGGAAATATACTCAAAGAAAGTACCTTACAATTTGAAAACATGGGTACCGGCAAATTGCTTTTTGGTTTGCTTGAGGACAGAGACATTCCGAGAACTATTCAGGGACTTAATAAATTAGAAGAGAAGTACACCGAAATACTTGAACTTGCTAAGAATAAAATAGTGTCTGGAGTAACTTATACTCCAGTGCAAATAGTCAATATGACTGCCGACATTGAGTTATACAAAGGAAAATTAAAACAAGTTCGGGATACAGGTGATGAAATAAGAAGAGCAGTGGAAGCCGCTCCCGAAATCGCCTCATACGAAAAAGCACTAAAAGCACAGGCGAGGGGTATTGCTAAGTTGTTTACTCCTACCGATGTCAAGGAAATGACGAAATTTTACAGTGCTTTTGAGACTGAATATGAAAGATTTTTAAATGTTATAGGAGTATTTCAGGGGGAGACTACTAAGGGCGTACAAGATAAAATCAAGGAGCTTAGAAATGAGATTATGAAAAGTCCTGAAAGTTTGGATATTTCCCCTTCTACGAACAAGCTCATTAAAGAACTTGACAAATGGAGACAGGCGTGTGACGAAGAGTTATCGAAAATTAAATTTACCGTTAAAGCCGGTAAAGAGGAAATAAAAAAAGAAATTGAAGAAATTAAAACCGAACCTATTCAGTCAGGATTGTTTCTAAAATATTTCGATGCACTTTTAGCAGAGACTGACTTGACATGGACACCTGAACTGAAAATTAAGCCGAAAAGAATCGCTATGGAAAGCATGATGAGCTTAGAGGGTTTTTCAGATAGGTTAGAGCCTATTATTACGGAAAATTCAAAAATTGTAGAAAATGTTTTAAAACAAGAACTTGAACTTTACTCAAAATATTATTCAAAATTAGAAGAGTTAAGAAAGATGGATAATGATTTTGCGGTGCAATACAGTAAGACGGAGCTTCCCAAAACTGAAATTGCCAAACGCAAAGAATTGCAAAAAACCATAGATTTCTATGACGAATCTTTAAATACATTAAAATCCCTTCCGTCAGATCAAGGCATTACAGCTAAAGACTTCTATCCCACAGTTCCTTTAGACGATTTAAAAAGAAGAATTAAAGAAGCTGTGATTATACTTAACGAGTCCGATATTGATTTTTTCTTAGGGCATTTGATAACTGTGGCTACTGATGCTGATGCTTCTATAGAATCAACTATAATTACTATAGAGGAAATGTTTAAGGGTAAAGATATATTTGAAGGACTTAAGGATTTTGTTGCTATTGGTGGTAAATTTGATATTAAAACAGACTTTTACGGAAAGGCAAAAAATGTTTCAGATTTGTCCATAGAAATGATAAATGAGATTAAGACTCAATATAGGGAAGTATTCGCAGGTTTAAATCAAGATGCCGGAAAAATCGAAAAGAGATTGGTGGCAATTGCGAATATAGAACTTTATAAAAGAGAACAAGAAATGACTCCGGCAGACAGGTTTGGCGAAGGTGTTCTTACGGGGTTTAAGACATTATATAAAGAATATGCCGACATCATAGGTAAGATAAACGGATTAACGACACAAATATTTGATAATTTTGCAGAGGAAGCTAATAAGTTTTTCTTAGGTATAACGGAAAGCTGGAGGGAATTTGCTCAGAATACACTGAAAATAATTTCAGATACAATGTTTAAAATGCTATTATACGGAGAAGGTGGGTTAATGCCTGCAATAATGAACAAACTTGATATTGGAGGATTTAAAAAGCCTAATATCAATGAGGCTTTAAATAGGGAAGATGCGTTATTGCCATTACTTAGTGGAGCAACAGGGGCAGGAGCATCACTATCAACGATACCTGTGTCTGTCGGCTTTGTTAATGGTGCTTTTACTTCTCTTACCGCTTCTGCTTATAGTGCTTCTTTTGCTTTAGCTTCTGTTTCGGCAACCGGTACGGCGGAAGCGGGAGCGACTTTCCTTGAAGGTGCTTTTGAATTATCAGCTTCAGCTTCAGGTAGGCAATTTGGCGGAAACACAAATGCTAATGAGCCTATGTGGGTTGGAGAATCAGGTAGGGAGTTATTCATACCTGACCAAAAAGGTCATATCTATAACAACTCAAACTCTGAAAGTAAAAATAAATCCAATGCAGGAAAGTCAACGGATGTAACAATAATGAACTATACTGATAAGAACCAATACTTATCGGCATTAAACTCTCCAAGAGGAAGGAGAGCCATAGTTAATATAGTTGGTCAGGAATATAGGAAGAACAGAGGATAGAATGGGATATTCATCACCACCTAAATATGGAGTTTTTGATTATGGAATGTTTCCATACATTCCACAAGGGTCTTTTAGTAATATGTTTGAATTTGGTAATTCAATGGCTAAATCCTTTAATGGTAAGGAACAAATTCAGTGTTTTCAAAAGGGCTTTAAAACCTTTTCTTCATATACATTTATCGTAGCATCGACAATTGCCGAAAGAGTCATATCGTCACTTTATCGACCCGAAGGATTTTTAGTTCCCTTATGGTATCAAAGAGAGGATTATAAAACAGACATTCCGGCAGGAACAGTGGAAATATCTTGCGAAATTGATAACAAAGATTGGGAACAGGCTACTCATATTTTTATAAAAAGTTCCGAAACTTCATTTGAATTTATCGAAATAAATTCAGTTGGAGCTTCGTCTGTATTTTTAAAAACACCTACACAAATGCCACATTATGCTAACGATACTGTAATACTATCTCCTGCATTTGAAAGTTTCCTATCGACAGAACCAAAAGCAAAAGAATATCCCGAAGACGGACTGATTGAGTTAAGTTTGGATTTTGTCATAAAAAGCAGGTATCAGCTCAAAAGCACTATTTGGTCTTATCCCGTAACTGAATATAAGGATCGTTTGGTTATAGAGATATACAACAGCTTTAGTGGAGATTTTAACTCAAATACGCTTGTGTCGAAATTTGAACTTATTGATCTCGAAGCTGGAAGAATCAGAAATTTAATAGATTACAAAACTCCCCCTATAATCAGGTCATGGGGGACAATTACGAAAAATTATACTGATGTGCGTGATTTAGTTAAACTATTCCAATACCTTAAAGGTATGCAGAAGTTAGTTTATGTTCCTACTCTTAGAAACGAATTTAAGCTAATAGAAAATGTTTCAGCAGGTGGTTTTTTTATTCGGATTAAAGATATAGGTGTATCTAAAATATTTGAAAATTATATGGGGTCGAGAAGTATTTACTTTGCCACTCCTGACGGAATATTTATCCGAGACATTACGGCAGTGTCACCTTACGGAACGGACGGCGAAGAAATATTATTCTCCACTGTGAATCCGTATGACCTCAATATAAGCAATTGTCACATTTGTTGGCTCATACTATCCCGAAGTGCTTCCAATTCGTTTTCTATTGAGCAGGAGACATTAAATAACGCATCCTGTTATATAAACTTTGTCGAGGTTCGAGTTGAGTGAATATACTGATAGAGAATACTCTTTTAATAACAGCGTTCCCGTAGAGTGTTACCACATATACTCGGAAGGAGAAGAATATTTCTATACTACGGCTGAAAAGAATGTGGAGTTGATAGGTATGACATTTATTCCCGCTATAATCGAGAGAGAGGAATTAGAGACAAGTTCAAGTAAGATAATGTCGAATTTGAAGTTAAATATGGATTCGCAAGAGGATTTTGTTAGGTTGAATTCATTTCGGTTTGGGAAAGCTCCTGTTTACATCAAAGCATTTAGACTGCAAATTGAAACCGATCCCTTAGAAGAATATGTTGTGTTTTTTTTTCGGAAAAATAACTTCCATTTCACTATCGGGCGAAGTGGCTGAAATTTCTGCCTCGTTTTCAGGGCTTGAATTGAAGTCAAAGTTATTGTCTTATACATCATCGAAACTTTGCCCTCATAACCTATACGGGTTTATGTGCGGAGTAAACAAAAATCTATTTACCTTTAATGGAACAATAACCGCTTTCGGAGATAATGAGACTGAAATCCACTCTCCTTTATTTGAGACTTTACATAATACTCCTTATGGGTACAACTTACAACTTGGAAACATTTTTAATGATAACACTTTTGAGAACAGGGTGATTCAGTCTCACGGGAAAGAAGTCGAGGGCGATCCTACTGACTACTCTGTAATTTATGTAATAAGACCGTTTACGAGTGGGCTTATAAATCAAGCTATTACGGTTAGAATTGGGTGTAATAAGATGTTTTTAACCTGTAAAGATTGGTTTCAAAATAGATACAGATTTGGGGGCTTTGACGATATTCCGGTAGAAAACCCTTATTCCGAAGCTAAAATTATGAGGTACAGATAATGGTTCCATGGATTCAATTAGGAATATGGGCAGTAAGCACGGCACTTTATTGGCTTACGAGAGAAGACCCGAAAGAACCTGAGAAGGAACGAGTTGAAACTCCGCACACGAAAGAAGGCAGTCCGTTTCCTGTATTTTGGGGAACTGTGGCAATAGACAAATCTGTGAATGTAAAATTCAGACCTCGTACGGGAGGAGTTAATCGGTTTTTAGTTCAAGATGTGGTATGTTTAGGATATATAGATGTATTTTTTGGTATGTTTGTGGGTGGAAGACTTATGCCTTACGGAATTTATTATCCACCACCACCGCATCATTCAGAGGGATGGAGTCAGATAAGGCATTTCGATTCTGAATTTCAGCCAGAATCGTTTAGGGAGACAAAAAAATACGAGATGTTCATAGTTAGTGATGCCGTTGTATCTCATACTCAGTACTCGTACGGAACTTTTGAACAATTAAAATTCATAGGTAACGAAATAAATAATACATCGGGCTGGGCGTATGTTGGTGTTGGATTTGATAATAACCTCATTGGATACCCTTATCCCGATACGAATAGTTTTCTAAATGCGTTTTTCAGCATCAGTAAACCTGAGTTTGAAGATCGAGATGAGTTTCCTATGTGGAATTATTTAACTATGATGACTACCTCTAATCTTTCTATAGATGGCGGTTCTGCATCGAGATCGTACAAGGTGCAAAGGATTAAACGCAATCTTGTAGGCGAAGAATACCCACCTATAAACATCGAAGGAGAACCCGTTTATGTTGGAGATATATTTAACTATAAAAGCATAATTCCCGAGTTTTACTATCCTGTTGTTTATCGTCCGTATGTCCATGATTTCAATATTTGTTTTTCTCAAAGATCGGTAAATCCTATGTATATATTGAAGGATATACTAACATCGCCATTGCTTAAAATGAAATTGCCTGAAAGTATTATCCATGTAGCTGATTTTGAAAAGTGTGCAGTAAGACTTTATGAAGAAAATTTCGGACTCAATGTGATATTGGATTCAGCTACTATGGATTCAGAGAAAGTTATATTAGAAATATTGTCGTATATCAAGGGATTTATGTATTTCAATCTTAAAGATAATAAGATTCATTTTAAATTAGCTCGTCCTGATTATAATTTTGAGGATTTAGATATAATTAACGAAGACACCGTAATTCAAGTCGATGATTATACCAATGAGATAGATGGCAGGGAATGCCCAAACTCGGTTACTGTGAACTTTATAAATAGGTTTGATAATAAAGACTACGAATGGATGGCGAGAGACCTATTCTTTGGTTACGACACACAGAAGACGGTAACAGTAAAAAATGATGAAGATATTGCTCTTAGAGGACTGTTTGAAGAAAAGATAAGCAGACCGTGGGTTTCCGATCCTGACAGAGCTTATGAAATTGCAAAAGACTATTTATTCATGTCGTCAGCAAAACTTACGAAACTAAAGATTACAGGAAATAATCACCTTAATAAATATCACGAAGGCGATGTTGTCAAATTGAACATTCCAAGAAAAGGCATTAACGATGTTGTATTCAGGATTTTCTCGAAATCGGCTGGAAAACTTGAAGATGGAACGGTATCTTTAAGCGTAGAAGAGGATGTTCACGGCGTTCAGTATGGATCATACAATTCCATTCCTGATGTTTATGGGTTATGTCCAATTACGAAATATCAAATAAGAGAACCCCTTTTATGGGAAATATTTAATTCTGAGGGAAGTCAGGATATTGCAGAGTTTACGGATACTATTCCTTACAGATTTGATACAAACAAAACTAATGCTGTTCAATTAGCCTATACGATTTATTATAAATTACTATCGGAAGGAGCTTATACCTTAGATACATCTAAAGGTACAATCACCTTGCAAAACAATATTTTCTCTTTAAAAGAGCCTATTTCGTCACTAAAACATATAACATCGACCCCAGAATCACAAAATGAATTTAGAGAGGCTTCTCAGGGCGATGTTTTTCTTATAGGAAGTGAAATCGTCAAACTTGACAATATTGTCCTTAAAAGAGGTTGTTACGATTCCGATGTTTCAACTCACGAAATTGAAACAATTTGCGTAAAATTATATTCATCTTCATTGGGATTTATTGGAGATATTAGAAAGTTCGTAGCTAAAAATTCTGAAAATTATAATGCTAAAATAGCGACAGTGGAAGGACTTATGACGATAGATTTAGATAAGTGTCCTGAAAACATACTTGAATCAGGTTCAATAGCGAGATACGAAAGACCGCTGAATTGCACAGGTGTAAAAATCAATGGCAATATGTATTATTACGAATCTTTGTCGATGGGAGTATTTCCTAACGAGGATTTAATTATTTCATGGAATAATAAAGATCGTCATAATTGCTGTTGTAGCAGTTCTATTGGCGTATTTTCGATATATGATGTCATACAGAGCAATAGTGTTATAGAAGAAAATTGCTCTTATGTGATTGAGTTTTTGGATGAATTGGACGCTGTGATTAGAACAGTGATAATTCCATACACAACTCAAAACCCAACAACATCAAACAGTCAGCATACTTATTCTTACGCAGACATGACAGCAGACTTTCCGGCAGGGAATGTCAAATTTAGGATGAAGGCGAGAAGACAAATTGCGTGGTCTCCTGATGAATTTATATATTCTTTAGTTGATAGGGTCGTCGAGCTGGCTTTGGTTTCAGCTGATTTAACTTATCCTCGCAATTGGTTTTTATATAATAGATACAGTAAGATAAACGGTGGTAAAGCCTATTCTTACACAAATATATTTTATCCTGAATGGTATGGTCACTGCTGTTATTTATTTAGTACTTATAGCTTGAGCGGAAGCGATCCTCCATATCCCGATGGTTTCCTATCCCTGCCGTCTTATACAAATGAATGGATGGTCCCGTTTATGTCTGTTTTTTTGTCGCATGAATTACTTAATAAAACTTGGATAAATAGAACAAGAGCAATAGTGGATGGAACATGGCATGATGAAATGATTACCCGACAGGTTTCTGAATGGTTTCCTCCGCATTGTGCGATAAGAGAAATTACCAAATTGAAAAGACAGATATATGTAGCTTCTAATACTGACTATTGGTCAGATTGGTTTGATACAGACTATAATTATGAGCTATATATGGTATTTACATACAGTAGGGCTAATGAGGGTGAAATTCCTGATAAAAATCCCGAAAACTATCCTCAAATGCCAATTTGGAGTACGAATATTGAAGATGACAAAATTGACAAATATTCATATACTGAAATTGAAATTCCCGTTGATGTTTTGGGGGACTTTATTGCTGTGTACGCAAGGGCAAAAGCCAAGCTGACAAGAATATCTGATAGTGCTGTTTTTTGGACTCACGA
Organism: bacterium; assembly: GCA_030592575.1. Lineage (GTDB taxonomy): Bacteria > Hydrothermota > UBA3073 > JACQXS01 > JACQXS01 > JAGMCN01. Next base: position 25,347 of record JAUVIV010000007.1, on the reverse strand, counting down.
GTATTTTGTCAAATCGTGGCTTCCCATAATTCCATTTAGAACGATGTTTGCATATAAATCATTACGAACATTTCCTGCTCCGATAATAACAATAACAGAAGAAGAGCAACCAACTAAATGGGCTTATACAATAACTGCATCAGCTCCGGCAGGGTCGGATTGGGGGAGTGAGGCTTGGGAATGGAGACCGAGATATTTACAATCGACATCTTCTCCTGAAATATTTGATGTTGATCCTAATAAGGAATTTGTACTAACAGGAAGTCAGCAGATAATAATCTTAAGAGGAAATAGATTGGCATATCTCTATGTTATTGCCGATGTTATATTGGGTAGAGTTACAGACACAAGAGACACCCCGACAGCAGTAACAAGTCCTCAGACATACGCAGAAGAACAGTTTTTATAAATTAAAGGTGACGATATGAGTAAAATAAAAAAGACAGTCAAGACTACGGCTATCGAATTGTATAATAAAAAACATGATATAAAGTTCATCTCTGAATTTCTTGACACCGATGTTATGACTGTTAAATCATGGGTGTTGAAAGACGATCCTGAGAAACAATATGTCAGCATATCCCAAGTTCCATCCAAAAAGAAGGGGAAAGAGAAAGATAAAGTTTTGCCTATGTTAAAAGAATATTTAGTTTCCGACTTACCGTCTGTTATCAAGGGTTTGACATTAGTGGGACTATCGACAAAAGAAATAGCTGACAATCTCGATGTTTCCGAAGAATCTATTGTTGATATGGTCGCAAATGTTGAGGATATTGCTAAAGCGTACAATTATGCTAAAAACACAATCAATATTAAGGTTGTTGAGACTCTTTTTTCGGCTATTATGCCAAGAGAGTTACACGAGAAAACTTTTGCAGTTGATATTAAAACTAAAAGAAGATTTTTAGCTAAAGATGTTGTTAAAGAATACGCCGGTAATGTAGAAGGGTTGTACAAATGGCTTGAAATCAATGCTCCTGAAAAATGGAATACAAAAACAAAAAACCTTATTGACCTATTAGTTGATTGCGGAGTAATGTCAACTCCCGAAGATGCTCCCGAAGATAATTGGGAGAAAATGGCTAAAAAACAACAGGATGTCTTAGTTGAAGTATTAGATGAAGAAGAAAGAAAACTAAAAGCGGAATATGCAAATCAGGACGAATAATACGGGGATTAAAATAACTTCCGATCCTAAAATAATATGGGCTCCCTTAATAGGCGGACAGCGGTTGGTAATGTCGTGTCCTGTAAATCAAATTTTCATACATGGCAATAGGGGTGGTGGAAAGAGTTTGTTAATGCTTATGAAGTATGCAAAATATGTCGGAAGGGGTTTTGGCACTGCATGGAAGGGGATAATCCTGAGAACCGAAGCTAAAGAGCTTGAAGATGTTGTTAGCAAGTCTAAGGATTTTTTCTTTAAAATATTTCCTGATGCTATCTATAAGGAAAGTGATAAGACTCGAAAATGGGTTTTCAAAACAGGAGAGCAGTTATTATTTCGATACGGTAAAACGGAATCTGATTATAGAAAATTTCATGGTCACGAATATCCCTTTATGGGTTTTGAGGAACTTACAAATTGGGGAGATAGTACTTTTTATTTTAATATGCTAACTCTAAACAGAAGTCCTGTTGAAGGTATTCCAAAATTTGCTATATCGAATTCAAACCCATACGGCATAGGACATCAGTGGGTAAAGGATTATTTTATTATTCCTGACCCTATCGGCGGTAGAATTATAACAGATTTTAATGGAAAGAATAAAAGGGTTGCCATTAGAGTTTCCTTAGTTGAAAATACCATACTACTAAAGAGTGATCCTGATTATATTTACAAGCTAATGATGAACAAAAGAAACAAGGCTCTTCGCATGGCGTGGGTTTTTGGCAAATGGAATATTCAAGCAGGTGGTTATTTTGAAGAATATTGGGATAGTAGATACAATGTTGTAGAACCCTTTGACATTCCAAAATCATGGCATGTTAACAGGTCTCTCGATTGGGGAAAGTCTAAGCCGTTTTCGGTGGGATGGTGGGCTGAAAGTGACGGTAGTGAAGTAACATTGAAAGACGGAACGAAATTTCCTACTATTCGAGGGGATTTATTTCGCATATTTGAGTGGTATGGGTGTAGAGAAGGGGAGCGAAATGTAGGGATTCAAATGCCATCCATTGAAGTTGCAAAGCGAATCATAAAATATGATAACATGATATACAAAAGAACAGGCATCGAAGTAGATGACGGTATTGCTGATAGTCAGATATTTGCTTCGGATGACTCACTCAGTATTGCAGATAAAATGGCTTCTGTGGGTTGTGAATGGAAACCTTCGACAAAGGGGGCAGGCAGTCGGGCTTTAGGGTGGGAACTCATGGCTTCGGCAATGTATAATGCAAAATCAAGAGAAGGTGCAGGGTTATTTATATTTTCTAATTGTTCAGCATTTTTAAGAACAGTTCCACTACTCATGCAAGATAGTATCAATATGGACGATATAGATACAACTCAGGAAGACCATTGTGCTGACGAAGCCCGATATAGAGTTGTCAGTAAAGTTTGGGGTCTTAATATAGGACATAGACAAAATTAAGGAGAAGAAAATGGATCAGGAAAAGAAAACAATATCGTGCCAACCGTCTTACGATAGGATGTTGCCTATATGGACACAGCTTTATATTACAACAGAGTTAGGACAAACAGGAGTAAAGAATGCCGGTGAAACATATTTGCCTAAAACTGAGGGTCAAGTTGAAGACGGGAATGACGGAACTGTTAGGTATGATGCTTATAAAAAAAGAGCTACTTATTACAATTTTTGCAGTAAAACAATAAAGAAGGCTATGGGACTAATGCACAGTAAGACCGGTGTAATACAACTTCCTGAAAAATTAGATAAATGGATTGAAAGCATCACTATTGACGGAGAGGATATTTACAGTCTTAGCAGAGACATCAATTCCCAACAACTTCTTTATGGACGAATTGGCTTATTATTAGACTATTCTGAAAAAGGGCAGTTTCCCCATGTAGTGAAGTATTCAGCAGACTCGATTTTGGTATGGAATGAAATCGTGGTAAACGGATCGAAAAAACTACAATTTGTCTTACTTGACGAAAGTGGCGATGTTTTTAATTCTGAGAGTAAGACTTTTGAAAAAAAGGATCAATTTCGACTTTTAGCTTTAGGAAGAGGTGAAATTTTTGAATATTACTATTCTGTCTTATTGGATGAGAGAACATGGATTACATGGGATATAGATAGTCCTGACCAAAGTCACGAGGAGTTTCGGATATTTAAAAACCCCAAGACAATAGATTACATTCCATTTACAGTAGCTAATATCAAAACAACAACAATGGAAATAGAAAAACCTCTTTTAGTTGAACTTAGCGATTTGTCCTTATCGGCATATCGGGCTGACGCAGAATACAGGCAAGGCTTATATTTACAAGCATTCGCATTGCTTTTTCTTATTGGTTTTAGTACAAAGAAAATGGAAAATACAAAAGTTAGGTCGGATGGCTTTATTCATTCTGATAACAAAGATGCTAAAGTGGGTTACGCAAATGCGTCTGCGGATGGATTAGGTGAAATGAGACTATCTCTCGAAGCTCTTAAAAGAGAATCCGAAGGTAACGGAATTGTTATTTCTGATAAAGAGGGCGTGGAGTCAGGCAAGGCATTGACAACAAGGATCACACTACAAACATCTGATTTAAGAGAGTTGGCTTTAACAAGTGCGGAAGCTATCAATAAATTGTTAAAGTGGGGATTGGAATGGATGGGTTCTCCTAATATTTGTAAATACACACCTAACTTAGACTTTAATCAAGAAAAATTGTCACCACGAGATTATTTAGATTTATGGAATGTTGCTGTCGGCGGTGGTATTAGTTTGAAAAATGTTTACAGATGGGCATTGCGAAATGATATGGCTATTGAGGATACTTATGAAGATTGGCTGGTGGATATTCAGGAAAGTCTTAGTATCTTAGGATTTTCCTTTGGGGGAGCAGAGTATGATAAGGGGGAAGGAAATGAAGCTGATGACAATAGTAATGAGGAATAATGAACTTTAATCAGCAAATACATGATGAAATTACAATTCATTCTATTTTGTTGTTAGATTACATTAGGGGATTGCAGAAAAAATCGTCTAAAACTATTTTTGATACAAGTCCGGCTCTTAGGTTGCTCCTATTAGACCATCTCTCGGATTTACCTCGATTTGAGTCTTTAAATAGTAAGCAATGGAGAAATTTTGCAAAGCGTCTTGAAACTATCATAAAAGCCCCTTTTGCGATATTGGAGTCCAACTTGATGAATGAGTCCTCTTTATTCGTGAAACACGAAGCGGAGTACATTACAGGGTTGTTTAGGGAAATATCTCCTGTTTTACATAAATGGAATAAACCGAAAGAACAAAAACCCGAATCTGAGATTATAATGGGAATGACAACAACTGACAGATTTCAGGAATTAGCTGAAAATCATTACAAATCTATTTTATTGAAAACAAAGTCGTTATTTCGGGCAGGTTATTCAGTTCCGGCAATAGTAACAGCTATCGCAGGGATTCAGAGTCGTAATTATGCAGGTAGCTCAATAGGAACTGCGAATAACCATGCTAAAACTATTGTTAATACAACTATATCGGGAATGGCGGAAACATCTCTTCAAGGATTTATTGTTGCAAATCAGGATGTTATGGGCTTATATGGAGATACCTCAAAGCAAGAGGTGTTTGTAGCTGTATTGGATGCTCTTACAACTCCGATATGTGCAAAAACAGACGGAAAAGTATTTGCTATTGGAAAAGGATTATATCCACCGTTACATTATAATTGCAGATCGAGACGCTATCCGATTATAAACGGTGTCGCATTAGCCGGTGGTCGTATTTTCTATTATAGAGATGGAAGATCCTATGCTCGTAAGGATTTTGTTGCAGATGCAAAAATAATATATGACGATTGGGCTATTAAATCTGATTTAGAAAAAAGGATAATTATAGACAAAATGAAAAAAGAGTGGGCGAAAAATTTTATTGGAGGTGTTCCTTCTAATTACAATTATGAGGCATTCTTAAAAAATCAATCCCAAGTATTTCAAGAAAGAGTTTTAGGAAAGCAAAAAGCCAAATTATTCAGAGAAGGAAAGCTGAGTTTGGATAAATTTTCCGACAGGTCAGGAAGAGCATTAACACTTAAACAGCTATCTGATATGTATTCCGACTCGTTCAGTATGACTGTGTAAATATTTTGCTTGATTTCAAAGATAATTTACTTTATATTTATTGAGAACAATAAGAAAAACAAAAGAGGTGGGGAAAATGTTACAAATCAAAAGAGAGAATCTTGACGGATTGTCCGATGTCGAAAAGGGTCATTACAAAAAGGGGGATTCCGGCTTTGTGTTAGACTTGGATGTTGTTGTAAAAACAGAGGCGGACACAGAAAAATTAAACACTGCTTTAAAAAAAGAAAGAGCAGATCATTCATCCACTAAGAGCAAACTATCGCTTTATAAGCAATCTCCCGAAGAGATACAGACTGCTATGGACGAAATAGATGAACTCAAGATCAGGGCAGGAAAGATAGATGATGAGGCTATATCCAAATTAGTTAATACAAGACTAAAGCCTTTTGAGAGAGAAAAAGAAAGTAACGAAAAAAAGATGTTGGAGATTACAGGTGAAAGAGATGGTCTTAAAACCAAACTCTCAGATTTGGAACTTGAAAATGCTGTCAGAAGCGTCACTGATGGTGTGGTCGATCCTTTATCTGTGCAAGATGTTATTCTTCGTGCAAAGTCAATGTTGTCTTACAGTGAAGAAAAACAAACATTTGTCGATAACGATGGTGTTTCGATAAAAGATTGGTTGGAAAAGACAATCACTTCTACGAATTGGGCTTTACCTATTGAAGGTATGAAAGCAAAAGGGAAAGTATTTAGCGGTAAATTATCAACTGTTATAGACGGTGAAGTTTATGACACGAAAAACAATCCATTCGGCAAGGATTCGTTAAATATCACCAAGCAATCCATATTAGCAAAAGCCAATCCTGCACTTGCCGAAGAGTTGCAGAAATTGACTCAATAAAAACTAAATATAAAGGTGACTTATGTCAGAAGTTAGAATTATTGATGTTTACACGCCGTTGATATTTAATCAATATATCGACCAAAATCTACTTAACAAGTGGAAACTCTTAGAGTCGGGTCTTATCGTAACTGATAATGGGTTCAATAAAATGTTATCAGCTAAAGGAAGAGAAATTGAAATGCCTTATTGGAAGGCGATCGACCCAACAGAACCCAATATCAGCACAGACGATCCTGCGGATATTGTGACTCCTGAAAAAATAACATCCGATCTTACAAAAGCAATCAGACACTCAAACAACAAAAGTTGGGGCGTTATGGACTTAGCGTCTGATTTGACATTGGGAAGTGACCCGATAATGGTTGTTGGAAATAAGGTTTCGGATTATTGGAGAGCCGTAATGGAGCAAAAGCTACTTCGCACAACTAAAGGTATTGTTGCAGATAACATCGCAAACAACGCAAGCGACATGGTTGTAGATATAGCGGAGCACGCTGCAAACACCGACCCATTAGATGCAAACTTAATTTCAGCCGTTGCTGTAATTGATGCTTGTCTCACGATGGGTGATAGGCAAACCGAAATTACGCACATGGGAGTTCATTCTATGGTGTATGGAAGACTTCAAAAACAAGACCTTATTGCGTTTATTCGTGATTCAGAAGGCAGAAAAATCATTCCTACTTATCAGAATAAAATACTTCTTGTTGATGACAGCATCCCTGTTGTTCAAGATGGATTTATGTCTGATACAATTACTCCAAGATATGTTTTCGATACATACCTGTATGGCGAGAGAGTGTTTGGAGTTGGAAACGGGGGATCGAAAGTTCCTTCCGAAATGGAAAGATTACCTTCTGTCGGCGGTGGTGGTGGTGAAGATATTCTTCATAGCCGTAGAGAGATTGTATTGTCGATGTTTGGTGTAAATTGGACAGGTGCAGTGATGGTGAAATCTTCACCTTCTTACGCAGAACTTGAAAATGCAACAAATTGGACAAGAAAGTGGGATAGAAAACGCATTCCATTTGCAGTTCTTAAATCCAACGGATAGTAAATTTTAAAAGCCCTTCGGGGCTTTATTTTTAAAACAGGAGAATTAAAATGAGTGATGATATTTTGGACAAAAATGCTATGGTCGAATATGCTGATCTTGAAAAACTGCGGTTATTTGCCAAGCAAAATAATGTCGAAAACCCAAATAAAAAATCTGAAAAGATTATAGTTGGCGAATTGTCTAAGCTGGGTTTTGATATGGTTAAAATGAAAGAAGACAACAGAGAACCGGAAGATATGCTATCCGAATCTAAAAAAATGAAAGAGAAGGCTGAAAAACTAAGAAAAGAAGCAAATTTGGTTTTTGAAAAGAAAAGTAAGAATCAGCCAACTCCTCCTTCCTTAACTGATTTGAGATCGTATTCTAAGAAAGTCGAAAAAAAATCAGAAATTCTCAAAAGAGTTAAAATGAGAGAAGCTGAGATTCATAAATCTAATTAGGAGAGTTAAATGTCAGAAATAACACCTGAGTCAAGACCGATTTTGGAAACTGATATTTCGCCATATTACATAGACTCTCTGTATTCAGTGATATTGATAAATAGCGAAACAGAAGACAAAGATATTTATATGCCTGATGCTTCTTTGTATTTAGATATGTCGTTAACTTTTAAAAACATAAGCTCGCATTTAGGCAAAGTGCATCCAACAAACGAACCAATAGATGATTCTATGGATATTCGGGAGATAGCTCCTTTAGGCATCTTAAAGGTATGTTCAGACGGGTTGAAATGGTGGATTGTATAATGGATGAAGTTAAAATAATAGAACTTTTTATCAATTATTTTGGGGAAACAGGGTCGTTAATGTTATTTGTCTTTGTTGTTTCTTATGGAGTTTTCAAGTATCATGTAATTCGCAAACAGGCAGAACTAATGTCCCGAATGGAAGACTACCTAAAAGTACTATCTCAGAAGTACTCTGACACAATAACTTACGAACAAGCTGAAATAATATTGAAAAATACCTATCACAATTCACACTATCACTTGATAGGAAATATTGAAACCATTATTGAAAAAAATAATATTGAAAAAGAATGGAAAGCTATTTCAGCAAAATGTAAGGATATTATTGACATCAATTATGCCGAAGATTTTTCAAAATTAACTAAGTTTACCTATGATTCCGCATGTCTTGCAGAAGTAATGGAAAATAGTCGTAGAGATCGTTTATTTGACGGAATTATCGGTATCTTAGAAAAACGGTCGAAAGATACCGCTAAAAGCCAGTGTAAGTCATTTATTAAAAACAGTATGACGAAATTTTACAATGAAGACATAATGAAAATAGGTAAAAGGAATAAAAGATGATAAAATTTTTCAGAAAAAGACCTGAAAGAGAAATTGATAAGATTATCATTCATTGTTCAGTTTCCGATTATGCTACTCGGAAGTGGTTTTTTAATCTTCATGTAATTGAAAATGGATGGTCAGACATAGGTTATCACTTTCTTATTATGAATTCAAAAAGCAAACCCGCTAAAACGCTGTTAAAGTTAAATCCCGAACATGACGGAAGAATTGTATGGGGTAGGGATGTTGAAATTGCCGGTGCTCACTGTCGGGGAGATAATAAAACCTCTATTGGAATATGCTTAGTTGGAATTGATTTATTTTCAGCTCGTCAGATATACAGCTTAATAACACTCATAGAAGAGTTTAAATTCATGTATCCCAATATTAAGCTCTTCGGACATTACGAAATGGAAAGTGGAATTAAGCAAGGTAAAACTTGTCCCAATATAGATATGAATTGGCTTAGAAAACAATGTAGGATAACAAATGAAAAAACATAATGTCTTTATTGTTCATGGAATTGGTACTCAATCCGAAGGCTATACGGATCAATTCAAAATCAATATAAAAAAGAAACTTTTAAACTATGTTCCCGCAAAGGCGATTCGGCTTATCGAAATTCGATATTCCAACATAATTGATAATGAGATTAAGCGTTTTACTATTGAGGAGAATGCGAATTCAAAACTCAAATCCGACGGATTCAGAGAAATATTCAATACAGTTGGATATGATGCTATTGCTTATGGATACAAAAAAGGAAGGATATTAAAATATATTCATTCAGTAGTATCGAAACATTCAGAAGGTTGCGATAATTCTTTTATAGCTCATTCGCTTGGTGGAATAGTCATTTATGATTTTTTGAGAAAATACAAATTCAAAGTTAAAAACCTATTCACAATGGGAACGCCCTTAGCTTTGAGATTGATAAATTCGAGAAAAACCGTCAAACCTGAATTTTGGTTGAATATTGTTGGCTCGCATGATATAATCGGAAAGCCTCTTAAGACGGATTTTTTAAACATTAAACAATGTCATTATGATTATATTGTTCATATAGGCAGTTTTGGGATAAGGAAGACTCCTTTATCACACACAGGTTATTGGGACGATGATAATGCTATAAAGCCTATAGCTCAAAAACTGATTCTTGATTATAAGAAAAAATTTAATCTCAAAAAGTTTCTTTTATGGATTGATGATTTGTGGGATGTTTAGGAAGTGGAATTTTAAATTTATTGTATTTTTCAATTTGGCTATCAGGTAAATCATAGATAGCCTTTTTTATTAGTATATCTCCATTTTCCTGCAAAATTACATTTTGCTCTAAGTGACACATTGCGTCAAAAACATCCATGACTGTCATTGCGAAGAATAATAGAATTCCTCTTGATACCATATCGGGAAATGTCTTAGCTTGATGTTTTGTCAATTTTCCTCTTGGTAATTTCGCCTCTACGGCTATAAAGACACTTCCAAGTCTAAAAAACACCGAAACATCAGCAAGTCCCGACACCGAAGTAAACCTAACAAATCTTTGTTTTATAGAATTTATGAATCCAACGAATTTAGTCAAATCGAGATATGATGACGAGGCTGGATTCATTTGTCTCATAAACTGATACAACTCACCTTTAAGTGCATATCCATACTGAGCAACACCGGAATTTTGCCGATACCAAAACAAATCGGTTTTATCGAGAAAGTTTTTAATATCGTCCATAAGGTCAGATTCAGTACGATAGAATTTATCTTTATACAAATCTAATAATCTTCCGATTTTCTTTAAAATAACATATCTTTCTTTGCTTATAGTAGCTATAAGTTCTTTCTTGTTTTCAAGATTATCAAGTCCATCTATACTTAACTTTTGATCTAAAACTTCTGAAAACTTAGGCTTAAACTTAAAATCACGCCGAGCTTCAATTAGTCCGTGCTCCTCTACTTGACCGGCTACATCTATGTAAATAAAATCAATTTTATTATTGAAGATACTTTCATTATAACTATCCCCGAAAAGGCGAGTCCCCCTCCCACCTTTTTGAAGATATTTTCTCAATATTTTTGTTGGGGACATATCGACTATACAGGAACAATGAGGGTAGTCAGCTCCAGTGGTAAGTATTTCTATGCTTATTATCCCCTTGATAACGCCATCTACAAACTGTTCGTCCATATTAAGTCTTTCTTGGGAAGGTGTGTCTGAGTCCATGTATCCAACAGGAATCCTTGCATCATTAAATGCTTTTGCGATTAACTTTCCATGTTTCTTGTTTACTGCAAATCCTAAAAAAGACCGGTCGTCACCGTGTTCTATGTAGTTTTCCACACCTGTATTTATAAGTTTGGAATCTACAACAATCCCTTCGAGTTCGTTTTCATCATAGTCTGTTTTAGAATAATTGAGCTGAACTCCTGACAAATCTATTTTTACCGGACAATAATATATAGGGGGGACTAACCACTGCATTTCTACCAAATCCTGAGTCTGATATTTTCCTATATAATGATTAAAACCCTCTAATAAAAAACCTTTGTTATCAATCGGAGTGGCACTCATACCGAGAAATATAGCATTAGGGAATCTTTCCATAATGCCTTGTATTAGCTTTGTTTTATATCCATAATGAACTTCATCCATAATGATAACATCAGGAGCTTCAAACTCTCTATTTTTAATCGTGTAAAGAGAGCCTATTTGAAGCATACTATTAGCATTGAATCGCTTATCCCTTCCCATCATAACGGATGGCGACATGGACATAAAGCGGTTATAGGTTTGATTTACGAGCTTTCTCCGGTGGCAAGTGTATAAACATCGTTTTCCTCTTAAGAGCCATTTTTTAAGCATCTCCTGAGCCATAAAGGTCTTTCCTGAACCTGTAGGAGACATTAAAAGTATCTTTCGTTTATTAGAACTTCTCGTTGCTAAAAATACCTCATTGCATATTTCCGTTTGAAATTTCCTTAGCTTCATTTTCTTGTTCTCCATATTTCTTTGATTCTTTTTAAACAAATATTGTAAAACGCAATAGAGAAGACAACCCCAATAAGACACGCAATTGCTGAAAGAAAAACAATGACAACAGATAGGGTATTTATTAGTGAATTGCATTCTGCGGTAAAAAGGTATTCAAAAGCATCAAAAATGCTACCACATAATATTGTTGTCATAAGTACTGATGTAATTATAACTGATATATTTGCGAATATTCTAATCATTTCACACTCCTGTTTTTAATCTTCTTTTTCCCGTGTATGTTATAAGATTGTAAATTAACTTTCATAAATATTTTTTCGATTTTAGAATAGTCAGTTGGTAGATCGAATAAATCTTTTACATATATCACAGATACGGCTTTTGATATTTCTAATTTGATTTCATTAACATTATTCATACCGTAAGTTTTATTCCTTAACATAAGGAAACAAATGTTGTAATATTTATGAAGCGACTTACCACATAGTTTTTACTGAGTTTCACAGCTTGGTATATTACACCTTCTTCATACATTTACTTCCTTAATCCTCCACTAATTCACTAAAAATATCTTCCTGCTCAAATCCTGTATCAGTGTCATAACCTTCTTTTATTCCACTCCATGCGTTATTCTCAAAGAGATATATGAGACGACCAAAATCCAATAAGATGCCTACCGGTTTACAACCGTAAACATATCTTCGGAATTTATTTGATCGAATTAAATCATATTTATCCAAGAATAAATAAAAAGCGGTTTCTCCTATCCTTTCCTGTTTGCATAATGATTTTAGCAATTTATTAGACAGGAATCCGTTTGCTCTATCAGATTCTTTATTCTGAAATTCTAAAAAATGATACCCTAATTCGGGAATTAAATCGTATTCTTTTTTATTTCCTGTAGTTAAATTATCAAGCATACTGATAGCCCCCTTATCCGAAGTCGATACTGACATTTGCATTAGTTTTATAAGCCCTTCTGAAATAGGAACATTCATACCATATCTGAAACTCAGTCTTTTGTTCTCAATTTTTATTCTTTCGTAATTTTTAAATAAAACAGAAAAAACAAAATGACCAAGACACCTATCTACAAGATGTTGAAGACCGTGATAACCCGCACAGGCAATTTTTTTCTTAAATGCTTTGAACGCACTGTGTTTTTCCCCAATAGTGTTGATGACAAGAAATTGATTTTGAGAAGGGTCAGAAATAAAATCTCTCATATTTAATGCTTTTTCGTTACTCGCAATACCAAAAAAAGTACCGTTGAGAATCATTTTGGCTTCTACGCTTTTTCTGTTTACCATATTAAATTTCTGACCGGACATTCGTTTTACGAAATTATAAAGTCGGATAGGATCAAGGGAAGCCTCGTTATTTTCATCAATGTACACAAATTTCTTTTCTAAATAGGCGGTGAATTTATCGTAGTTTGGTGGTAAGGGACATATTTGCCCAGCGTAAATCGCACCCATAAAAGTTTCAAATATAAAATTCTTTCCTGTTCCTCGCTGGTGTCCATACATGATGAAAGTAGGCTTTGCTAATCCACACCGATCTTCAAATGAATATAAAGACAAAAAATCTACAATAGATTTGTACTCATTTTCTTCGGGGTATATTATTCTTAGAAGCTCTTCGATCAAATCGTTTCTTATATCAACAGGTGCAATTAACGGTGTATAACAAATAATACTTCCCCGATCTGTGTCAAACTCAACATTTGAAGTAGTGGCATTTTCTATAAATGTTTTTTTATCAAGAAATCTAAGATCGCCTCTTGACGAGTATCCTTTTTCTTCCGATAGGTTTTCTTTGGTAACATACGCTTTAACGACAATTTTTGGTTTCGACATGAATTTTTTATGCCTTATCAAGTATTTCATAAGTGGAATCCAATTAGCAATAGAAACAAATGATTTCAGGCTTTTCTCAGTGTATGTTGCTTTGCTTATTTTGAATTCATTATCTATGTAATCAACCCTAATAGTTTTAAATCCATCAGCCCAATATAAACATTCGGAATTTAAGTTCATATCAAATATTAACTTTTTATATATCGCATATCCCTCAGCATCCTGAGTAACAATATCCTTTTGATAGAACTTTTTCTCTCCTGAATCGTCGGCAGGAATATCGGGTTTAAGGGGAATATTTTTCATTATCACCCCTTAATTTTTAGCCCTCTATTTCCATATCTCTTAGTGTATGTATCTATTAAGAGAGAAGATTCAGATAAGCCTGTTATTCTTGAAACATCGTATATCCTCCCCCAAGGAATCCCGTCTTGAATCCAAAGCGATAAAGCCATGCGAGTTATTTTTAGTGCCTTGATAATTTCACTTCTTTTATTTTTATCTAATTCTTCAAGCATCATCTTTCCTTTTTGAGTTCAACATAAAATTTAATAATACCATCGAAACTCTTTTTGTCAAGTTTTTCATACTTTTCTCTAATAGCTTCCTTTTCTTTTTGACTTATTTTTTTGCTATCAATAGTGGCTGGAATGTGACTGCTTAGAGTCAGCATGATTTTCTTTTTAAACAGGTCGATGTTGTTAAAAAGTTTATTTCTGTCCGCAAGATAGTCTTCTGCTTGCATTGGAAATTGCTTATAAAAGGAGTGTCTCAAATCCTCACTATTCAACCCATGTTCAACCAAGATGACTTTAAGTTGAGCTTTCGGTGGTAGCGTTGTTTCGTATGCTTTTGATTCTTCGACAACTCCTGTTGAGACAGGTTTTTCTACTTGCCCCTCTACGATCTCCTTTGTAGGTTCAGAAGCGGACTCTTTTATGGGTTCTGCTTTTTTTGTTTTTATTCTTATCGCCGTAATGCCAACTAAAGCCAATTCGCCGACTATTGTCTTGACTCCCTTTTTATTGTAATCTTCTATCATGGATGCTTTTGCGTGTTCTCTCAACTCTCCTAAATTGGAAAACTCGATAGTTATTGTTTCTTCTGCCGATTCTCCTGTTGGTTCTTTTGCTGGTTCTTCAAGATTTGCCTTGATTTCACCATCGGTTACTAAATCATCCTTTGTTTCAATGATTTCAATTTCTTCTTTTGGTATCACATTGGGATTTCCTTTTGCCACATTTTCCATTATGCTTTTAAGTCCTGACTCTTCCTGTACCTGCCTCTCTGCTTCTTCGGGATAAAACTCTTCGATTATTTCAACAGGATCTTCGTCAAATGGATGTATAGCGTTATTCAAGTATCCTCTGACTTTATTCTCGATTTGATTCATTTTCTGATAATACATTTGATCGGCTTGCAATACCGTAAGCCACCTCTCTCTCAGCATTTCGGGATTCCCTTTAAAAACGATGTTTACCACATTGACCTTAACATTCTTACCTGTAACCGGATTGATTGCGGTTTTAGACGAAAATGTTAGCATTAACGGAATACCCGCAAGGTGTCCCGAAGTTAGTGTTGATATGAGTTCGAGACTCGAAAAAATTGCTCCCGTAGAGTACTTTCCTGTTGTCCTGAATTTCCAAACTCCGCCAACAACATTTGCACACCTAATTACTACCGATAGAGTTCCGTTTATTTTACACTTATCAGTTCCCGTGTATTTTGGATCACGCTGTTTTACAGGTTCTTCTCCTTCCTTCCACGACCCATCAGGTTGTCTCCATAACCATTTCTCGCCGTCTCCTTCCATGATACAGGTTTGCCCCTTATACATAGCGTATCGTCTTTGAAAGTTCAAGACAATATCATCATACAATAACACTACGGGAATTTCAACAGGGTGATCTCCGAGCTTTTCCATAATGTCTCTATCTGCAATATAATTCCCGTCATCTCCTCTCTCATTTGTAGTGACAAGAAAGTGATCTAACTTGACAGGAGGAACAAAGGCATTTCCACTTCGAGAAACTGTTGGTTTTGCTCCTTTTTTGCCAATTTTAATTCTTCCGATTTCAGCAAGTCTTGTATTGACATCTTTTATCTCAACTATATTCATCTGTTATACTCCTTAATTTGTTTTTTAACCTGTCTTATAATTGTTTTGACAGCAGACCGATTTAAAGATATAAAATTTATACTTTTGCTGAAATAATCATCGGGATCACCGTCAACATAATCTTCGTCATCAAAAGCAATGTCGAAAAAACCAAGCGGTTCGTTTTCTCTGGCGATGCGTTTTTTTTCTTCTTCTTTTTCTTCTTCGTAAATTTCAGGTTCTTCGGTTTCTTTTGCGAGTTTTTCTAAATTTTCTATTTCGACTTCCCAATCAGAAACATTTTCTTTTTTCTCAAAAATTACCTGAATAGAATTTTCAGTTTCTTTAAAATCAACAATATTCACATCTTTTTTTGACAACATCCATGTGACAAGATTCATAATTTTAGCTCTTAGTAGTTTGTCTTTCATCGCTTTCTCCTTTGTAATAAGTGGATCTTCGTCAAAATTTATACAGGTAACAACATTATCCGACAAAATATTTTCCGAATAAGCAGGTTGACACCAAGGGAAACTATGTTTATTAAAACACTTTTCGCACAAATTTTCCTCTTCCATTTTTACTCCTTATTTTTAATTTATCCATTTAACAATGGTGTCTTCCCTATATCCTTTAACCCACACAAACCACGCATAAGCGATAGCACTTCCACCACTCTTTTTTAAAGCATTAAAATCTCCATTTTTAGCACAGGGAATCCGACTGCTTGAAACATAGATAACCTTTGGAGGATACTCTGTAAAAAGTAGTTTCCTTTTTACCGTTTCAAGAAACTGTACTTTTAAAAACATTGCTACTTTTTTGCCTTTAGGGATTATGCTTAGAGCCTTTTGAATAAATTCTAAAGCATACTTATAAGGAGGGTTGGTTATTATATCACCATTCCAATAACCATTTTCCGAACTTAAAAAATCAAAAACATCACCAAAACCCCTGTCAACTATATCGGTTGCCTTACATCCACTAAAATTCTGAGCCAAATGCCCCTCTCCACACGCACATTCCCATATGTTATCAAAAGTCTCTTGTTCTAAGAGTAATTCTCCTGCACGAGGATCTGTGGCATAATAATCAAACATTGCTCGATCTTCCTTTACATGATTACTTGCCCCAAGTGTTGTATAGACAGCGTTTCGATTAGACATATCAATCTCTCTCTATTTTTAGATTCCCCGTTCCAACTTCAATAGCAACACCCTGAACATCCTTTTCTTTAAGATATTTTTTTATCTTAACTTTATTAGCAGGATCAATTTCTGCCCATTGAGGAAGTATCAGGACTCTTATCTTTCCAAGTCGAGCTACGGAAATATCTATACTGAGCTTAATTTTTTCAAATCCTGAAAGCTGATCTAAAGCTACTGTCATATTCCTTGAATTGACAATCATAAAATTACCATCATTATTCATTGTTAAATTTTCAATAGGAAGTTTCTCTCTTTTCAATATCTTTGAAGGCAATCCTCTTAACCCGTCTATAATCTCTGACAACCTGACACTTCTATCTTTCATTTTTTCATACTCTTTTGCACCTTCGAGCCAAGCGTCATAAGTGGGCAAAACCTCTTTTACAGCTTGAACAGCGTCTATTTGAGAAGCAAAATCTGCTGTGTCAACAATTAGGTTTTCGCTTATAAATTTTTCGGCTAACAAAACATCTTTTTTGAGAGCATCTCTTTTTTCTGCATATTTTTCTTTAACCGGAGTTATGAATTGCAATGCTTTTGCGTTTTGAGTCTCTTGTTCTTCCGATAAAGTTTTTGATAATTCTTTGGATTTATCTTTTAATCCCTTGATTTTTTCATTTAAAAGCTCAATCTGTTGCTCAAAATTCTTTATTTCAATAGGTATCGAAGCAAGTCTCTCTTGCATATCTTTACGATTCGATTCCCAATCGTTATTGAATTCTTTGTTTTTCTTATCAATTTCAATAGATTCGAGATCGTTAAGATTTTGAATTTCGGTTTCGTAGTTATCAATTATTTCTTGTTCTGTTCCCAGCTTTGAGTTTTGGGTGTGCCGATTGTTAAGTTCAGTTATCATGCTTGTTACTGATTTATCTTTATATTCGTCAGGGTTAAAAAATACAGGGTCAATATTAGCATCATTTAACTTATCCGAAATTTTCTTATAAAGAGTATTATTAGAATGAGTTACAGTCTGCGCGCCTTCGTTATTTTTAGCTCTCATTCTGTAATAATATCCGTCTTTTTCATTCACAAGCCTCTTAATGTAAGTTAACGGATGATCTACTGCAAAAAAATCATCTAAAGGAAGTTCTCCGCCTGTAAGGGATTGAATTTCGTCTTCACCAAGAGAAACACTCAATATGGATAATACAGTATTGGTTTGATACTTCTTTCTCCCAGCTCCTTTGCCATCGAAAAAATCAATAGCCCTGATCTTTGCGTCATTATGCCACTCTTCGAGCTGGGTTCTCGGTTTGCTAACTTTTATCCTACCTTGTCGTATTTCAGGGCTTCCTTTTCCACCTTTTCTGTAAGGTATCTTGACTGACATCTCATTGTCGTACAAAACCTCAATACTGCCCGTTTCCTCGTCATTCGACAACAATAAAGCATCAGAACCTTCAATAGACTCTATAATAGCGTTTTCTATCGTAGTCTTACCTTCTGCGTTTGAACCGGAGATAGTTGTAAACTCGCCAAATTCGACTTTTAGTAATTTGTGTATTCCTATATTATTTAATATCAATTTATTCAGTTTCATCAATATCTCCTCCAAAGTTAAGTTTCTCATAAGCCCATTTAGGAACTTTTAGTTTTACTCCAAGTTCGCCTTTAGGAATATCCCCCCAATATCCCCTTGATGCCCCAGCTTTGATATTCGCAATAGCCTTCAATAACCTTACCTTACCTGTGTAGTAAAAATCCGAAGCATTGTAAAAATTAAAATCGTATGGCTCTTTCTTTTCTTGACAAGTAAGGTAAAATGGCATTCTAATACTCTCAGGAATGTCGTTTGTTTTACTTTGGAACATCCAATGCAAATCAGAATATAATGCTACCTGAATATCCCATCCCCATTTTAGCATTTCAAGCTCTATTTTGTGTTGAGAAGCATCAGCTACCGATTTATAGTCCACTAACATATAAGGAAGTGTCAAATCTGATCTGCACTTAACTTTTACGCCAAGATAATCGTCACAAAATAAGCTCATTTCCGAAACTCCTGTTTCAACAATATTATTGAATACAGAAAATTTCTCATTCGACTCGTTTTTAGCTACGAATAGATTCAGAACATCTCTCATTTTTACAGCCTTTTCGTAGTCTTCCATAGTGCAAACTTGCTTACCGTCTGCCTCTGCTCTTAATGTGATTACTTCCAACCACTCTTTATTCATTTTAGAAGCCATTGTTTTGTCCGGTTCGGGTCTTGCAAGTTTATCTATTACAGCAAATTCAGAAGAGAATTTATCCTGCCCTTCTAAAACTGTATGATACAATCTCCCGAAACTAAGAGCAGGAGTATCTTTGGTTAATCCCTTTTTGTACTCATAGTACTGAAACATACTTTTATAAGCGAGTTTTAGCCCTGTGCATCTCTCGTAGTCCTCGTCGGATTGATACTCTTTATTAGTTATTTCTCGTAGTTCAACCATTTTGTCACCTCTAATTTATTTTAACCCAATATACGATTTTAAATGCAAAATGTCAAGTAAAATCTTTACTATTTTTTATTTTCGCCTTGTTTTCTCTCGGTAGGCTCGATAATTGTTTCCATTGTTATTTTGCCGTCAGTCTCTGTAATATGAACAAGATCAGTACGGTCGAAAAAATCACAATAAGTAAAAATAATTGTATTCCCGATATTTCTCTGAGTGATCCTTGAAAGAAATTTGAGAGCATTTGTCTTTTTGAAATGGATTTCACGAAGTTCAAGCAGTCTCTTTCTTACAATTCGGCTGATTTCGAGCTTGGTTCTTTTATCTTCGTATTCTTTGAGATAGCAACATTTTTTGTACTTTATTCCCGATCCGCAATAACAAGGATTGTTTCTTTGAATTTTCTTATTCATGCGTTCCCTATCTCGGATATTTTCGATGTGGAGTATGTTACTTCGACATTTCTCTCTACGAAATAATCACTTTCACAATGACCGCAAGTATATTCTCCGCTTTCTGTTATTTCCCAGCTATCATCGTCCTTACAACCACAATAAGGACATACGACAACCGGATTGAAACGATGATCTATCTCATTAAATTTCTTTGCATATTCGACCATTTCATCTTCTATTTTTTTTCTGAGACAGTTATAACAAATAGTTCCCTCACCGCCTCTCCATAGATTTTTTAATATTCCGCAAATCCTACAACCCTTTTCCATTTTTGTCATTCTCCTTTTGAGGATAGAGGAAAGATGTTTAAATTCTTTCTTACCCATTTGCCCAGCTTCCTCTATCCATGTAATTTTTAAATCCATTAGAACGGCAAGTCTTCGACAGGCATACCGTCACTGCTTGTCTTTGTTTCTTCCGGTGTGTTCGTTGAACCGGCATCTCTATCACCTTCGTAAGCCTCTTCGGGAACACCATGTTCGGATTTTTCTTTGAATGTGAAATCTTTCATACTTACTCCCACGATTTCTGTCATATACCCTTTGCTTCCGTCTTCTTTGTCCCACGATCTGTAAGCAATCTTACCTTCAATCATTACAAGATTTCCTACTTTTAAGTTTCCCACATAGTCATATTTGTCACCGAAAAATACAACATTGTGCCACTCGGTTTTTGATTTCCATTCATCGCCGTCTTTCCAATTTTCAGTTGTTGCAAGGCTGAAACTTATCTTTGGCGATCCGTTACTCATGTATTTTGTTTCAGCGTCTTTTCCTAAGTGTCCTATTAGGCTTGCTTTGTTCATGCTTGGCATTTTTCTCTCCCTTTTTTAGTATTTTGTAGAGTATTTCTTTTAAAACAAAATTAAATAGCTTTTTCAATTTCTTCTCCTTGTATTGTTTTTTGTGGGTAAATTCTATTTACATATAACCGAAATTCTGCTTTGTTTTTTGGCTTTAAGCAATTTTCAACAGGAAAGCATAGTATGGATTTCTTGTCAGCATACTGCTTTATTTTAGAGTTGTTACATATCTCAATCTTAAAACCTAATAAACAAATAGGGATTCCGCAAACATTTTTATAGGCTAAACACCTGTGGCAACTTCTTTTCTTTCTTGTTTTCTTAATCATTTTCCACCTCGCTTATTGAAAATAAATCCATATCCATTCGCTTGAGAAGATACAAGTAAATGTGCCCTCGTGCAACATCGACCTTATGCAATTCCTGAATTAGTTTTGTAAAATCAGCTTTATTCAGTCCCGAATCAATGTATGTTAGCAGGCTGGGTAATTTTGATAAAATCATTTTTCTAATCTCTATAATTTTAACTTTAAATGGTTCTGAACCCACCAAGCAGACATTTGCTATATCTCCAATTTTGACATCTTTTTTGATTTTTCTTATAGTGGTGAAATACTCGTTTGTTAATTTTTTATTGTAATTTTCATTAAATCTGAAAGTTTCAGTAACCTCGCAATATTCTTGAGTGTTCTTATCGAATTTTAGTTTTGGCATGATTTTCCCTGTATTATATACTTATAAGTTAAAGTAATATCCAATGAACAACCCCGAGGCAAGCCTGGGGGAATTCTCTCGATTAAAACGGCATTTTTTTCGGTGTTATTGGCAATATTCTTCTAATCACCCGATAAACCATCAAAATCTTCACCCATAAGAAACCAATTTAATATAGATAAAACATCAGTTTTATATCCGTATATTAAAGCATCGTTGTTTTTAATTATTTCGATTACTTTTTCGACTTCTTTAGAACTTCGTATAACATCGTCAAAAGATGAAGTTTTCTTTTGCAATTCTATGTATTTTTCCTCTAACCAAATCGCATAATGGTCGTAATCGTGATATGTGTTAAATTGATTATGTTCTCTATTAAATTCTTCTCTTAATTCACTTGATGTTTTCAACATCTAATTCCCCAAGTTTTTTGTATAATTCCACACATAGATTAACATCGTACTGAGCATTATGCAATTCATCATCATCAATATCTATGCCAAAATATTCACAAACACTGCTTAATTTGAAATTTTGAGGCTTATCTATTCTTGATTTTAACTTATATGCAACTACGGGATATAAGTCAATAGAAGCATTAAAGAACCAAGACCCGAAGTATTTGTCGTTATTTCGATGAAATAAGTCCCGTAAGAAGAAATTGTCGAAAGAGTTTATGTTGTATCCCACAAGTGTCATTTTGTCGTTTTTATCGTATTTATCAACTTGCTTTCCAAGTATATCTTTAAAAGCAGTAAACTGATCTTCCATTTTCGAATATGCCATAATTTGCTCTTTGGTTACACCGCCTATTTCGAGAGCTTTATCTGAAATATGACAATGATCGTGAGGTCTGAATTTTAAGTCGAATTTTTCTAATGGTATCAGCTTATTGTTAGCTTTTGATAAATGAACCTGACCTGCAAGCTGATGAATTCCACAGGCTTTACGATTTAATCCTGTTGTTTCAAGGTCATAAAATAATAGTTTAATCATCTTTTCTCCTTTGGTGTAAATATAGATGTTTTTGCGTCTAATGTGAGGTTAAGTTCGCTAATTATCAAAGTAACATCTGCTACTATAGGGTGTTTGTCATTAGTGTCAATATCTACTTTTATTTTTGTTGCTCTTAAAGGTTCTCCGCTTTCAATATCTATTACCTGAGTTCCAAAAATTGTTCCGTCAGATATTATTTTTACTCTTCGCATTTTATAGCCTCTTTTATAAGTTCAATGGAATCGCCAATAGCATTATAAGCAGAATCTAAAACTGTCACTATGTATTCAAGTTTCGCTTCTTCTTCCGGCGTTTTACTTTGTTTTAACTCCATCTGTTTAAGTTTTACTATCATCCACACAGCAGTTTTGCCTTGTTTTAATAGGAGTGGAATATTACACATCAATTTATCCATATATTACTCCATAGCTTGTTCAATACACTCAACAACATCACCTATATTTTCAACTGCGTCCGTTAGTGCCTCTGATGATTCTTTGAGCTGAACTCCATTGTCGGACATTTGAAATCCTTCCGAGAGATTTTTAAATTTCTCCATTTCTTCTTTACTCATACATTCTAAAGTCATTTCAAACTTTGATAGTTTTTCGATTATAGTCGCTAATTCTTTACGCATCGAATTGTTCATCGTTATTCTCCCTTTATAGGTTGTTTACAAATTCTTTTAATTCTGCTTGATATGTAATCTTTTCCTGATTTTGTATTTCTATTAGATCCCTGTGTAAATCTTCATTAAAATAATCACTTATAGCATTATCACATAGTACCTGTAACTGATCGGGCATAATAGCATCAAGCTCAACTTGACCAAATCCACCCCATTTTGCCGATCTCGTATCTGAAACTTTTGTCGGAGCAGGTGGAAGTTCCCATTCAAGTACCTGTTCTTTATTTAGAGATACTCTTTCTAAATTTACATCTACACCCATTCTATTGAGGTTTTCAATAATACTTCTCGGTATATCTTCACCGGAAGGGTCATAATCTCCGAAATAAAGTATCACCGGTATTTGACCATAACTCTCAGCTTCGCAGAATCTTTGATAAGCATCATTTAGAAATGTTAAGGAAGGATAACCCTTGCAAGCTCCAAGTGCGATTTTGCGTTTTTCACAAATAGGCTTGAATACTCCCTGCAATGCCCTTTTTTCAATAAATACTTCGGGGTAATATCGCTGATTTTCCCACAGATTTTTCTTATAAGTCGTCATCCATGCTTCTACTTGCTCTTTAGCTGTATGAATAGCGTCTTCGAGAGAAACTCCTTCATTTAGAGTTTCTCCTATCATAGCTCTGTCATGATCTGAAAAAGCCTCAAATTCAACAATCCCGTTCCAGCGAGCTTTAGCCATTGCTGTTACAACTTTTTTATAATGAGCTACATCGTTAGTCATTCCTATTGACACAAGCCTATAATGGAGACCTCGAAGCGTAAGAACTCCAGCTTCGTATTCCTGAATTATATCAACAGAATTATCAATGATCCATTCTCTCGTAAATTTACTTTTCATTATTAGATTCCTTTTTAGATTTTAAATACTAAGAGATTATAGCGTTCTCTATGCCATTTTTGAGTAGATTTATTGTTATTCTCATATTTATTATTTCTGCTTTGAAATCCATTTATTCCTCTTGCGATAACATTGCTAAAGCATCACGAAATCCAATCTCGTGAAACTTCATAAGAAAATCATATACATCCCCCGAAATACCACACCCAAAACATCTAAAAATCTGTTTCGACTCAGATATGACAAAAGAAGGCGTCCTCTCATCGTGAAATGGGCATTTGCAAATATAATTCGAGCCGGCTCGCATAATCTGAACCCGTCTTCCTATTACATCTAAAATATTATGACTATTCTTAACCGAAGCTGTATCAAAATTGTAATTTCTGAGTTTTCTCGTAAGTGGCAAATATGTCCGTTTATTTCTTCCAAACTCAGCAAGTGTGTCAGTAGTCATTTTTTCATTTATATAATCTTCGGGTTCAGGATATTTTAAGAAGAATTTGTCAGGATCATATCCGTCAGGCAATTCAATGAGTCGTGGTAGCCTTACCTTCCTTGTAGTTTTATTCATGTCTCTATATGTTGTTGTGATTCTAATTGCTCCCTCTCTACCGGCTTTATCTCCATCCATCATCAAAAATACATTGGGATATGTAGCTCCTATAATTATAATCTGACCTTCACTGAGATTGCAACTCGATAAGCCTAATACAGGATAACCTCTCTCATAAGTGCGGATTGTGTCAATATTTCCTTCAACAAGTATAACATATCTATTTTGTCTTATTCTTTTATAAGATTGTTGATGTCCATATAAAATAAGGTTTTTTTGAAAAATATCCGATTCTTTTGAGTTGAGATATTTTATTTTACTTCGACTAAGTATATCCCTACCCATGAAACCTAAAGTGTTACCACCTACTTCATTGAGTGGGAAGATAATCCTATTTCTAAAATATGGATATTTCCGACCTGCTTGTTCCGGTTTTGTCGATGTCATTACTAATCCAAGATGTTCGGCATGAGCAATATTATCAAGAGCTGTGAGTATTCCCATATCTGTATAACTTCCTAATGCAAATCCTATATTAAACTTATTGACCATTTCAGGTGATATTTTTCTTTTTGCTAAGTATTTCTGAGCTAATGGATGAGATACTTTTGAATGATAGTAGTTAGCTACCATATTCAAAAATTTGATTCTCTTATTGCGAGTTCTAATATCCATCAACCATCCCTCTTCACCTCTAATTCGGGCAATATAAGAAATTTTACGCAAAATGTCAAGTAAAAAATTCTATTTATTGCTTATAGGCATAAAAATATCTCAGAAACATCCCTTAGTGAACATAAAATATCTCAGAAACATCCCTTAGTGAACATAAAAATATCTCAGAAACATCCCTTATGGTCTATTATTTTTTTGAAATTGACGGTCGGATTTTATTTCATCGCTCTCTATTTCGCGGAATATTCTATATATAATAAGGTAATATACTAATTGCATGGAATTGGGTGTCAAAAAAATAGTAAAGTTTTTACTTGACAAAACACTTTTTATTTTGTATATTGGAAGGAAATTAGAGGAGCAGATAATGAAGAAAGATATAGGATTATACGCAGGTGTGAATCTTATACATGGGCATTGGTTCATTGATTTTAAGCGAGGCGGGTGTAGTGGTAGCTCAATTACAAGTCGTGGAAGTATCAATAAGCTAAAAATAGCAATAAGAAAATACTGCTTAAATCCTGAAACTATCAGGATATTCAATTTTTCAGAATATCAAT
>JAUVIV010000084.1 GCA_030592575.1 bacterium | reverse complement strand
GCTCCTTTTTGACCCAACGGGAGTATGTATATAAATTCCTTTTCTTTTGCCTCATCTATCCAAAGAGTACGTCTTCCCTTGAATTTATCCTCCAAGATAAGTTCTTGCCTGCCTATACCTCCGTGAAGGTCAAAAAGAACAGTATATTTTTTATCAGGATTATAATTCTCAGGGATATAGATATGATAAGGTCTTTTCACACTATCAATGCATAAGCTTTCCCATATATTCCAATCAACAGGCACATCTTTTGAATATTTCCTTCCGGAAACAAGCGAGGATTTTACAATTTCCGCATTTGGATTCTCATTAACAATTACTCTAATAATTGAATCTGTGGGTACATCAAAAAATCTATCAAAAAGCAGGTCTAAACTTCCTTCTGCTATACAAACAGTAGATAGTAAACAGTAAACAGTAAACAGTAAACAGTAAACAAATCGGTTCATAGTTTTTTTATTTTCTAATCACAAACCTCCAAATACAAACTTATCAATAAACATTAACAAACACACCTCAACCAAAATTCTTATTATTCGTTTTGGTTCGTGTGTCGTTCGTGTTGATTTTCTTAACTTCCCTTCATAGCTTCTCGGAAATAGCTTTTGCCTGCATAAAGAGAAGCAGATAATCTTTACTTCCAGCTTTAGAATCAGTACCGGACATATTGAATCCACCAAATGGATGCACTCCTACCAGAGCACCGGTACACTTCCGATTAAAATATAAATTGCCACAATGAAAAACATCTTTCGCCCGCTCTATGTACTTGCGATTCCTTGTAAAAAGCGAGCCCGTAAGTCCGTATATTGTAGAATTAGCAATATTGAGAGCATCTTCAAAATCCTTAGCACGAATAACTGCAAGCACGGGTCCAAAAATCTCTTCCTGGGCAATTCTTGCATCCGGTGCTATGTCGCGTATTATAGTCGGCTCAATAAAATATCCTGAACGGTTAAGTGCATTACCTCCGCAAACAAGTTTGCCTTCCTGCTTTCCAATTTCTATATACTTAAGAATTGATTTGAAAGATCGTTCATTAATCACAGGGCCCATATAATTTTTTGGGTCGGTTGGCAAACCTACTTTGAGCTTTTGAGTTCTAACTTTTAACATTTCCACAAACTCATCATATATTGAATCAACTACAATTGCTCTTGAACAAGCAGAGCATTTTTGCCCTTGAAATCCAAAAGCACCTGCAACAACACCATCTGCAGCTATGTCAAGATCCGTATCACTATCAACAATTGTACAATCCTTTCCTCCCATTTCTGCAACAACTCGCTTAATCCATATTTGTCCGGGTTGAACTTTACTGGCAAGCTCAACTATATGAAGTCCAACCTCTTTTGAACCTGTGAATGAAATAAATCTTGTATTTGGACTTCCGACAAGTTGGTCTCCAATTACACTACCATTTCCCGGAAGATAATTCACAACTCCGGAAGGCAGTCCTGCCTCAGCAAGTATTTCCATGAATTTATGTGCTATAACAGGAGAATCACTTGAGGGTTTAAGAATTACTGTATTTCCTGTAACAAAACCCACTGAAGTCATTCCTACAAGTATTGCCATAGGAAAATTCCAGGGCGGAATAACAATTCCGATTCCAAGCGGAATATATCGAAGTTCATTTATTTCTCCAGGAAACGGAGTTACCGGTTGATGAAGTGCATATCTTAATGCTTCACGAGCATAAAAGTCTAAGAAGTCAATTGCTTCTGCAACATCACCATCTGCTTCGGGCCAGGTTTTCCCTGTTTCATAAACAAGCCAGGCAGAAAGCTCAAATTTTCGGGCTCTCATAATTGATGCAGCTCTAAATAAATATCCTGCTCGTTCTTTGACACTTGTGTGCTTCCAATCTTCAAAAGTATCTTTCGCACATTTAATTGCTTGATTTACTTCTTTTTCTCCGGGTTGTTGTAATACCCCGATTACCTCATCCGGATTTGAAGGGTTAAAAGACTTGAATTTTTCACTTGTCTTTATTTGTTTTCCACCAATTATAAGTGGATACTCTTTTCCAAGTTCCTTTTTAACTTTATTCAAACCTGTTTCCATCCGTTGTTTATTCTCTGAAACAGAAAAATCAACAAACGGCTCATTTTTAAATTCACTTAATATCATCTTATCCTCCTTTTTTGAAATGGAAGCTACTCCGTTTTTATGCCATTGTCAAGCTTTTTTGGTTTTTTTGAAAAGAATATAATCTACTCCTACCAACCATAAGACTATCTGACTATAAGACTATACGACAATCTTTCTCCATCCGACAATTCGACTATAAGACTATCTGACTATAAGACTACAGACTGAAGACCACAGACTATAAGACTATACGACTATACGACTATTTTCTCACGATTAACGAATTCCGATTCACGATTAACCGTAAGCTTCCTTGTTAGACTGCCAACACTGTGATGCAAACCCAGAGCAATCTATATCAGCATCAAGAACAGGCGTTTGATAATACCCCATTAGGGAGTCAATCCTATTTTCAACACGTTAACAAAGAAGTCTTTACATTTTTTGCCCACTTTGGAATCTCTACGTTCTGTTTTACTTTCATAAATGCCTATGATATTAGAAGATGAGAGACTAATAACTATTCCTTCTAATGTAGTCTCACTTATAACATTCCAGTCTTTATCAGCTCTTAAAACATATGTATAATTCCACTTACTTGGAGGAGATTTATGAGGAGGTATATATCTTAGTTCTCCTGAAATCATAATTTGTTGGTTAACCTTATTTCTTTGCCATAGAAAACCATATTTGACAAAAGGAACCATGCCATTTGCAAGCTGTTTATAAGTCAAAGTTATTCCTGTACTAACATCCAAAACATACAACTTATGAAGTTCACCTAAAATTATTATTTCTTCTTCATCACAAGCAAATCTCATGCTCTCTCCTCTTGGATTAAAATGGCCAATGCGAGTATTCTTTTTCCAAAGCAACTTCCCATTTTTAGTAAGGCAATAAAGAAAACAAGTATCTTTTTCAGTATTTGAAATACCCTTTGTAATATATAAAAAGAGAAATTTATCAAAAGTATCTACCGAAAACCAGTTTCCCTTTTCAAATTTATATGTCCAACTTATTTTGCCATCAGGAATGCTTACGATATGTAACTGCCTCTCCGGTAAAGGATTCAACTCAGCAGGTATAGAACCAGAGGAAAGCGACATCTCAAAGTGGGCATATTTTCTCTCTTTATAAGCTTTCTTCTCTTCGCTTATATTTTCTCTTGAAAGTGATGCTCGCAAGTTTTTCAATTTTTTTCTTGCATATTCTTTTGATTTCTCTATGGGAATCACTTCTTCGGCAAGGGCAACTACTTTATCTTCACGAAGAAAACAATAAAATCTTTTATACTTCCACTTTGAATCTAGATGGAGGAGGTTTATTTTACTTCCCTTAAGATTATAAATATGTTGTCTATTTGCAGAAAGAAAATAATTACAATTAGAAGCAAGTCGTGGCGTGAGAAAATATTCAAAATCAAAGAACCCCGAATTGTATCTTTCATCTAATAAGACCTTTCCACTTTCATCGAAAATACACGTTTCGAGTGCTTCATCCCACCACCAATTGGCCATCAAAATCTTTCCATTATCAGAAATGGAAAACTCTGCTTTGCCGACTTTTTGTAATGATTTATTTCTATTACTACTATATTTCCACAACAACTTTCCAGTTGGAGTAAAGTAATATAACTTTCCTTCCAAAGTTTTGTCATCAATAGTAGCAATGGCTATATGTTCACTCTCTTTTGCAATCTTAAAGCCTACCATTCGTCCTTTAAACTCTTTGCTCCATAAAAGTTCAGCATCTGGAAAAAGTTTTTGTGCAAGTGGTAATTTTTCTGTTTTTCCCGAATTCGCTTTTGCTTCTGAAGTCTCCCAAAACTGACTTATGAGTATAATCATCAATCCACTTATCAAAAATTTTCTATACATCTCACCTTCCTTTTTAATGCATTACCGTAAGCTTCTTTGTAGTCTCAAACTTCCCAGCCTTGAATTTAAGAAAATAAATCCCGGTTGCTACTTTTTTGCCGGTATTATCCTTTCCATCCCATTTAATTTTATAATATCCTGGCTTTTGCTCCCTATCCACAAGTGTTTTTACTAACCTTCCGGATAAATCATAAATTTTTAAAGTAATCGGTAATCGGTGATCAGTAATCAGTTTTAAGTTTTTACTGATAACTGCTACCTGATAACTGATAACCGTCTTTTGAGTAAACGGATTAGGGAAGTTCTGATGCAGTGCAAATATTTTGGGTAAATTATCGTTTTCTTGAGATATGCCAACTAAGTATTTTTTCCAAGTAAAAGTATGTCCGCCTGTCCAATTTTCGTTATAATTATGGAAAACTGTTCCACTATCATTAGCCAATGAAGTGTCATAATCAACACCATCCACAATAAGAATGACATTGTAATTTGCGTAGTCTGCATTAGTATAGCCAATGGTGGTTGGATTGGTTGTAACGGTAGATTCTACTGTTACGGAACTGTCGGTGACTGAAGAGAC
The DNA here is from genome assembly GCA_030592575.1 of bacterium. Classification (GTDB taxonomy): domain Bacteria; phylum Hydrothermota; class UBA3073; order JACQXS01; family JACQXS01; genus JAGMCN01. Next base: position 7,233 of record JAUVIV010000084.1, on the reverse strand, counting down.
TGTTAAGTATTCATTGGAGATTGTGGGACGTAGGGTGACAGGATAATATGTAATTGTCCCGCCACTTCCTTCCTGCAATAAAAGGTTACTTTTGTCAGGATAATATTGAATGTCTGTATAGTTATCTGTCTCAGAAAAAACCGTACCATCGGAATATTCAATACAATGACTACCAATAGGCACTCCATCTCCAACGAAGAAAGTATAGTCCTTATTGTCACCATATATGTCCCTCATTGTAACATTTTTGATGACATCAAAACCTGATTCAAATTTAATGTCGTAATAATACTGTTCGGTTTTGACATTTTCCACAGTTACGTTTTCAAGCAAGATATCATCTATATTAGAAACCGTGGTAAAATACACACCATGTGCCAATACGGAATCTGCAACCTTGATATAAACATTTTTCAGTATTAAATTTGTTCCAGTGCCCATAAATTGCACACCTTTACTGTCGGTGCATGATATATCCTCTATATACAGATTATTTACAGGGTTCCATGCATTAATTGCGTTTTCGCGTGGAACATCTGTGTAAGTAAAGTTTATAATACTAACATTATCGTCTGTTCCGTAATCTCCATGTCCCATGTAAACACCAGGAGCATTATCACTGGATATAATTGCACTGCAATTGATAAGAGTAATATTATCATTATTTGTGTGGAGATCAAAAAATGAATGTTCAATTTGATTGGTTACATATACATTTATTGCCATGATATTATAATTATCATGCCATATATACCAGCTATTCCAATGGCTGTTACTAATTTGCATATTTGAAGTAATAATGTGATGACAATCACTTCCTGCAAAGAAGCCGTTATTGCATTGATTGGTACTAATATCATTGATATTTATATTGTTTGAACCATAACATATATCAATTGCACGATAATAGTTCTCAATATTAAGTCCTTCTATATTATAATATGAGATGGGTCCGGGTGCGGTTCCTACATTAGTATCATGAAAATTAAAACATCGTAAAGTCCTTGTAGTCCCACTTTCAATAAATGTTGGTAAACCATTATATGCTTTAATTACTATCGGAGCTTCGGGAATACCGCTAACTTGGGCTACAAACAAAGCATTTGTATAAGTGCCATCCTCAATAAGTAATGTGTCTCCCGGTTGTAATTGAAATTGTGCATAAGATAGAGTTGCCCACGCAGAATCTATACTTAATCCACTATATGAATCATTTCCAGTAAACTTCATATAATATACCTTTGGCAAATCTCCTAATGTCCTTGCTGCTCTTACTATTATTTCTAACTCTGCCTGTGTCCTCGTTGTAAATGTTGAATCTTCTGATATTGTCTCATTTCCATCATAATCTACTGCTCTTAATCTGAAATGATATCCTGTTCCTTCTGTAAGTCCTGTTACTTCTATTTGTTGCCAGTAGCTTAATCCTTTTACTTCAGATGTATCGCCATAACTTACAGTTGTTCCATATTCTATTTGTCCTGTAGCTACTGTATCCGTATCCCATCTGATTACAATACTGTTATCCTTTATTGCAACTACCTCAATGTTTGAGAAAGTTAATGCACTTACTACATTCGTTGTAACAAAAAACAGTATAACAAATAGACCCATTATATTTCGCAAAAACAGAGTTTTTACACTCCATAAAAGAACATTTATTCCAGAAATCTTATTCATATTTTTCCTCTTTTTTTTTTGCAGGAGCAACTTTTAATTGCGATTTATATTATCGCGGATAGAATCTGCTCCTTTTTTTTCTATTAACATCCATTCGACCATAAAACAATCCAACCATAAGACCATCCGACCATTTTCTCACGATTAACGATTTCCGATTCACGATTAACGAATTATTGTAAGCTTCCTCGTTACCTTGAATCCGCCTGTTAAGCCTGCGAAATCCCGATTTATCGGGACCTCCATACGATAGAAATAAATCCCAGTTGCTACCTTCTTGCCTGCATTATTCTTACCATCCCATTTAATTTTATAATATCCTGCTATTTGCTCTTTATTCACAAGTGTCTTTACTAACCTTCCGGACAAATCGTAAATTCTTAAAGTAATCGGTAATCGGTAATCAGTAATCTGTTTTAAGTTTTTACTGATAACTGGCAACTGATAACTGATAACTGTCTTTTGGGTAAATGGATTGGGATAATTTTGGGACAGCTTATAGACCTTTGGAGTTTTCTTCTCTGCAACACCTATTGCTCTAATTACGAAAGAATAAAAAGCATCGGTAGGTGCACCTACTGGAGCAAGCCCTCTATTAGGCGTAGCATAACTATCTTTAGCAACCAAATAATAACACACCATATCTCCAATACTTTGAAGTGGAATAGAACCAATATACTCATCCGCATTTCCTGTTGTATCAGATAAAACCTGCACCCATCCATCACTATTTACTTTATAATAGAGCGAACATTGAGATACTTCATACATATTATCTGTTATAATTGCTGTGATAGAAAATGGGCCTGTGTAAAGTGTATCTTTCCACACAGTAGTATTAGTAAAAGATGGAGGAATATTATCACGAGGAGTAGTTATGCAAACATCATCAATATATAACCCACCACCCATTTCCTTGCAATATAAATATCTGAATCCTACAGAGTCCCAGTTTGTATTACATTGAATAGTATATTCCTGATACCACCAATTTGGACTCCATCCTACCATATTGCCTTCCCAACATACAGGCCAACTTCCATCTCCTATTGTATCCAATTGAGCGAAGCACCTATCACTCATCCCATAAGAGTATTGTGACCACGTAATTTCTTTATAGGATGACAAATCAAAGTACGGAAGTATTACAAGTGGATACTCAGAATAGCTTGTGTCCGAAGATACAGACCATACTCCGGAATAGGCTGTGTCAGAAGTAATAAACCAATGAGTTGCAGATGTATCCCATTTAGCAGGGTCAAATTGACCCGCGTGTTCAAAATCATCAAAAAAGAGTGTCTCAGGAAGAGGAGAATCTCCTATTACAACATCAAAGGTCTCGTCTCTTGTACCTGCCCAATTAATCCATCCTGAAGTTTCCGGGTGCAAAACAAAGGTAACAGTATATCCGGTAGGTATCGTAGGATGAGTAGTAAATTTGAAAGAATTAGATGTATTATCTGCTGATGCTCCCACTCCCATAGAACCAAATGATGAACTATCTATTAAGATTTGGACATAAGGATCCTGTGTAGTAAGATAAGCTATCGTAGAAGAAACAGAATCATTACCGCTATTTTTCAAAGTTACAGTTATTGTAGCGGTATCACTTGGTTGCGAAGAACCGAGTACTGTATGATTAACATATACAATATCAGGTACTTTTATCTCCTCCTTCGATATAGGAAACTCCCATGTATGTTTGGAATCGTCTGTAACTTTCATATTAAAAGAAATCCACATCTTTTCATCTTGATACTGATAAGAATCAGAAACTGTAAATGTAAAAATTTGTGTAGCTTGAGCCCCTGGAGCCAAATTGCCATAGGATTTGGAAGAATCAGTAACGACAAGCATTGTATCAGGAGTTCTCAAGATGGCATTGATATTATTGGAAGATGCATCTCCATAATTTTTCAGTGTAATTGACATATATATTGTCTCACCAGGACTTAATACCCCATTTCCATTTCCTCCTGTAACATCATCTACGATATGACTAAGATATCCGGGAAATGGAGTAGAATGGTCAACCGTTATCATACCTTCATACGGTATATGAAAAGGAGATGTAGCAGTAATATATACCGTATCATCACTCTTGGGAACTACATTAAGCGTTATATTTCCACTTGCATCAGTTTCACCCACAGCATAGACATCGTTAGTACTCATCAGGCAAACAGTTACTCCTTTAGCCGGACTTCCACCCTCTTTTACAAGTACATTAAAAATATTTTCTCCCACTTTCATCGTATCTTCGTATGTACAAATAATGGAAGTAGGTATATCTCCCCATATAGTACTTCCCGGATCACCAAGTAGATTAAAACCAAAATTATGAATTGCAATGCTACTGCATTGTCCAAGATTGTAGATACTATCAACATAAGTACGGATAAATTTACTTGGCACTCGTTCACACAGACCACTTGCCGGAGTAGCTCCTGCTCCTATATATGCAATTCCTTTTTCTCTAATCCACGCTTCACCATGACATGTAGCGTTTTGAAACATACCTGTACCACAAGACGCAGCTATTACAATCGGTACTTTTTCTCCATTGGTAAGCGAATAAACATCATTATTATCAAACGTATTTCCCCAGTCAGTAAGCCACCATCCATCAGGCCAACCATGTCCCAAGTAAATCGTAAAAAGCCTTCCACTATTTACTGCATTCTTGATATTTGCCGTTGTTGCTCCACCATTTATTGAATATAATGTATCCACTAATGTAAATCCATAATCAAGAAGGTTATTTTTAATATTTCTGGCAGAGGATAAGCCATGCCAATCTGCACCATCGATTGCACAAGCTTTACGATACCAAGTCGGATCTGTTAAGTAGGGCTCACGTTGGTAATCCATTATCCGATTAATCATACTGGTTAATGTTCCTGTATTACTTGTCGGAAGCCTTCCTACCAATATTTCACGACCAGATAGAGTTCCATTAAGATCTCCATAATAGATAAAATCAGTTGCACAATCACTCATTTCAGGAATTATATGCGTAGGGATGTCTCCTACATCACCGACAAGCAATAAATATTCAAGTGGATATTCCCAATTAAAATAGGCATCAATTAAATACTCCTTTATTAGTGAATCACTTGGAGGATTACAGACATCCGAAATATTGACTACCTTTACTCTTCTCCCTTCACGATTTCGCCAATCAGCCAAAGGCTGTATGCTTGCATTTAGTGCATCTGCAGTGATAATAAGATATGTCCCTCTGGCAACTGAATCAGACTTGATGAAATCGTAGTTGATAAAAAGATGTTTGTATATTGATTCAAAAGCATAAGATGTGTAAAGATGTTCCCTTTTCAAAACATTTTTATAGCTTTTCCCAAAATACTCTAATTCAACTTTTATATGGTGATATACATAAACCTCGTTCTTTGCAGAATTATATCTTACTGGTTGGAATGTCAGGGTTACAAACCTATAATCTCGCATAATATCTGGCTCACTTATTTTCACGAATTCATCGGGATACGTTAAATCCTGTGAATAAAACTCCTCGTCAATCATAAATCCTTTATATCTGAAATGGTCTTGATAGGGCATAGGAATACAACCTATTATAGTATCACATTGGTAACTCAATATTTTTAGTTTCACATTTTTATCATCTGGTATAACTACATATTTGGAAATTATTGGAAGTTGTGGTTTCCCCACAATATGCAAAAAATCAGTTTCATAAGGAAAACTTAGCAAAGAAAACCCTTTGCCATTAATCACTTTTTTTTCTTCTCGTACACCGGGAATAGTAGTCTCAATTATTGTTTTAAGTTGAGAATGCTCAATTAATTCTATTTTCGGGTTATTCTCTAATTCACCTGTAAAAGATATCCAATTACTTCCTTCAGACGACAAGATACCAATAATAAAAAATATACTCCACATTTTTACCTCCTTAATTTTTAAATACAATACTCAAATTTTTGATTTTGTCAAGAGAATTTTGAAGGTTTTAAATTGATAGTGAACAGTAATTAGTTAAACAGATAGCCAGATTTACAAGAGAACTTATGAAGTCATGTAAGATTCTATCTTAGTATCATAAGTTTAGAGACTTTTGAGGTTTCATCTTTTGTTTTTGTTGACCCTACTGAATTCACAAGAATCTTATAAATATATATACCGTTACCTACTCTATTTCCAAGTGCATCTCTTGTATCCCAGTAGATTTTATTAAATCCTGACAACTTATTTTGTGGAGGAATTGTTCTAATAAGCCTTCCGGCAATAGTATAAATTTTCACACCAACCGTAGCAGATTTTGATAAGAAGAAATTAAAAGATGTATGTTCTCCTCGCACCGGGTTTGGATAATTCATTACTTTTTTGACTTTTAATCTATCAGATGATTCAACTTTTATTACAACTTCATATACACTACGATTCCCAAGATTATCAGAAGCTTGAATTTTCAAGGTATCTTCTGTATCCAACGGGTCAAGGGAAATAGGACATTCAAAACTTCCAGTAGTACCACTTCCAAGATTATACTGGAAGTAATCTACTAAAGGGGTAGAAATAGACTGCTGTTTACCACAATAAATTGCAAGCGTAAGAATTAAATTCACTGGAGTTAATCTATTAAAAGTATTTATTCCTGATTCATCTTCTAATACACCTGTGAGTGTAAAATTACTTGTAACCAGATCTCCATCCTTAAGAAGTTTGCCAAATACATAAAGCTTGATTTTTGGACCACTTGTATCTTCTGGATTGTCTCCACCCGGCATAATCATCAGCGTATCTACAGCAGTGCTTCCACAGCTATCATCGCCCCATGCAAAGACACTAACTTTAGCAGCTTTAGGGTAAAGAGTATCCCACAAAGTATCACCCTCTGGTGTAATACTGTCCATAACAATCCGTCCCCCATGTATAAGTGAATCTTTTTCAAAATCTAATATAGGAATAAAGAATTCTTGAGACCATAAACTATCCTTTACAGAAGTAATCCCTTCAAATAGAATGTCTTCACTCAACTGATGATTAATCATCTTACCTCGCATTTTATAATCACAGAGCGTATCAGTTATATTAGGAGCATAGTGATAAATATATTCTGAACTTCTCACCGTAATGTACGCAAACTTTGCATTAGGTGCTTTTCCGGATATTCTAAGAGATCTTCCTCCTTTAAGAATTGTATCTGTAGTAGAATCAATTTCAACTTTCATTGATCTATTAGGAAGTCTTGTTGAAGGATCAGAAAATGAATTAATATTTTGAGGGAAATTCGCATCAAGAAGAGTTGCATATATCGCTTTTCCTATTGTATTCTGTGGTTCTTTTAAAAAATATTTAATAATTCCTCTTTCTACACCTGATGAACCACCCGTTGAACGAGTTGCCGCAATTGTCCCTATCGAACCTTTATTATTTATTTTCTGTAATTTGTCAGCCATCCCATCTGCATACTCACGTTCAAAACAACCTACTCCACACGACCAGAAATGAGAAAAAGGAAGTTTCACTCCATTATCAAGTGACTGTATATCTGAAGGATTCCATAAAACATTT
>JAUVIV010000146.1 GCA_030592575.1 bacterium | reverse complement strand
CTCTTTTGTTAAATGTTTGTATTTCCTGTGCATTTTGCTCTGACCTCCTTTCTTCTCTTGTCATTATATCAGAGCGTTGCACTTTGTCATTGAACTTGTGATATAAATTAAAAGCATATTTCAACTTTAATGATTTACGAGAGAATTATCCTATTTATGAATGTATAGGAATAAAAGAAGCTTTAAGAATAATGACACCTGAATGGAGAAATGAATAAAAACGCACTACAACAATGTATATAAAATCACCGATTTTGCACTCCATAGTTTAAGAAACAAACTAAATTGGAATTCAATTCATCTCAAAGATTTGATGGAAAGAAGGTAACTTCCTTCCGTTTTGCTTATAATCTTAGTCTGTAAGGAGAATTTTTCTTTCTCGAAAAATTTGTAGAAATCAAACGGAGAATATAATTTAAGAGTTGTCTTTAAAAACTTCCTTGCAAAAAACTGATGTAAGATACTAAAAGAACCTCTTCCAGTAGTAACTATAAGGCATACCCCTCCAGGATTAAGAAATTTTTTTATTTTCTCTATACTTTCGGATAACGGGAAAAACTCAAAACTATAAAACCCGATAATTAAATCATACGAATTTTCATATTTCAAAAAATCTACTACTTTAAATTCTACAAGTTTTCCATATCTTGCTCTTGCAAAATTTATCATATCAGCTGAATTATCTATGCCAAGTATCTCTGCATCAGGATATAACTTCCTAATCATTGGAGATAAAACTCCAGCTCCACATCCGATATCCAATATTTTTTGGGGTTGTATAGATAATTCCTGAATTGTTCTTACTAATGTGTTTAAGCTTTTCGTTCTCCAAATTGAGATAGGAGGAAACTTAAAAGCAAGCTCAAAAATTCGAGGGAATCTATATGTTAACATCCATTATTCAAAATAAAAATTACCAAGCAATCGTATGCAAAGTATCAATTATTCTTTCTTGTCTTTTGGTTTTTTGGCTGTTTTGTTGACGAACTGAATTGGACTAAAGCTTTCCAATTTATTTGTCCATCTATGCAAAATTCTCTTCCAAATTCAAATGTAAATTTGTTAATCAGCTTTGAATATGCTTCTAAAAACTTCTCATTCTTTTCCTTGGCTTTGTACCCAAGTGGTTCTATGATTTGAATATATAAATCTGCATTTCTTGAAATAAATTCCCAAAATCTTTGACCGCAACATTTAAGATAATCTCCTTTATCCGGTTTATTATCTCGACCATAGCAACATCCATTTACAGCAACTATATTTGTTTTGGAAATATTTGTTCCTAAAATTCGTTTAGCTTTTTTGAAATTATCTTTCATTTTATTGATTTGACTGCTGTTTCCCCAATTAGGTCCTGATTTAATTGATACAATATATTTGATGTTATCTCTTTCAAATTCTAAATCAATACCTTCTGCCGCTGATTTTTTGCCACCAAATACTTTACCACAAATAAAAATTGCCAACCCTTCTAAAAATTCTCCAAAAATTGTTTCTTCTTGGGAAGATAAATAAGCATCAAGCAAAGTTTTTACTAAATCTTGGGCAGTTAAAACATTTTTAGATTTGAAAAGATAAGGATTTTTTCTTTGCAATATTTGTCTTAATTTGAGTTTTCCCAGACGTTCTAATCTTTTTGAGTGAAATGTTTTTATGTTGTTTTCAACATATTTTCTTACATCATTTAGATTTATTAGTTTCATAAATTTCTCTTTCTTTACATAAGTAATACTCAACGGCTTTTATTTTGTTTTTAACCATCCCAAAATACTCTGGTGAAATTTCTATGCCAACAGAATTTCTTCTCATCTTTTGTGCAACCTCAATCGTTGTTCCTGAACCCATGAAGGGATCTAAAACAGTATCTCCTTCTCTTGTAAAAAGTTTGATAAACCATTCAGGTAAAACTTTGGGAAATGCAGCACTATGATTTTTATTATTACACTCTGTCGCTAAATGTAAAACGTTTGTTGGATAAGCCTTATCTCTATCAAGCCAATTAGAAATGTTTTTACCAAACCCACTACCTGCTCTTGAAGTATCTCTTATTTTATCTGTTTCGCTTAAATTTTTTAATCTGGTTTTTGCCCAATCTCCTGTTGGAACCATTACTTCTTCTTGATACATATTGAATTTTTTTTGCTTATTGAATTGTAAAAGTCTTTCCCACGCATCACGAAAACGGTTAGACCATTTACCGGGATAACAATTTTTCTTGTGCCAAATAAATTCTTCTGTCCAAAGCCAACCTTGTTTTTGCATCTCAAGAATTAATCTCATAACATAAGTATGTCTTTCACCACTAACAACTTTTTCTTTAATATTTAGAACAAAAGTCCCTGTCGGTTTTAAAACTCTTAACAATCCTCTTGAAATTGGCAAAAACCATTCAACATATTTATCGGGACTAATTCCTCCATAAGTGCTTTTACGGCTATCTGCGTAAGGAGGTGAAGTAACAATCAAGTCAATGGAATTATCCTCTATTTCTTTTAATTTCTCGTTACAATCTCCCAATATTATGTTTGCGGACACTTCCATTTTTACAAATTTTTATTTATAGAGCAAAAATATGTGGGCTGAGACTATTTGTTATTTAACAAATAGTCCTATTATAGCTGCTATTGATGCAAGAATACCAATTGGAATTTGAAATCCAGTAATTGCTATATCCACTCTCTCAAGAGAGTCTGATGCCATTGGAACTAATTTAAGTAAATCAATTATTAGAAATATACCTGCTATTATTCCCATAATACCAGGAAATACGAACCCTACTCCTTTTGCAAATGAGCTAACTCCAACAAAGAACACTACAATACCGATAGGGAGTTTAAGCCCTATAAGAGCTTTATTTGCTTGTTTTAAAACAGGTATCTTGTTCAAAACTCCCATTAAAAGAATCATTCCTCCAAGTAACAAAAACTCCATAATGCCTCCTAATTACGAATTACTCACTATCTCTTATTATTTCTTTTACGCGCATTAATCTTGAAAAATTACCCCTCTCCATTTCTGATAATTTCATTTGAATATATCTTACCGTTTCCTTAAGGGATGGAATCAGAACATATTCAAGCGCATTTACTCTTCTTCTCGTTCGTTCTATTTCCAATGCTATAAGTTCAAGAGATTTTTCACGCTCTGCAAGTTCTATTATTTCTTCCACTACTTTTTCAAGACTTAAAAGTGAGAGATCCAGTTCTGGACTTGTTGTTGCAAATCCATAACAATGTATTTTTCCAGATACTATTCTTTTAAAGACAGGAACTTCGACATTTAAAAATCTTTTTTTCTCAAGTTCTATTAGCAATTCCTTGCCAGGCAAAAGAAATGCCTCTTCAACTTCCCCGGAATCCATTGAACTTCGTGCAAACAGAAATCTTTTTATTGTGAAATTAAGCTCTCTCTCTAATTTTTCTCTTAATTCTTTTAAAATTTTCAATCCCTCTAAAAGCTTTCTTATCAACTCATCCTGCTTATCTTTAAGTAACTTATGTCCTCGTTTCGCAAGAGCAGTTCGTTTACGAAGCCTCAAAAGCTCCATTCGAGTTGGGGATACATCCATTCTCATTAGTCTTAACCTATATTAACAAAAATCAAATGTCAAGAAAAATACATTCAACAAGTTGTTAATTTTTCACTGACAAAGTTTATGATAAAATGTCCTGGCTCTAAGATGTGGTTACAAATTGACATGCCAGAGCCTTCTCTTTTTCCATAAAATCATTGCCTAAAATCGTTTTTTCTCTTACCTCCATTCCATTCCCATTTTTCGAAACTGTTCT
>JAUVIV010000073.1 GCA_030592575.1 bacterium | reverse complement strand
TGATTTTATGGAAAAAGAGAAGGCTCTGGCATGTCAATTTGTAACCACATCTTAGAGCTAGGACAACTTATGATATCCCAAAAGAGAAAATGACGGATGTGAATATTGCGGTTGAAATACTGACAGATGCGAGCCAAGATATTTTTGATGAAGCTCTTTTAATCTCTGCGGATAGCGATTTGCAACCAGTTGTGGCAAGAGTCAAAAAATTATTTCCTAAGAAAAAACTTATTGTTTTCTTTCCACCTGGTCGGTTCTCTATAGTCTTGAAGAATATTACAGGTTGTTTTGTTATATGGCGTAAGGTTCTTAGAAAGAGTCTCTTTCCAGACAGCGTGAAGAAGCAAGATGGATTTGTTCTAAGACGTCCTGATTCGTGGAGATGATTTTATGTTCTTTGTATGGAAGAAGTGAAATTTTATTATGATTTAATAAAACGAATCAAAGGATTGGTTTTTGCAAAATTAGGAATGAAAGAGGGTTAAGTTTAAAAAATATATAAGAACAGTGTTTATGTAATGGTATGAATTTTAAGGAATTAGGGAGAACTGACATCAACTTTCTTATAGGAGGAGAAGATGTATACAGAATATTATTTGAATAATAGCTATATTTACGGACCAAGTGGGTATACTGAGTATTACTTTAGAAATGACCATATTTACGGTCCTGATGGTTCTACTCAATTCTATAGACAAGGGATATACATTTATGGACCTAATGGGTATACTGACTATTATTTCTCAGATAATTATATTTATGGCCCAAGCGAGAAGTTACCTTGGATAAAAGAAATATAATATAAATATGAGGTTTGATTATTCAAAAATTGAGCCATTACAAAGACTTTATTCCTTCTGCAAAGCGAAAATCAAGGTTACACTATGAATTTCAAAAAATGGTGTCAGTTCTTTGTAAGCCCCTATATTTGAGAACCGTATATCCATATTTTTGGAATCTTTTTCTGTAATTCATCTCTTAAAGTAAATCTTTAATTCTTAATTAAAAAATTTTACTTGCAAGATAATAAGTCTGGAGTAATATGGTAATTAGTAATGAAATAGGTATGGAGTGCAACAACGATGTTGTTGCATGCAAAATCACCGATTTTGCACTCCAAAGAAACTTTTAAAAAATTAATTGATGATTACATGAAAAAAATACAAAACAATTATGCTTTTATAGACAGTCAAAATCTGAATTTATCAATCCGTACTCAGAAATGGATTTTGGATTTCCATAAGTTTAGAAAATATCTTAAGGATAAATATGGTATAATTAAAGCTTTTCTTTTTATCGGTTATATTCCCCAAAATCAAGACTTGTACACTACTCTACAGAAATCCGGGTATATTTTGATTTTTAAACCAACTTTAAATCTACCAAATGGAAAGATCAAAGGAAATACTGATGCCGAATTGGTTCTACATACGATGATTGAATTAGAGAATTTTGAGAAGGCTTTAATTGTTACTGGTGATGGTGATTTTTATTGTCTTGTAGATTATTTAAACAAGCAGAATAAATTATTAAAATTAATGATACCAGATAAGAAAAAGTTCTCCTCACTTTTTGGAAAACTTATGTCGCATATTGTTTTTATGAATAACTTGAAAAATAAGCTGGAGTATAAAAAACAGGATGAGTAAAAAAAGAGAGACATTGCCGCGGGACAGAACCCTTTGGTTAGTCTCTCATCGTGATTCTGTTAATAGAATAATAAAATAATTTACTTTGTCAAGTTTTTTTATAAATAATGAGAAATAGTAAATTACGAATAAAAAAGGAGCTATAAATATGAACAATACTAATTCAGGGCAGCCAGAAGAGTTGCCACTACATTCTGACTTTATAAGAAAGATTATCAAAGAAGATTTGCAGACGAATAAATATGGTGAAAAAGTGCATACGCGATTTCCACCGGAACCAAACGGTTACTTGCATATCGGACATGCCAAGTCCATTTGCCTCAATTTCGGTATTGCCAAAGAATTCGGAGGACTGTGCAACCTGCGATTTGATGATACCAATCCCATCAAAGAACAATCTGAATACATTGAATCAATTATAGAAGATATTCGCTGGTTAGGATTCGATTGGGAAGACCGATTATTCTATGCATCTGACTACTTTGACAAGCTATATGAGTATGCCGTGAAGTTAATCAAGGATGGAAAAGCTTATATTGATAGTTTGAATGCCGAAGAAATTAGAGAGTATCGGGGAACTTTGAGTAAGTCGGGTAAGAATAGTCCGTATCGAAATCGCTCAATTGAGGAGAACTTGAGCTTATTCGAAAGTATGCGGGCAAGGGAATTTAAGGACGGCACCTGTGTACTTCGAGCAAAAATTGATATGTCATCAGGGAATATGAATATGCGGGACCCGGTAATGTATCGCATCCTGCATGCAACACATCATCGAACAGGTAACAAATGGTGCATCTATCCGATGTATGACTTTGCCCACGGTCAATCAGATTCAATTGAAGGAATTACGCATTCTATTTGTACGGTGGAATTTGAAGACCATCGTCCTTTGTATGATTGGTTTATTGAGCAATTAAACATTTATCATTCACAACAAATTGAGTTTGCACGACTAAATCTTAGCCATACTGTCATAAGTAAACGAAAGCTTTTGCAATTGATAGAAGAGAAGTATGTTAGCGGATGGGATGATCCGCGTATGCCAACAATTTCTGGTTTGCGAAGACGTGGATATACGCCGGAAGCAATTAGAGACTTTTGTGAACGTATTGGAGTTGCCAAGACTTATACTGTTGTTGATATTGCATTGCTTGAACATTGCATTCGTGAAGATTTGAACTCACGAACTTCGCGAGTTATGGCTGTGTTAAAACCTCTTAAACTAATTATAGATAATTATCCCGAAGAACAGATTGAAGAGTTGGATGCTGTAAACAATCCTGAGGATGAGAGTATGGGAACACGCAAAATTCCTTTCTCTCGTGTGTTGTATGTAGAACAAGATGATTTCCAAGAAGAACCACAAAGAAAATGGTTTCGTTTGACTCCGGGGCGTGAGGTGCGTCTGAAGCACGCTTATATTATCAAATGTGAACGAGTGGTTAAAGATGAGCAGACCGGTGAAGTGCTTGAGTTACATTGCACTTATGACCCTGAAACTAAAAGTGGCTGTGCTAATGCCGGACGTAAGGTCAAAGGCACTTTGCATTGGGTTTCTGCTGAACATTCTATTGAGGCAGAAGTTCGTATATACGAGCATCTCTTCCTTGATACGAATTCAGAAAAGGAAGGTGCGGAGAGTGTAGAGACATGCCATGGTATGTCTTTACCATTAAATCCAAATTCGTTAGAGACATTGACTTCGTGCCGAATTGAACCAAGTCTGGCAAATGCAAAATCGGGAAGTCATTATCAGTTTTTAAGATTGGGTTATTTTTGTGTTGACCCTGATTCGTCTGATGAAAAACCTGTATTTAACAGAACGGTCTCGTTACGCGATACATGGGCAAAAATTCGGAAAGCTCAAAAGTAAATTCGAATATAGTCAAATAAATTAGTTTAAAACTTCTAAGTATCTTTGGAGAGACATTCAAAACGATGCAACAAAAAGCAGAAAACATATTCTCTGATAAAGACCTTGTCAGACTGAACAAATATATTGCAAATTCAGGTATTTGCTCAAGAAGAGAAGCAGATAAATATATATCTGCCGGACTGGTTAGTGTTAATGAAAAGAAGATAAACGAACTGGGTTTCAAAGTCTCTGTTAATGATACTGTGAAAATTAACGGTAAAAAGCTCACTCCTGAAAAAAAGATATACGTTCTGCTCAATAAACCTAAAAATTATATAAGTACTATGGATGATCCTCATGCTACAAAAAAAGTTATTGACCTGGTATGTAAGGCGTGCAAAGAAAGGATTTATCCTGTCGGACGTCTTGATAAAAAAACTACAGGGGTTCTTCTTTTTACTAATGACGGAGAACTTACGAAAAAGCTTACTCATCCCAGATACAATGTAAAAAAAATATATTATGTGGTTCTTGATAAAATGCTTGAAAAAGACGATATAACGAGTATCTTGAATGGTATTGAATTGGATGACGGGCATATAAAAGCTGATGTCCTCAATTATGTAAATGATAGAGATAAAACTCAGGTTAGCATTGAAATTCATTCGGGAAGAAAGAGAATCGTCAGACGTATCTTTAAACACTTTGGATATAGAATATACAAATTGGACAGAATTTACTTTGCCGGACTTACAAAAAAGAACCTATTCTGTGGCAAGTGGCGATACTTGACTGAAAAGGAAGTAACTCTTCTTAAAACGATAGGAAAAAATTTGGACGCAGATGAACGCAGATAGATGCAGAAAACGGGTAGGTAAGGCTTTTATGCCTGGTTAGAATGGGCATAAGAGCCCATTCTAACCATCACAGTAGCGCCCGAGGTAAAAAATCCTCGGCAAGATAGGTGGGAAACGTAGTATTAAAAAGGGTAAGTATTGATTATGAAAAATGACAGGAAAGTTAGGATGTGGTTATTGATAATTGGGATAGTTTTCATCATGGGAAGTATTGCCAAAGCTGAAAAGAAAGAACTATATGAAAAGGGAATCTCTGAATTAAACAGTCTAAGAACAGCTACTAAGAAAAAGGAGCAAGAATTTGGGAGAGATGTATTGGTTACATATCAGATAGTTGGAGGATTTGAAGGATGTGATAAGATACTAACTATTTGCAAAGATGGCAGGGCATATTACAGTGGAGAAAGTTACGATTTAATAAGTGAGCTTAATCAAGATTGTATAAAGAAAATAATTGAGATTTTTAATAAAAATAACTTCTTTTCTTTAAATGCCGAGTATCTTCCATTAAGACAGTGTGCAGATGATTATAAATACACAATAACCTACAATTATAGTTCTAAAATAAAAACTGTTACTACTAATAAAACAGTAGGTAACTCCCCTGAGCAATTTTTGAACATTACTTCTGCATTGGATACGATTGTAGAGAAGCTAAAAAAAGATGTAAATAGTGGAACTATATTAGGATTTAATCGTATGTTATGGTGGGTATTGGAAAAATGGCCATTTACCTCAGACATTAAATTATCTGAGTGTTATTCCACGTTTATGGTCAATGAAAATATATTCAACTATGTAAAGAAAAAAGCTCAGAAGCAAGAACGAGCATTGTATTTTGAAAATGGATATATATACATAGTTAAAAATAGTGGAAGTAGTTCTACGCATCGTGATTCCGGAGGATCTCTTATCAAAGAGTTCGGTATTAAAATTTATAAAAAGGTAAAACCATTTAGACTCGCAGGCATTGGTATTAAATTAGACAAGATTCCCAAGGAAGGAATATTCATCCAAGGTCCTTTATATCAGAAAATTAAGGAGCATTTGAAAAAAAATTCAATTTTCTACGGATACTTTATTGAGGATAAATTGAAAACAGGCAATTATGTATATGGAATTTCCATAATTAATGGTGTAAAACAGTAATTAAAGGAAAAATTTGTTTCGGAATAGAAAATAAAAATGGTGTCCGTTTTCTGTAACTTCTTGTTCGTAAAATCTTGAGGTTAGCATTAGATAAAAATTCGGGTTAAAATTTTCAACTTTTTTAAAAATTTTTACTTGCAAAGTGAAGGAGTTGAGAATATTATTTCTGAAAGCTTTTTAAAAACTTCAAATATATCGTTAAATGAAATGTTGTTATTAAATAATTAAATCATGATGTATCTTTTAATACTTATATCAAGCATCTATTGGGGAGATTGGACAAATTCGGGGATTGAGGAATTGCTGATTAGGTCACATAAGAAACCCACGATATTTCTCGGAACAAGACCCATTGAGAAAAAAGAACTAAACTATTTTGTAAGGAATTTAGAGACGGTATCATTAGATAAAGAGCGGGGGATGAATTCTCTCGCTACGGATGGAAGTTACGATAAGTCAAAACGTACTACAATGTGGCTTAAAGAGAGATTATCTCTCGTTTCACGAAATCTTGAACTTAATGAATGGAGTGCCGAAGCAATTGGAGATTCTCTTGCAAGAGGGGCTGTATTGATAGGAAAAGGAAGTAATAGTAGGTTTGTAAAAATATTTGTTGAAGGGCTTGCAAGAGTTGGAGATTTAACCAATGAATATCCTTCTGATGTATGGCAGAATATTTGTGCCTACGATTACCTCAAAGGATATATTAAAGCAAACATTTTTAACTTCTCTCTTGTTCTCGGAAGGGAACCAATGAAATGGGGACCTTCTCCACGCTCTACACTTGTACTTTCCGGAATGGCTCCTCCGTTTGACCTTGTAAGAGGAGCTTATAAATCCAAAAAATTCAAAGTATCGTTTTTTACTACACAGCTTGACCAATTTGGTAAAATGAATAGATATTTATCTGGGCATCGTATAGAATATAAATTTTCTAAGAAAATATCGCAATATTCCCCTACCATTTATCTCGGGTTTTCTGAAGTTGCTTTATTCGGGGGAGAGGGACGCTTTCCTGAGTCCTATTATTTAAATCCCATTTTTCTTTATTATCCTTATGAATGGAATCGTGGCGGAGCAAAAGTAAATATTCTATGGGGATTTGACTTTAATTTATTTTTCAAAGGATTCGGAATCTATTCAGAACTTATGATTGACGATACTCCATATCAGGCAACTCCAAAAGGAGATCGTCCAAAGATTGGAGCAAATATCGGAATCAGAGGAACTTTTTTAAATAATTACTGGCTTTTTGAATATCGTGGAGTTACAAGATGGACTTACGACCACATAATTCCATATCAGCGATATACTTATATTGGCTATCCAATAGGTCATCCGGAGGGACCTGATTTTGACGAGTTCTTTTTTGGAATAGTGCATCACTTAAATAGAAAAATAGATGTAATCTCAAATGTTTCCTATCTTCGTAAAGGTGAAGGCAGTGTAGATGAACTCTATCCTTCTTCTTTCCCAACGGATTATTGGCTTACAGGCGAACTCAAACATACTCTGAAATTTGAACTTGGGATAAAGTGGTATAAACTGCCAAAATTTGTGATGACTTGTAAAGGCGGATGTATTATAACTGATAAAGAGATATTTCCGGGAATAAGTTTTTCCATTAGTAATTGGAGGTAAAAATGGAGACAACGTTTACACTTTCTACTCGCTCACAAGAAGAGCTTATAGATATGACTTATGAGGTAAGTGATATAGTCAAAAATTCCGGCATAAAGGATGGATTTTGTATAGTTTATATTCCTCATGCAACTGCGGGGATTATTTTAAATGAGAGTGCAGACCCGAATATTAAGACTGATTTTTTACGGGCTTTGGATAAAGCTATTCCACTTCATGATAACTATCTGCATGACAGGATTGATAACAATGCGGCTGCACATATAAAATCTGCTATTATCGGAGCAAGTGTGACAATTCCCGTAAAAAACGGAAATTTAGAACTTGGAACTTGGCAAGCGATTATGTTATGTGAATTTGATGGACCAAAGTCATCTCGTCGTGTAATTGTGCAAGTCCATAAGGATTAGGAAGTTTTGAAAATTACTCGGATTAAAAAAGTTGACAAGCAATAAATTCAGAATATATTTTGGAGCAAAGGAGGAATAATGAGTAAAATAAGAGTTGGTATAATAGGAGTTGGAAATTGTGCATCAAGTTTAGTTCAAGGTGTTCATTATTATAAAAATGCAAAAGAAAATCAGCAAATACCCGGAATTATGCACACAAGATTTGGTGCTTATCACATAGAGGATATAGAATTTTCTTGTGCAATTGATATTGACCGTAATAAAGTAGGCAAAGACCTTGCCGAAGCAATTTATGTAAAGCCCAATAACACTTATAAGTTCTGTGATGTTCCTAAACTTGGAATTCCGGTACTTCGGGGAATGGCACATGACGGGATAGGAAAATATCTCGCTCCTGTGGTAAAAAAGGCTCCCGGTTCAACTGTGGATATTGTAAAAGTATTGAAAGAGACAAAAACTGATTTAGTAATAAGTTATCTTCCTGTTGGTTCGGAAGAAGCAACAAAATGGTATGTTGAGCAAATACTTCAGGCAAAAGTCGGATTCATAAATTGTATTCCGGTATTCATTGCCAGTCAGAAATATTGGGATTCAATGTTTAAGAAAGCTGGAGTTCCTATTATTGGTGATGATATAAAATCGCAAGTTGGTGCTACGATTGTCCACAGAGTACTCACAAACTTATTTAATGACCGTGGAGTTCGAATGGAACGTACTTACCAATTAAATGTCGGTGGAAATACTGACTTTTTGAATATGCTTGAACGAGAACGTCTTTACTCAAAAAAGATTAGTAAAACTCAAGCAGTAACTTCACAAATTCCATATAAAATAGATGAAGAAGCTGTGCATGTTGGTCCTTCAGATTATGTTCCTTGGTTAAAAGATAGGAAGTTTGCTTTTATCAGAGCAGAGGGAACAACGTTTGGAGATGTTCCATTGAATTTGGAACTTAAACTTGAAGTTTGGGATTCGCCAAACTCAGCTGGAGTGGTGATAGATGCAATACGAGCTTGTAAAATTGCTATGGATGCGGGTCTGTCAGGATCTCTCATAGAGCCATCAAGCTACTTTATGAAATCACCACCAACACAGTATCCTGATGATACAGCAAGAGCAAAAGTGGAGGAGTTTATAAAGAAGTATGGCAAAAAAGGAGGTCCTAAAAATGCCAAGCAAAACATTTAATTTAGGAGGAAAAGAGGCTTCTAAGGCAGTTAGAAGTTATTTTGATGAAGTACATGGTGCTTTTTCTGTGATTGGTTTTCTGATTGTGAAAACTGAATTGAACAAGAAAACAAATCGTTGGAAAATAGAATGTGAATTCTTCCCAGGTTTTGGAATAAATAAAAAAGCTCAATATACGGTAGAAATAGATGCAAAAACAGGTTCAGTTGAAAATGTTATTCTTAAAAACCCATAGAATGAAATCATTAGTCTAAAAGATGTACTTCTCTCCAAAAATTATTGTAGATACAGGGCCATTCTTTGATTTTCTGCTTTCAGAGTTCTGGATGCATTATTATAAAAAAATCCCATACAAAAGGTTAAGATATATCAGGGATGAAATATTTTGTGGAAAATTAAGGAGTTATTTTTACAATATCACTCTATCTACTACTCCATCAGTAATTGTTGAAATCGCTTATCTGATAAGGGGCCAGGTTACAAACGAAATAATTGTCAAATTTTGGAAATTTGTATATAATTTTTTTAAGAATAAAGAGTTAGATGAAAAATTTATGTCAATTCTTAATATGAATCAGGAAGAGCTTGCTCAATTTGGTCCTGCAGATGTTTCTCTTATTGAGCTTGCTCGCTCTACTCATATGCCAATTTTTACTGGAGATTCTCGTCTCTGTTCTTACTGTAAAAGTAAAAAAGTAGAGACATTCTTCATATATGAATTAACGGAAATGCCTATATAATTGGGCAAAAGGCTGTAGTGAAAAAACTATTTATATCATTTGAAGGAATAGAGGGAAGTGGAAAATCCACTCAGGCAGAGAAGTTATATAAGTGGTTAAACTCGGAAGGGTATGATTGTATATTTACGAAGGAACCGGGTGGTACTGAAATCTCCAAAAAAATACGAAATATCTTGCTGGATAAAGAAAATACAGAATTAGCTGAACTTGCAGAGCTTTTTCTTTATCTTGCAGATAGAGCTCAACATATTAAAGAAGTTATAGAACCTGCTCTTTTTGATGGGAAGATAGTAATTACAGACCGCTTTTTCGACAGTACTATTGCTTATCAAGGAAAAGGAAGGGAAATCTCAGAAGAACAAATCAGAACTATGAATGAGATAGCTACTGACGGAATCTCCCCTAATCTTACCATACTTATTGATATTTTTCCCAAAAAAGGACTTAAGAGAATTAAGTGCAAGGATAGAATGGAGCTTGAATCAGAAGATTTTTATAAAAGAGTACGACAAGAATATTTAAAAATCGCAGATGAAAATCCCAATCGCGTAAAAGTGTTTAATGGAGTTTTATCTCCGGAAGAAATCGAGAAAGATATAAGAAAAGTTATAAAACCACTATTGGAGAGAATAAAATGAAAAAGAAATATATTATTGTATTATCAGTCTTTTTGTTGACAGTTGGTATATGGGTAAGTGCAAGAGGAGAAAATATACGTCAGTGGTTGGAGACTTTTACCAATGTTCTTAGAATAGTTCCTATAAGTTATGTTCAAGAAGTAGATTCTAAAGAGCTAATGGAAGCTGCAATTCGGGGGATGCTTTCAAAGCTTGACCCACATTCTACATATCTGACAAAAAAACAGTATGAAAATCTTGAAATTAAAACTAAAGGAAAATATGGAGGATTGGGCTTTATTGTAGGTAAAACAAGAAATATAATTACGGTTATTTCTCCATTTGAAGGAACTCCTGCTTATCGTGCAGGAATCCAACCGGGAGATAAAATAGTAAAAATAGATGACCTCTCAACCAAAGGGATAGATATTAATGATGCAGTAGATAAAATGAGAGGTACTCCGGGAACGAAAGTTACTCTTACTATTCAAAGAGAAGGAATTGAAGAACCTATCGATTTCCATCTTACGAGAGCAGAGATAAAGATAAAAAATATTCAGTATTATGGAATAATCAAACCCGATATAGGATATATAAGACTTTCAGGATTTTCTAAAAATGCGGGTAAAGATGTTAGTAATGCACTGGATTCTTTGATGATTCAGGGAGCAAAGAAATTTATAATTGACCTCCGAATGAATCCGGGTGGTTTGCTTGACGAAGCAATTAAAGTAGCAGATAACTTTTTACCTCAGGGGAAAGCTATTGTATCAACAAAAGGAAGAATCAGGGATACGAATCGGAATTTTTATGCCACTACCGATTCTAAAACGGGTAAATCTCCTCTTATAATCCTTGTGAATCGTTCATCAGCATCAGCTTCGGAAATTGTAGCAGGAGCTGTCCAAGATTGGGATCTCGGACTCATAGTAGGAGATACTACTTTTGGCAAAGGTTCTGTTCAAACTTTGATGCGTTTAAAAAAATACAAAAAAAGTGATGCCCTTAAGCTTACGACTGCATTGTATTATACTCCATCCGGAAGATGTATAAATCATTCAGATACGCTTTTTTACTTGCTTAAAAATCCTACTTCAGGGAAAGAATTTAAAACACTTGGTACACTTAAAAGAAAACTTATCTCAGGTGGTTCTATAATTCCTGACACTGTATTGAAACTTGAAACTTTTCCTGCTTCTTTTCTTGTTAAAATTATTCGAGAAGGAGCGTTTATGCAATATACGGCAAAATATGCAAGGGAACATTCAGAACTCACACCTGAATTTGAGATAGATACAAAAATATTGAAAGATTTCAAATCTTTTCTTATAGCCCAAAAAATAGAATTCAAGGATGCGGAATTTGATTCTGTTAGTCATAAAATTAGTGAAACTTTGAAAATGATGATTGCTGAAGCGAAGTGGGGGAGCAAAGGTAAGTACAAAGTGATTCTTTCACAAGATCCTTGGATTAAAGAATCAGTGGAGCTTATCTCTAAAGCTCGTACAACTCAAAAATTATTTAAGATTGTCGGCATAAAATAGTCAATAATTGTAGATAGAGAAAATCACTAACACTAACAAAAAGTATTCCACAAATACGGAGGTAAAATGAAACATATAATTAAAGCCCAACAATTTAATAAAAGAAATTTATCCAAGCTTTTCTCAATTGCTAAAGAAATGGATATAATAGTCAAATCCGGAGGGTCTAACATTTTATCTCACAAAGTAATGGCTACTTTATTTTATGAACCGTCAACTCGTACAAGATTATCATTCGAATCAGCTATGCACAAGCTTGGAGGCGAAGTAATTACTACCGAATCGGCACGTGAATTCTCATCATCTGCTAAAGGTGAAACGCTTGAAGATAGTATTAGAGTGATAGAAGGCTATGCCGATGTGATTGTTTTACGACATTACGAAAGTGGAGCAGCTAAAAGAGCGGCTATGGTCTCAAAGACTCCAATTATCAATGCAGGAGATGGTTCAGGACAGCATCCCACACAAGCTTTATTAGACATTTATACTATTAAAAAAGAACTTGGAGAAATAAATGGTATCTCAGTAGCTATGGTAGGAGACCTTGCAAACGGAAGGACAGTTCGCTCATTATCGTATCTTTTGGGTAAGTATGAAGATATAAAGATTTACTTTGTAACGCCTGAGATAGTTCGTATGAAACAAGATATAAAAGCTTATTTAAAAAGGCATAATATTCAATTTTTTGAAGAAAATGATTTGAAAAAAGTTTGTGCAAAAGTAGATGTTGTTTATCAGACTCGTATTCAACGTGAGAGATTTGGAGAAAGAGTAGAAGATTATGAAAAAGCCCATGGTAAATATATAATTTCTAAAGAAATTCTTGATGTTATGAAAAAGAAATCTATCATTATGCATCCTCTTCCAAGACTTGATGAAATCAAATCAGAAGTGGATTCAGATCCTCGTGCTGCTTATTTCAGACAAGCACAAAACGGATTGTATATCAGGATGGCTCTTTTGAAAATGTTACTAACTTCTTAAATTATATATGCTATACTATTGAAAGGAGATTATAATGAACTTTATACTTTTTTTAATTGGGACATATTCTATCGGTGGATTTTTTGATCCGGTAACATCAGGAATTAGTTTAAAAGCTGGACAATCTGATGGATATAGATTACATATTGTAAGTGGATTTGG